>JADFNR010000056.1 GCA_022563275.1 Chloroflexota bacterium | reverse complement strand
ATGGCCCTGGTGATGGGGGTCTGGGTCTGGTCCCACTCCGCCTGAGCAAAAGCATCGTTGACCTCGGCCAGAGGGAACGTGTGGGAAACGATCTTGTGGAAGGGTAGAACGTCCTGTTTGCGGACCAAGAAGTTTAGCAGCCTGGGCAGCAGTTCAGGCTTGTACATCAGCGAGCCGATGATGCTCTTGCCGGTGAGCAGCTTGGATGGGTCGATTGATACTTCCCGGCCCCGCACGATGTCGCCGATCTCAACGAAGGTGCCGCCGTTGCTGAGCATGTCGATGCCTTCCTTGAGCAGTTCGGCCCGGCCCACCAACTCCATCACCACGTCGGCGCCGCGGCCGTCGGTCAGTTCCTTGACCCGGCTGAGCCTGGTCTCCGGGGTGTTGAATTCTTCGATGTTGATGGTGTAGTCGGCGCCGAATTCCTCGGCCAATTGCAGGCGGTTCTCCAGGCGGTCCAGGACGATCACCCGGTCGGCGCCCATCTCCTTGGCCATGGCGGTGGCGTGGAGGCCCAGTCCTCCGGCGCCTTGGATCACCACGTAATCGCCCTCGCCGGCTTGGGCCCGTATCAGCCCGGTGGTGACCGTGCCCATGGCGCAGTTCACCGGCCCCAGGATATTGTCGTCCAGCTCGTCCGGCACCTTGAAGAAGGGATGCCGGGCCGGCAGGTAGAGGTAATCGGAATAGGTGGCGACGAAATAGGGCCAGACGCCGGCGGCGGGATAGTTCCGGTTCATGCACCAGTTGGTGTTGCCCTTCAGGCATTGGCGGCAATGGTAGCAGGGGAAGACGGCCGCGTAGATCACCCGGTCTCCCTTCTCGATGGGCGCTCCGGCGGTGTCGGTCTCGATCCCGTCTCCCAGCACCTCCACCACTCCGGTGCCCTCATGTCCCATGGCCCGGCCCGTGGGCGGTATGGGCAGGTTTTCCTGGGTCTGGTCCCCGCGCCAGGTGTGCAGGTCGGAACCGCAGATTCCGGCCTGGGTCATGCGGAGTATGACCGCGCCTGGAGCAGGCTCCGGGACCTCATACTCTTCGATCACGAAGGGTTTGCCGTATTCCTTGCAGACTACCACTCGGCCTTTCATACGTTCCTCCTACTGCTGACCTACGTCCGCCTCACGTTCGGATGGGAAAATCAAACAACGGTCGCCACCGGTCTGAAAAGACGCCGGTAACATAACACAACCCTTTGGGAAACGGTACTCGCCTGTTCAGGCTCGCTAAATCATTACCAATACAGGCATGTTTACTAACTATTTATAGCGATAAACTTTCTATAAAAGAAAGGTTTAAGACTAATTCGCTATCCGGGCAATACTTATCAATTTAGTTATGTCAGGAAGCTGGCAATAGGTTCCTGAAGAAGGATAACCGTGCGTCAAAGTAAGACCGGACGTTGGTTCGGCGCCGTCAGCATCATCATGGCCTTGGTGTCACTGGCGGTGGCGCCGGTGGTGTTCGGCCCGCTCGGAGTCCTGATGGGCGCGATCGCAGTGGCCAATGGGGAGCGTTACCTGGGAATGTTAGGGTTAACGGCCAGCGCGGTACTGAGCGTCACCGGGTACTACCTCGCGCTGGCGATGCTCGGCTGAAACCCCTGGCCATCAACGACACCACGCGAAAATCGTAGGGGGCACGGTCCCGATGGGATCGGGATGCCCCCTACGAAGTGGGTTTGCTGGCGTAGGCGCGGGTTTTTAACCCGCCCCAAGGTTTGGCGGCAACGGTCCCTTGTTGCCGTCAGCTCCTTAGGACCATCACCGGACCCGCGGCGTGGCGGACGACCCGGTCGGCCACGCTTCCCATCAGCCAGCGGCCCATCCCGGAGCGGCCGTGGGTGGTCATCGCCACCAGGGCATCCGGGTGCTCGTGGGTCAGGTCGACGATGGCCGTGGCCGGGTCGCCGTGGAGCACCACGCACTCCACCGAAGTCACACCCTGGGCCAGTATCCTCTCGCCCAGGCGTTCCAGGTGGTCCCGCTCGTCGGCGTCGACTTTATCGTCCGGAGTCGCCCGCACCAAGCATATTTTGGCCTCCAAGGCCTTGGCCAACACCACCGCGTGGGGCAGGATGTTCTCCGCCAGGGCCGAGCCGTCCAGAGGGACGACGATATGGCCCATGCTGCCGTCCAGAATGGCGTCGTTGCCCTCGGCGCGGATGATCAGCAGCGGCGTTTTCACGGCGTGCAGCACCTTGTCGGTGACGCTGCCCATGACCCACCGGCCGACGCCCGAACGCCCATGGGTGGACATCACGATCAGCGTGTCCTGGACCTTCTCAGACTCCAGCACGATGTGTTCCGCCGCAGTGCCAAAGGTGTGGTCTGTTTTTTCGCCACCGGTTTCCACCTTTGCCGGGCCGTGGAACACGGCCGTGGCGGCCACGCCCGCGGCCTCCAAGTCAGTCTTGGCCGTGCCCATGGCGGTCATGGCTTCCTCCCGGTAGCGCTCCGACGCGTCATGCCGATCTTGGAACTCGAAGGGTTCGGGATAGAAGAACTCCGGCTGGGGGTCGAAAACCCGGAATAATTCAACCTTGGCCTCGAGTTTTTTGCCCAGATTCCGCACGTATGGCAGTACCCGGTCACCCATGGGAGAGCCATCCAATGGCACCAATATCCGCTTGTACATACAATCGCCTCCCTTTCCCGGTTGTGTGTGCTGAGCCTATCTCCGCGGTTGACCGCCGCCCCAAACCTTTTGAGCATTGGTCCACTTGAATCTTAGAGACCGGGCCAGTGTCCAAGAATGGGCAAGCGGCTCTGGTTGGGCGGCCAAAGGGGGCTGAATCGCCGGGCCATATGGCCGGTAAGTTCAGTTGCTTTTGACACCCCGTGAGGCCACTGCTACACTCGCCCCAATCTGGCCTGAGGGCATCAAAAGGCCCCACGGGGAGGCTGATTCATGCCCGCTCGAACGGGGCAACAATACATCGACGGACTGTCAAAAAGCCCTGCCGAGGTCTGGATCCGCGGAGAGAAGGTGGACGACGTTACCACCCATCCCGCCTTGCGGAATGGCGTGCGCTCCCTGGCAGCCCTCTACGACCAGCAGCACGACCCTGCCACCAAGGACGCGATGACCTTTGAATCGCCGTCCTCGGGCGAGCCGGTGGGGCTGTCTTTCATCATCCCCAAGACGGTGGAAGACCTGGTGAAGCGGCGCGAGATGATGACCAATTGGGCGTGGGAGAGCTGCGGCATGATGGCCCGCACCCCGGACTTCCTCAACGCGGCAGTGGCCGGCTGGGCCGGGTCGTCGGAATACTTCGCGGCCAACCGTCCTGAGTTCAAAGACAATGTTCTGCGTTACCACGAGTACATCCGCGAGAACGACCTGACCCTGACCCACACCCTGGTGAACCTGCAGCGCAGCCGCGGCACCACAGCCTTCGACAAGATCGAAGACCAGGTGGCCCTGACGGTGGTGAAGGAGACCGACGCCGGAATAGTGGTGCATGGCAGCCGGATCCTGGCCACCCTGGGGCCCATCTCCGACGAGATCGCCGTATACCCCACCCGGAGCCACCTGTTGGGCAAAGACGCCTGGCGGCAGGCTTTCTCTTTCGCCTTGCCCTGCGCCACGCCCGGCATGAAGTTCATGTGCCGCGAGAGCCTGGACCTGGGCCGCTCCAGCTTCGACCACCCCCTGGGGTCCAGGTTCGAGGAGATGGACGCCCTGGTCTTTTTCGACAACGTCTTGGTGCCCTGGGAGCGGGTGTTCCTGCTGGGCGACGTGGACATGTGCAACAACTACTCGGCGGCCACCCAGTCCACCGCCCACACCGGGCAGCAGGTGGTCAACCGCTGTGTGGTCAAGACCGAGTTCATGCTGGGACTCACCTCGCTCATGGCCGAGACCCTGGGGTCAACCCAGGTCCCCCACGTCCAGGAGCGGATCGGCGAGATAGTGGTCTACCTGGAAACGCTGAAGGCCTGCGTCCGGGCCGCGGAGGCCGACGCCAAACTCAATGAATGGGGTGTGATGTGTCCGGCCCAGGGTCCGCTGACCGCCGGCCGGCACCTGTTCTCAAGGACGATCTACGCCCGGATCGCCGAGATCGTGCAGTTGCTGGGTTCCAGCAGCCTGATGGCCCTGCCCTCCGAAGCGGACTTCGACACCCCGGTGGCGCCGGAGTTGGAACGCTACTTGGCCACCGAGTCCACCGGGGCGCGGGACCGGGTGCGCCTGTTTCACCTGGCGTGGGACGTGGCCTGCAGCGCCTTCGGCGGCAGGCAGGTGCTCTACGAACGTTTCTTCGGCGGAGACCCGGTACGGAACGCCATGCTCCTTTACCAGAGCTATGACAAAAAGAACGCCATGGACCGGGTGCAGCGGTTCCTGGAGCGGGAGGACTGAACCAGAGATATTCCGATCTTGATTCCATCCGGAGACACGTTGCTTCCTCACCCCTTGGAATTTCGAGGATGAAAATGTATAGTATTCGATATATCAATTATCAATATCCGGTACGGAACCAAAGTCAAACGTCCCAGAATCAGGGAAGGATTAGGAGGACTGAAATGGCAAAACCCAAGAGGATCGGGCACCTGGTGATCAACGTCAAAGACGTGGACGCGTCAACCAAGTTCTACACCGAAGTTTTGGGCTTCGAGATTTCTCTGGAGCGGCCCGGATTCGGGACCTTCCTGACCTGCGGCTCCATCCACCACGACCTGGCCCTGTTCCAGGCTCCCGAAGGCGCAGCCGCGGTCACCGACGGCGGCCTGGGCCTGAACCACATGGCCATCCAGGTGGAAGACTACGCAGAGCTAACCGACTACTACAACAAGCTGCAGCAGTATTTCGAAAAATCGGAACTGCGGACCACCGACCACAGCATGACCAAGAGCATCTACATCAAGGACCCCGACGGCAACGGCATCGAGTTGTTCTGCAACTCCCAGGACAACGCCATAGACGGTCTGGCCGAGATGCGAAACCCCGACCGCAAGAACAAGGAGTTGGTCTTCGACTAGGCCCCAGTCTCAGCGAACCCGTTGAAAAACGGGATAACCGGCAACCCAAGTTAGAGAGGGAGAATACTCCCTCTCTAACTGATTTTTAGGCCCAGATTAACGACACCCACTGGACCGGAATAAGGTCCGAGGATTGCGATGATCCTGGCAGCGGCCCTGGACCTGGACGGCACCATCATCGGTCCCGACGAGAAGATCGCCCCCGCGGTCCAAGAGGCCATCGTACGGTTGGCCCGGCACATACCCGTGTTCATCGCCACCGGGAGGGAGCCGGCCGACGTGCTGCGGTATGCCAAAGAATTGGGCCTGACCACACCCCAACTCTGCGACGGCGGCGCCAATATCCTTGACCCGGTGCGGGGTGTGTCAGTTTGGACCGCGCCTTTGGGACCGGCCAACGCTGAAGCGGTGGTCACCAGACTCAGGGAGATGGGCTCGGCTTTCGTCGCCACCCACGCCAGCGGCACCGCCAGCACCTTCGACGACGTGCCGGACTGGGACCTGGTCCGCGTGTCGGCCCTGGATTTGGATGAGGCTACCGCCGACGCCCTGGCCAAGGAGTTCCGTGGCAATAAGGACATGTACGTGATCAAGGCGGTGTTGCCCTATAACGGGCTGTGGGCCGTGGACTTCACCTTGGCCGGAGTGGACAAGGCCACCGGGGTTTCCCGCGTGGGACGAACCTTGGGCGTGGACCCCGCCAACATGGTGGCGGTGGGGGACAGCTACAACGACCTGCCCATGTTGGAGTCCTGCGGGTTCAGCGTCGCCATGGGCAACGCGCCGGAAGAGGTCAGGGCGGCCGCCGATTTCGTGGCCCCCTCCGTGGAGGAAGACGGGCTGGCCGTCGCCATCAACGACTACGTGCTGCCCCGGCTCTGAGCCGTCCCGTCTAAACCCCAGTCCATGGGTGGAAAGGTGATCAACTTACAACCACCGCCGTAGGGGCGGGTTTCAAACCCGCTCTGTGCTGGTTCACCGTTTGGGACTGGAACTGACCATTCCATCGACGACCATGTCTGAAAGGAAACAGGGCGGGTCCCAGACCCGCACCTACGGACCGTGCCAGGTTTATGCCAAGGCGGAGCTGGCACGACCTTTTTCAGAAAGCGTCAGCGATCTACCGCAGGGCCGGCACGACCTCTTTACAGAAAAGGCCGATGGACTTCGCCACCTTCTCCCTGGGTATCAACCCGCCCACGTTGGTCTCGGCCACGATGCCCGAAAGCCCCAATTCCTCGGAGATCGTCTTCAACTGACTGATCACGCCCTCGGGACTGCCGTAGGCCAAGCGGTCACGGACCAACTGTTCGTAGGTAACGGCGGCCAGGGCTTCGCCGCGCGCCGTCCGGTCCTCATCGACGGTGGCCCCCGCGGCGGACGCCGATGCCGCGAAGTTCTTGGCCATCCGCCGGTAAGACGTCATGGTGCTCTCTTCGGCATCGGCCAAGGCCTCATCCTGGGACCCTCCGACAAAGATCGGTATGCGCAGGTAAACGTCTCCGTTTCCCGCGTGGCCGGCATCTTTCCAGGCCTGGCGGTAGTCGTTAAGAAGCCGGACCAGTTCGGGCCGGTCCAACCCCCTTAGTCCCACGAAGATCGGATACCCCAAGGTCCCCACCTGGGGGAACGTCTCCTTGGTGGTGGCCGCCATTCGCAGCGGTGGATGCGGCTGCTGATAGGGTTTGGGAATCACGCACACATCGTTGAACGTGTAGTGCTTGCCCTGGTAGGAGAACCGCTCGTTGGTCCAAGCGGCCAGGATAATCTCGAGGTTCTCCTGAAAGCGCTCCCTGCTTTCTCCGTAAGGGATGTCATAGCCCTCGTAGGCCCTCATGAACCCGCTGCGTCCCACGCCGAAATCGATCCGTCCATGGCTGATCTGGTCCAAGGTGGCGATCTCTTCGGCCATGCGCACCGGGTGGTTGAGGGGCAGGACATTCACCGCCACGCCCACCCGCAGACGCTCGGTCCGGGCGACGATGGCGGCGGAGATTATCAACGGCGCGGACACCACCGACGGTATCCCCGCTCCCATGGCGTCCAGAGGACTGCGGGGCGCGGCGAAATGCCGTTCCGCCAGCCAGACCCCGTCCAGGCCGCCATTCTCGGCCGAATCCGCCATGCCCAGGGCCTCGTCAAAGGCCTCCTCTTGGGTGTGGCCATAGCGGTAGTCGCATTCCATGATTAGGCCGTAGTGCATCTTTCCTCCTGTGGTCGAGTGGTCCGGGGCGGCATACCGCCGGACGAGTCTTGTTAGTTCGAGTCCGCCTTCGCAACCGCTCGTGGTGAGCTCCGCTGTGCCGTGATTGCGCCAGGGTCCTTCGACGGGTCCCCCGATGAATCGGGGAGACTCTCGGCTCAGGCCGGAGCTCAGGGCGAACGAATCACCAAAATATGCATTTCCAATACAAGACGCCGGGTCAAATTCTATAGCTCGTCTATCCCCAAACAGCCGCCACCCGGAAGGCCAATTGGGTGTTTGAATCCCTGACGTCCACTATCTCCGCGGGAACGTCGCCCAGGATCCCCAAGGCGATGATCCAGTTCAAGATCTCATGGTCGCCCGAGTCTTGCAACTCCTCTGGTGTGAGCGTGGCCAACTGGCTGCCCCGCCCCTCGCGGACCAACTCCAGATAACGCCGGTCGGTCTCCAGGTCGATGGCGGAACAATCGAACTTGTGGGCCAGGAAGCTGTGAGACCAGCTAGACGATGCCACCACGGCAACCCGCTCGTCCCTGGTGTCCAGGAACCGGCGTATCGCCTGGCCCACCTCATAACAGCGCCGCGCCGTGGGCCGGGGCGGATAATCCGGGCCGGCCTCCTCTCCGTAGCAGTTCACAAAGAGGGGGAGCAGGGGAAACTTGCCCTCCGGGTCCAGGTAGACCAGGGGGTTGATGATGGCGTGGGCCAGGCCCCAGTCCCAGCCCTTCAAGGCGCTGGACGAGGCCATGTCGATGCCGCCTCGGATCAGGGAGTTGCGCATGTCCCTGGAGAAGTCCTGGGGACACCGGAAGCTGAACTTGGTGTCGGAGGCGGCCTGCCAGAGGTTATTTTCCCCGCCCACATTTCGGAAGGGATAGCCGTCCACCTCGCCTCCCGTGTAGAGGCAGAATGGAGGCAGGTTATCCTGCTTGAAATTCTCGGCCTGGTCGTCGCCGATGATCATCAGGACGTCCGGATTGAATGCGTGAAGCCGGTCCCGCAGCACCTGGAAGGCTTCGACCACCTTCTTTTGGTCGAGACGGTCCTGGGTCAGGCCGTTGTCATCCCCCAGCGCCTCGATCAGTTGGGGCGGCGCTTGGAAGTTTGGGTTTCGGCCGAATATCCGTTCCCGGCTTTTATGCCAGACCTCCGGCGGGGTGAGGATGATGGGTCCGTGAGAACAACCCAGGCCTAACAATTCAGCCATTTCGGCCTCCGAATTCGACTCGATTCACGGCGCGTTTCCTATCCCATAACCCCTTCCATAACCCCTTCAATGACTGAGAGCGCCTCGAGCCGGATTGTAGATGCACCCCTCTGGGCTGTCAAACGTCCAGACGGCCTGATCCGGGACAAAATCCGGGCCGGAAAACGGACCGCCGGGGCGGTGACGCCCCCTGCCTCCATTGACTGGGCCAGGATGCCAAACGTACACTTCGGGCCGGCCCAGTCGGCACAGCCGGCACAGCCGGGTTTCCTGGGCTTGGTTCCCGAGAGAGTAGCCGGGTATTTTCTTGGGTCATATTAGATAGAGAGGAACGAATAAATGCCTGCACTTCGCCTTTTAGCTTGCTTAGCACACCCTGACGACGAGGCATTTCCGGTGGGGGGCTTACTGGCCCTTAACGTGGCTAAGGGGCGGCGGGTGCGCCTGGTGACCACCACGTTGGGCGAGGAGGGGGAGATACGGCAGGAAGGCTCAGCCACCAGGGAGACCCTGGGCGAGATCCGGCGCATCGAACTTTCCTGCGCGGTGCGGGCGCTGAGCCTCGAGAGCCATACCGTGCTGGATTACCGGGACTCGGGCATGGCCGGCTGGGACGCCAACGACCACCCACGGGCCTACATCAAAGCGCCGGAAGATGAGGTGGTGGAACGGCTGGTGCGGGAGATCAGGGAGTTCCGGCCCCAGGTGGTCCTCACCTTCGAACCGGGCGGACTCTACGGCCATCCGGACCACATAGCCGTCTCCAAGCACACGACCCAGGCCTTCGATATGGCCTCGGACCCGGCGGCTTTCCCCGGCCAGTTGACGGGCGGGCTGCAGCCGCATACGCCCCAGCGCCTCTTCTATAGCGCCCGTCCCCAGGGATTCCGGCTGGAATGGGCCAACCGGCTGCGCGCGGCCGGGGAGGATTTCCCCCTGCCCAGCCCGGAGCAACTGGTCCAAGGCACTCCACGGGAGGAGATACACCTGGAGCTGGACATCTCAGACCACCTGGAGACCAAGATGGCCTGTATCCTATGCCACCGGACACAGGTGGCGCCAAACTGGCCCTACCACCGGGTGCCCAGGGATGTCGCCGAATGGGTCTTGGGCCGGGAATACTACATCCGCGCCCGGCCCGGAGTAGCCTCCGGAGAGACCGTCCCCGAAGACCTCTTTGAAGGCATCAACCCGGACTAGCTGACTTCACGCCTGGGCCAGGAAATACGGGCCGTTAAGTGGGGCGTTGGATCAGTTCCACCGATACTTCGTCGGGCGCCACCACGAAAGCAACCATGGAACCTGAAGGCATGGTCCAAGGCTCGCAGTTGAACTTCACGCCGTTGGCCTTCAATTTGGCCGCCAATCCCTCAAGGTCATCGGTCTCGAACCCGAAGTGGTCCAACCCGTAGCGGGGATCGGTGGTCCCGGCGATTGGGTCCTCGCCCTCGGCGCGGCCCGAGATGGTCATGATGTGCTCGCCGTTCAACTCAAGCTGGATGGATTTGGTGGTGGAAAGCGGCCGCTCCGAGGTGATGTCGGCGCCAAAATTATCGCAATACCACTTGGCGGCCGCGTCAGGGTCTTCGCTGCGGAAATGAAGGTGATTCAAGGCGATCTTCACGGTGGTGCTCCTTCGGTCAAGCGTTTCAAAATACCGGCCTTAGCCTTCATCGCGGCGCTGTCGCTCCCCAACGCCAGGCGAGACCCCGGCCGGTCCGAGGCCATAGTGTACCCCACAAACCGCCGCCGGTGAAGTTGCGCGCCAGGTGGAATAAAACCGGAAGAATGACGTGGACTGCCCTTGACCGCTAGGGAAATCTTCCCGGTCTATTCAGCCAATCGACGATGGGCCGGCAGCCCCAGAATTGCCCCGGAATCGGCTCCGGAGAGATGAGCGGTGAGCCCACCACGGCGGCCGTGCAGGCTTCCACCGTATCCACGTTCTGGTACAGCAGGAAGACCATGCCCACGTCCGGACAGGCGTCCCAGCAGATGAATTTTTCGATCAGCATCTTCCCGTTTCTCGCATCGACACCCACGGAGACCGGGTAAACACTGGGGTCGAAATCACCGCTGGAAACGGTCAGGTTGATCTCGTGCAGCCGCGCCAACTCGGCCTGCATCAGATCGGTGGTCATCACCGGGTTGCTGAAGGTCCGGAAATCCGGAGTGGTGCAGCCAAGGAGGATGATCAGTAGCACAACTGCCGCGCCAAGCAGCGGGAACAGGGGTTTTTTCAAATGCTCTCACCCGGAAACCACCTTCACGAAGATGTTTTCCCTACCTCAATCCTCCACGGGTCCAGCCTTAATAACAACTGCCGCCGGTGGGCCGGCCAACTCCGCGTCATTCTGCAGCGTCCCCCAGCCACGGTCCGGCAGCCCCCCGGTCGAGAACCTGGGTCCACAGGCCGGTAATCTGCCCTTGAACGTAGCCGGGACCTAACTTAATCTCGAATTATGATTAGATCAATATTTTTGTTCGTTACTTTGGCGGTGACCACGCTTTTGATTGCCGCTTGCGGGGGAACATCCGAATCTGGGCTAGCCAGTATCGGCGCTCAAGCCGGCCCGGCAGGCGCTGAAACACCGGCGCCCACCGTCGGGTCAACAACTTCCGATACCGGTCTGGCCACTGCCACTGCAACCAGCACGCCGACGGCAGAAGCCACCGGCGGCCAGTCCGCTACTGCCGAAGTTGCAACCCCGGCGCCCACCGTTGCGCCCACGGCGGCCAGCATACCAAGAACCACCCCAGCGGGTTCCGGCGGCGAAACCGCCGCGGAAGCCCAGCCCTCCAGCACGGTCACGCCGGCAGCGCAGGCAGAAGCCCCGCGTACTCTGATAGCCCAGGCTTTGGACTCCCCAGGGTTGATGTGGTGCCTGGCCGATAAAGTGGGTATGGAGACCGTATTGCAGTTATCTCACCGCGCGCCGACTGCTCAAGAGAATTATTCGATCCGGTTATGTTTCTTCGATAAACGAGAGATCGCCGCTTGGGATGCTGAATGGCCGAAACGGATCGATGCCGCCTTTGCGCCGGCTGTTTGCGGAGATAAGCCCACCAAAGATTTCCCGGCCTCCTATTACCAGGGGCCTTTGATCGATTCCCATCTCCACATACCCCAGCTTCCCGATGACACCGTTGGAGATGCGCCGGTCGACGGCTATGTAGAGACCAGAGGGGCTGAATCGGACCTGTATGACACCATCTCCAAAGAGCAGCGGCCGCTGCTCGGCAGGACCATGGACATCAACCGCATCGCCTGCACCTTGCGGAACGAGGGCAGCATCAAGGCCTTCGCCTTCTTTCCCACCTTCCCGGAGATCACGGTTCCGGCCATCGAGGTCGCCTACAGGACGGTGGAGCGGTATCCGTCACTATTTGTGCCGTTCCTACAAGCCTCTGCAAACGGAGCAACCACCTTGGCCGGCGAGTCGCTCGAGGTGATGCTGGGAGTTCGCCCGAATCTTTTCTTCGGATTCGGCGAAGTCGGATCTTCTCCCACCGAGTCCGACAATCCTGCCCCAGATTCCGAGATCTACACCGGGGATTGGGAAGTGGTGAGAGATCACGGCTTAGCGGTTTGGTACCACCCTGGAGAAGGCCATATCGAGAGCCTTGAGCGGGCAATCCAAGATTTCCCCGAGGTGACATTCATCGTTCACGGCGATGTCATTCGGCCCTACATCGACGGCATCTTGGATCGGAACCCCAACGTCTATTTCACCTACAACGACATCTTCGACGATCTAATTCCCACCTTTCGGTTCGGCGAAAAGGAAGTCTTCGTATCGGATATGAGGAACGATTGGGACCGGTTACTGGACGCGGCTTATGCGATGTACGGATCATTGATCGAGAATCATCCCGACCGCTACATGTGGGGAACTGACCGGGGAGATATAGTGTGGCAGTATGACGAAGACATAGGACAGTTGTTAACCGAATATGCCCGCGCCTTCATCGGCAGATTCGACCCAGAGATCCAGGAAATGATAGCCTACAAGAACGCCGAACGCCTGATTGGCGACTACGGCAATCCCTAGCAGATCGGCAATCTAGCCAAATTTAGAGATCCAAAAGACCGCTGTCCATATGAACCGGACAGCGGTCTTTTGTTATCAACTGAGGAAACTTGTGGTCCACCTGGCGTAGTCGGCCTTGCGGGTGAACTGGTCCATCTGTTCCGTGGTGGCCAGTTGGGGACGCAGGTCGGCGGGGGCCACGCCGTCGCGCAGGGCTTTCAGGGTGTCATAAACCGCCTTGACGGAGGCCGCGAAAGGCAGGTGCCCCTGCAAGGCGACCCTGACCCCCACCGAGCCCAGATAGTCCCGGTCGGCCAGTTCGCCGGTGGTGCCGCCCAGGAGCAGCGGGATGGACAGGGCGTCGCTGACGGCCTCGACCTCGGCCTTGGTGGAGGCGCCGGCCAGGAATACGGCGTCCACGCCGGCCTGTTCGTAGGCCTTGGCCCGCTTGATCGTGTCGGCCAGGTCGGTTATCCGCAGCGCGCTGGTGCGTCCGGCCACCACCATGTTGGGGTCGCGCCGCGCCGCCAATGCCGCCTTCATCTTGCCCACGCCCTCGTCGATGGGCAACACGGCGTCCGGGCCGCCGCCGAAGGTCCGGGGCAGAACGGTGTCCTCGATGGTCAGCGCCGCAACTCCGGCGGTCTCCAACTCCTCCACCGTCCGCATCACATTCAGGGCGTTGCCGTACCCGTGGTCGGCGTCCACCATCAGACTCAGGTCGCCGGCGCGGCAGATGCGGTGGATCTGTTGGGCGAATTCAGTGAGCGTCAAAACGATCAGGTCCGGCGCGCCCAGCACGGTCCCCGACGCGATGGAGCCGGCGAACATGCCGACCTCGAATCCCAGGTCCTCGGCGATACGCGCCGAGATGGGGTCGAACACCGATCCGGGGTAAACGCACTTGTCACCGGCCAGTATGCCCCGGTATCTTTCTCTTCTCGTGGTAAAGTCCATAACACAACCTTTCTGGTTTCGAAGTTATCTCCTGGCCCGAGCGCGCCCGCCTGGCGGGCAGGCGCTATCTGGAGAGACGGAAATTCCGGCCCATTCTAACATAGCCCAGTTGGAGCGCCCGTGACCGGGGAGACCACCATCCTAGGCGTGGACTTCAGCGGCGCCAAAGCCGATAAAAACACCTGGGTGACCCGGGGAGTTCTCAGCGGCGGCGTCCTCACGCTGGAATACTGCCAGCCCACTCCCCGCGCCGGGTTGGCGGACCTGTTGGCGTCCCTGCCGCCCGGCACGGTGGCCGCCCTGGACTTTCCCTTCTCCGTTCCGGAAGTTTTCGCCGGCCATTGGCTGCCCGGGGCCGAAACGATGCCCCAGCTCTGGGAAGCCTCCGCCGCCATGGAATTCCAAGAATTCATGTCTCTGCGGGACAGTTTTGTGGCCGAACACGGCGAGCCGCTGCGCCGGGGGGACCTTTATTTCCCCGAGTGCTACTCATGCCTCCATAAGACCAATCCCAACATGGTGCCCATGACCTTCCGGGGCATGCAGATGCTGGACGGCCTGTGGCGCGCGGGTTGCCGGGTGCCGCCCCTTCCTGACCAGGGACGCACCGGACCCGTGTTGCTGGAGTCCATGCCCGGCGCGGCCCTCCGGGCCTTCGGCCTCCCCTACAAAGGCTATAAGAAGGGGCGGGAATCGTTCAAGCTGCGGCGGAAGATACTGGACAGCCTGGAGACCAGTTCCACTGTACCCGTGCGGAACCTGGCTCAGTTCGGCGATGAATGCATCGGTAGCGACGACTGCCTGGACTCGGTGGTGGCCGCCGTGGCCGCTTGCCTTTGGTCCAGAGACCCGGACCTGTTCCGGCTGCCTCAGGACGGCCCAGGCAGCGTCACCCGGCGCGGCGGGACCCCGGACCCGAAGAGTAACGAGTTGGCCCTGGCCCGCCTTGAAGGCTGGCTTTACGCTCCGGAGTTTCTGAGAACTGCGGCCGGTCAGCCCGGCTGAGTCCAGCCGGATGTTGCCCAAACCCGCCCCAGGTATTAGAGTGTGTGCCGATGCCGGACACCGGGCGGCCCGCCGATCCCGGCGTCACCTCAGCGATACCCCTGACCGAATGATTCGATTCCACAAAACGGAGACAAGACATGGGCATCTACCGAATGTACACCGGCGACGACGGCCAGACCCACATCGAGGAAACCAGCTTGGCCTCCCACCCTGAACTGGCCGAGGCAGTCAAGGCAACAACCATAACCTTCCGGGAGAATGAGCCCGGCCGCTTCATCGACTGGCACCCGGCCCCGCGCCGCCAGTACGTGATCTGCATCTCCGGACAGATCGAGATCGGCCTGGGCGACGGTTCCAAACACCTGTTCGGCCCCGGCGACGCCCGCTTGGTGGAGGACACCACCGGCCAGGGCCACACCACCCTTACCGCGGGAACGGTCCCCGGTATCACCTGCACCATACCCCTGGCGGACTGAGCCAAGGCTCGCGCCTTCGGCGTATGCCGGTGATCAGCCGTCATTCCGGGCACGGAAACTCAGGGCGCGGAATATCAACCAAATCAAAAAGAAGGTTCTTGAAATGCAGATCGTTCGAGTATATTCGGGAGACGACGGCGAGTCCCATTTCGAAGATGTCACCCCCGAGGAGATGGTGTCCATCGCCAAGCGGCTGGGCGAGGGAGATATCCAACTGAACGCCCGCCAGTCCCCGTCTTTCTCCGACTTCCACACCGCCCCCCGGCGGCAGTATGTGTTGCACCTGCAGGGAACAGGGGAGTACGAGACCGCCGACGGCTCAAAACGGCGATTGGGCCCCGGAGACATCCTGGTGGCCGAGGACCTGACCGGCCACGGCCATATCGCCCGAGGGCTGGGCGAAGGCCAACGCTATATCCTGGCCGTGCCCCTGGCCGCCGGCTAAGCCGGACCTATCGCCTTGCGGCATTTTGCGGCAATCAACCTGAATTCCAAGCACAACGATTCGATAAATTTCTAGCGAAGGAGTCAGGCATGAAAATCATACGAGTATTTTCCGGAGACGACGGCGAGTCCCATTTCGAGGATGTCACCCCCGAAGAGATGACCAAGATCGTCAACCGCGTGGGCGCCGGCGACATCACCCTGGGCCTGCGCCCGTCCCCGTCGTTCTCCGACTATCACAACGCCCCCCGGCGGCAATACGTGGTCAACCTGTCGGGCACGGCCGAGTTCGAGTGCGCCGATGGGAGCAAGGTCCAGATGGAACCGGGAGACATCCTGGTGGCCGAGGACCTGGAAGGCCACGGTCACATCGCCCGCAGCCTGGGCGACACCCCCCGGGCCTCCCTGGCCGTCCCCCTGGCCGACCCCAGCTAACCTTCCACCGAACGAAGACCAAAGGGGTCTCGCCAGTCGGCGAGACCCCTTTTAATAGGCCCCTTTCAACAGATCAGACAGATGCAGCAACCCCTGCTGGCGCCGGGCATTGGCGACGGCGCCGCGCCATTCCACCGGCAGCAGTTGGACGGTCATCTCCCGGGTTATCTCGTTTTCCGCCAGCTTCGGAAGTTCCCGGTAAATGACTTCTTCGGCCCCCGGCGTCCCAAGACGGGATTGAGACTCATCCCAAGCATGCATGAAGGGCAGTACCGCGTTTACCGCCAGGTCCATCGCCCGCCCCCGTCCCACATAGGCCGGGCCGGTCTCGGCGCGGGCGCGGAGCGACCCGGTCAGTTCGGATGGGCTGCGTTTCTCGACCACTTCACGCAGCCCCGCCGCCAGGCCCGGCTCCAGAAACCGGTCCAGAAGCATGGCCGCGCCCATGATCCGCCGCCGGGGATGATTGGCGGGCCGGACCCGAAAAAGCCGCCACTCCCCGTGGTCCATGGCCGGGCCGAAGCCCTTGGGCCCCGGTCTTCCGGCGCGGCCGGAGGGGCATTCCGGACCAGAAGCGTTCAGGCCCGAACGGGCGCTCAGCCAACCAGCGATGGCCGAAAGCCGCTCCCCCGGAGGAAGCCGCAAGGCGGCCTTTGCCAGTGCCCCGTACGGGGCCCGCGTCGCCAGCTCGAAGAAGGGCCGGCGGTTGCTGCCGTAGCCCAGCCCCTCCATCAGGGCCTGGTACAACGCCTGGTCGGGCCCATCAGCCTGGATACACGTCAAGAGCCAGCGGGCCTTGGATTTAAACCGCTGGTCGCCGGCCCGGTCCAAGGCCATCTCGGCCTCGCCCAATGTTTCCGGCCTGGGAAAGCCCCTGCGGGACAGGACCTGCCAGAGGTCGAACAGGGGTTCCCCGTCCCGGCCTTCTATCGGGCCTTCCGTTGTAACCTCTGTCAGCAGCGCACTCAGATCGACCACCGGGGCCACGGACCCGCTCTGCAGCCGGGTCTCCTCCGAGTGCACCTCCAGCGCCCCGTGGATCACCACGCCGTTATAGTTGGGGTCTCCGCCGTGCCCATGGGAGTCCCAGTCCCGTTGCCGTATGTGCAGTTCCACGTCGCCCCGGACGAATCCGACGCCTTCCACTTCCAGCAGGGCGTCCCGGAAGTCCGGGCCGGCGGTGACGCCGGACCGGCCCGGATAGACCACCCTTACCCGCTTGCCGGCTTCGGTGCGCAGGCCCGTCTGCCGGGCCGCCCGTTCCTTCCAGAACTTGGCCAACAACCGCTCGGGGATCTTCTTTTTCCCATCTTCGGCCACTGCGCGCCGTGGCGGCGAAATCGGCCCTGCCGGGTAAGCAATCATCGTTCTTGAATCTCTAGCTATATTACCGACACGATAATATATCTTACCAAATACAAGGACACTGACACCCGCCACAAAATGGTAAGCCAATGGCAGGATACCGCCGCCTCCGCTAGAATGACAGTCGGCCCGCACCCGAAAATTTCCCGAGGATCACCAGAGGATCAAATGTCCACCGACCGTCCTGACGGCCCGCTCACGCTGACCTATTACGGCCACTGCGCCTTTCAATGGCGGACGGAGGCCGGCCTCAGGGTGTTGGCCGACCCCTACCGCAACATATCCGAGCGTTATTGGTTCACCCGGCTGTTTCCCGACGTGGAGTGTGACCTGGGCCTGATCACCCACGCCCATTTCGACCATGACGCCGCCGAACGCCTGCCAGAGGGGGCTTCTTTGATCCGGATGCCTGGGGAGTTCGCCAACCTGGACCTGAGCGTCCGGGGCGTGTTGGACCTGCACTCAGGGGCGTCGCGGCTCCGTGATTTCCCAAACGTCATGTTCCGCCTGGAGACGGGCGGCGTCCGCTTCCTGCACCTGGGCGACAACCGGGCCGACTGGCCGGCGGACGTGGCCCGTGCCATCGGAGAGATCGACGTGCTGCTGGTGACCGTTGACGACTCCAAACATCTTCTGAGCTACCAAGAAGTGGATTCTCTCATCCAGCGTCTGGAACCCAGAGTCGTGATTCCCATGCATTATCAGATACCGGGATTGATGGCCGATGACACCGGGTTGGAGCCTCCGGAGGGCTGGCTGGACACCCAACCCAGGGTCAAGCGCCTGGACGGCGACAGCGCCGTGTTCTCGCCCCAAGACCTGCCGTCCCAGACTGAGGTCTGGCTCTTCCAGCCGTCGCCGGCGTCCTTCGCCAGTCCGCCGGTACAAAGGTAATACTGCGGCGGATATGAGATTGTTTAGCGAGAAGCCCTATTACGGATGGTTCGTCGTGGCCGGCTGCGTCCTGGTGTCCTTCGGGGTGGCCGGTGGCCAGTTCTCCTTCGGTGTGTTCCTGAGGCCCATGACCGAGGAGTTCGGTTGGAGCCGGGCCTCGCTGTCCCTGGCCTTCGCCCTGACCTTCATGATCTCGGGGCTGCTGCGGCCGCTGGCGGGCTATCTGTCCGACCGGTACAGTCCGAAGGCCGCCGTCCTTTCCGGCGTCATGGTCATGGGGACGATACTGCTGTTGATCCCCTTCATCAACAACCTGGCCCAGCTTTACGCCCTGTTCGCCATCATGAGCATCGGGATCACCCTGGGCACCGGCCCCATCCTGACCAAGATCGTCAGCGGCTGGTTCCACACCAGAAGGGGGCTGACACTGGGACTGGTCAGCGGCGCCGGTTCGTTCGGTGCGATGATCCTGGTGCCGGCCGCATCCTTATTCCTGGTGCTGTTCGACTGGAAGGAAGCCTATTGGTTCCTGGCCCTGCTGTTGCTGCTCCTGGTCTTGCCCGGTGGATTCTTGCTGCTCAAGAACCGGCCCCAAGACATCGGTCTGGAACCTTTTGGCGCGCTGAAAGGTGGGGGAGGGCTGGGGCGCGGCCCCGCCGCTGGGTCCGGACCTGAGCCCGGCCTGGAGAAATTATTGGGCCGGGACGCCACATTCCGGGAAGCGCTGCGCACCCCGTTGTTCCGCAGACTCACCTTGGGGTACTTCGTTTGAGGCTACTCCATGAGCTTCGTGAACGCTCACTTCGTCACCTACGTTCAAGACCTGGGCTACCAACCGATGGTTGCCGCCGGGGCCTTCAGCCTCATCGGGGCGGCGGCCATCATCGGAGCGTTGCTATTGGGGCACCTGTCGGACCAGCACGGCCGCCGCAAGCTGCTCAGCTTCTCCTATAACCTGCGTGCCTTGGGATTCATATTGGTGTTGCTGTCCATGGGCATACCCTTCCTGAACATACCTGCCCTGGGCATACCCGCGTTGCTGGTGGGCATCATCCTGGTGGGGTTCTCTTGGAACGCCACGGTCTCCATCACCGCCGCCTACACCTCCGACCGCTTCGGGTTGTCCCAGTTGGGGACCATCTACGGCGCCATGTTTGCCGTGATGCCGCTGGGGTCCGGCCTTGGCGCGTATCTGGGAGGGCTGCTTTATGACGCTCAGGGCACCTACGCCATCGCCATCTGGTCCAACATCGCGCTCTTGCTTTTGGCCACGGGGGCCGTTTTCTCCATCAAAGAACAGCGGCTGCCCGGCGCCGGTGTGGCGGCGGCCCATTAGCGCACCGCAGCCCCATGTCATCCGAACGGTCCCGCTAGTCCACGGCGTATTTCTCCCCCAGGGCCGTTTCCCAACGGAGATAGTGCATCATATCGGCGAAGTTGCGCTCCGGTCCCGAGACCACCACGTCCGTCGGGGGGCGCATCACACCCGACAGGCCCTGTTCCACCGCCAGCCCGGCCTGACGCCAGGCGGCCATGCCGCCCTCCAAGACCGACACGTTCCGGTAGCCCAATCCCTTGAGCGCCGCCCCGGCAAAGGCGGCGTTCTGGCCGTTGTTGCAGGTGACTGCGATGGCAGCGTCCTTGTCGGGAGCGATATCCGAGATTTGCAGTTCCAGAGAACCTCGGGGCGCCCAACGGGCGCCGGGGACGTGGCCGTTGGAGAAATCCGAACTGGTCTCAACGAATATGATCGAGGCAGGCCGGTCCGCGTCCAGTTCCTGGGGCGACAGCAGCTTGACCTGGCCGCGGGCTTCTTCCAGACCCGTGGGCGATACGCCACCGGAGCCAGTCTCCAACGGGCGGCCGCTGCTGGCCCAGGCCGTGGTCCCGCCGTCGACGGCGTAGACCTCCTCAAAACCGAACTGCCGGTACCAAGAGGCGATGAACGTGGCCCGGGCCCTGCCGTCACAGCAGAAGATCACCGGGCAATTCTTCACCACGAGGACATCGTCGGACCGCTGGACCACCTGTCCGCCGGGGAACCAGCGGAAACCCGGGATATGGCCCGCGGCATATTCTTCGGCCGTGCGCACATCCACGAAATAGCAGGTCCTCTGTTCCCGTTCGTCCAACATAGACTGCACGGTCACCACATCCAGGTAGCGCACGCCGTCTTCCTCGGCCAACCGTGCGGCATAGTCCTCGGCGGCGGCCAGTCCCTGGGATGACGGCTCCGGCAGGTCCAGCCGGTCGCCGCCGGTCTCCAGTTCGTAGCCGGCCAAGAGCCATCCCGACGTTCCATTCTTCAGGCCGTAGATGTTGGTCAGACCCATGCGTTGCAGCACCCGGGTGCCGATGACGCTGCGGGTGCGTCCGGCGCAGTTGATAATGATCGTCGTGTCCTCGTCCAGGTCCTTGGTGATGTCGGTGACGCGCAGGGCCAGCTCTCCGCCGGGCACGCTGCGCCCGCCGGGTATGCAGAAACGCTGGTACTCCTCGGGCGTGCGGGTGTCCAGGATCACCAGCTTGTCGCCCCGCTCTATGCGTTCGTGCAGTTCGGTGGCCTCGATCTCAGGAACGTGGTGCTCGACCTCCATCCTTTCTCCGAAGTCCTTGCTGATCACGTTGCTGCCCCACTCGGTGGGATATCCTTCAGTCGACCACTGGTTGATGCCCCGGTCCAGGACTGAGACGTTGCTGAATCCCATATGCTCCAAGGTGGCCGCGGCCAGGGCCGCCCGTCGGCCGTCATCGTCGCAAATAACTAGTCGCTCGCCCTTTACCGGCGCCGAGACATCCATCCTGAATTCCAGTTCCCTGCGGGGGATCAAGCTCGAATCGGCGATGTGCGAACTGTTGTATTCGCCCGCTTCCCGTACGTCGATGAGACCGAACCGGGACTTTCCCTGCAACAATGTGCTTAGGTCCTTGGCGGAAATCGTATTAACCATTAATACCTTCCTTTCCATTGCATGTTCCGGGCATGATCCGGGACTTCGGTGATCCGGCCTAGGCCGTTCTCGCCGTGACGCTGCAAAATGGATCTGGACTGGCGCACCGTCCTGGCTTGCGGGCATTCAGATCGCTTCAGGGGGTATCCTCTTAGCCTCCCACCAAACAAGCCTGAGCGGTTATGTCATTCGACGGGAGTGTAGTCACGAGGGTCATGGCTGTCAACGGCGGTGCAACCGCGATTCCCTCGGGCGGGTTTGGCGGGTTTGCTAGAATGGCGTCGCACTCTCATATCCCTTCAGGATTTTTTATAACCATGGACGACTATTCGGTTGCGGTGGACGTGGGTGGAACCTTCACCGACATCGTGCTTCGCAACCTGGCCACCAACGAACAACGGGTGCACAAGACCCCATCCACGCCCGAGGACCCCAGCACTGGATTTCTGACCGGACTCCGTGAGATTCTGGCGGCCAACTCGGTCGAGGCGTCCCAGGTCAAGCACGTTTTCCATGGCACCACCATCGCCACCAACGCCATCCTCGAGAGCAAAGGCTCGCCCGTGGGGCTCCTGGTCTCCGACGGCTTCAAATTCGTGCTGGAGATCGGCCGCCACGGGACGCCGCGGCTGGTGAACCCCAACTCCTGGGTCAAACCGGACCGGCCGGTCCGCCCACGGGACATCATCGAGGTGCCGGAGAGGATGGATTTCAAGGGGGAGGTGCTGGCGCCGCTGGACGAGGAAGCCGTCCGCGCCGCCGCCCGCAAATTCCGGGCCGGCGAGATCACCTCCATCGCCGTTTCCTTCATCCATTCCTACGCCAACCCGGACCACGAGAACCGGGCCAGGGAACTGATCTTGGAGGAATACCCCAACGCCCAGGTCTCCATATCGTCCGAGGTGTTGGCCGTGTTCCGCGAGTACGAACGGACCATCACCACCGTGTTGAACGCCTACGTCATGCCCCTGGTAAGCAGCTACATCGGCAGCTTGGAAAGCTCTCTGCGCGCCAATGCCATCGATGCGTCTTTCTCCATCATGAAGTCCAACGGCGGCATGATCGGGGCCGGCGCCGCCGTCCGGCAGCCGGTGCACACCGCCCTTTCCGGCCCCGCCGCCGGGGTCATGGCCGCCCTGCAGATA
>JADFNR010000055.1 GCA_022563275.1 Chloroflexota bacterium | reverse complement strand
AGCCTTCTCCTGCCGCCGGGGAAAGGGACTGTTTGCCTACTTCGAGATTCTAAACATGGCTTGCGCCGGCCCTTCGACAGGCTCAGGATGAGCGGGATGGGAGCCTCGTCGCGCATCATAAAAAAAACGTAGGGGCACGGCATTGCCGTGCCCCTACGTTTTGGGATTCCATTCGTGGTGAGCCCGTCGAACCACCAGCCGGCGTTGACCTAGCGGATCAGCGGCACCACTTCCCGCATGGCCTGGATGGTCTTTTCGATGTCTTCGTCGGTGTGGACGGCGGAGGGGTAGTATTTCTGGGCGCCCTTCAGGATGCCGCGCTCCAGCAGGCCGGTGTTGAACCTGGTCATCATGCCGGCGTCGGCGGCCAGGGTGTCCCGGTAATTGACCACCGGCCGTTCGGAGAAGTAGACGTCGAATATGGCGTCCTCGCCGCAGCTCTGGACCGGCACGCCGTTCTCATTGCAGATTTCCACCAGCGCGCCGCGTATGGCCGCCCCGGCCCCGTGTATCTTCTGGTAGGTCCCCTCTTCCCGCATCACGGCCAGGGTGGCCAGTCCGGCGGCGCAGGCCACGGGGTTGCCGTTCAGGGTGCCGATCTGGTTGATGTAGGTCTCGTCGTCGGAGGCCCCCCGGTCGAAGACCGAGAGGATGTCGGCCCGGCCCAGAAGCGCCGCCAGCGGATAGCCGCCGCCCA
This sequence comes from Chloroflexota bacterium, assembly GCA_022563275.1. The sequence continues at coordinate 21,590 of JADFNR010000055.1, read as the reverse complement.
TGATCTTGCCCACGGTGCACATATCCGGCGTCACGCCGTAGAACTCCTGCGCCCCGCCGTAGGCCAGCCTGAAACTGGTTACCACCTCGTCGAATATGAGCGGTATGTTGTGGCGTTTGGTCAGGTCGCGCAGTCCCTGGAGGAAACCCGGCTGGGGGGCGATCACGCGCTGGACCGGCTCCACGATCACCGCCGCGATGTCGTCCAGGTGGGCGTTGATTATCGTCTCGGTGGTGGCCAGGTCGTTGTAGGGGGCGATGAGCATCAAGTCTTGGATGGCCTTGGGGATACCGCCGCTGCTGGCCTGAGACTGGGGGTATTCGACCGAAGGGGACGGGGTGAGGCTCATCAGGGCGTAGTCGCTGGTGCCGTGGAAGCCGCCCTCAAATTTGAGTATCTTCTCTTTGCCGGTGAAGGCCCGGGCGGCGCGCATGGCCTGGAAGCAGGCATCGGTCCCGCTGGTGGTGAACCGCACCTGCTCGGCGCAGGGGATGGCGTTGACCAACTCCTCGGCCAATTCCACCGCTTTGTAATTTGTGGCGAAGAAGGTGCTGCCGCCCTCGACCGCTTTGATCACGGCCTCGGTGACGGCTGGGTGGGCGTGGCCCAGGATCATGGGACCGGAACCCATGAGCCAATCGACGTACTCATTGCCGCTGACATCGAAGATGCTGGAGCCCTTGCCATGTGAGACCAGGAAGTCCAATTCCTTGGGGAAGGACAGGTTGCCGCCGGTGCCGCCGGGCAGGTAGCGGCCCGCCTTCTCCAATAGGCGTTGCTCAGCGTCGCTTCGACGGGCCATGACGGACCTCCTGCCAGAATATGTTTCTTTATTTTCCCCGTGGGCCGGTTAACCCTCGGCTTTGGCCTTGTTCATCACTTCCACCAGTTCCTGGACGGTGTCCGCGGAGCTTCGAAGCGCGGCCTGTTCATCGGGTGTCAGCTTGATCTCCATGATCTTTTCCATGCCGCCGGCCCCCAGCTTCACCGGGACGCCGACGCAGAGACCGTTGATGCCGAACTCCCCCTCCAGATAGGTGCAGGCCGGGAGGATGCGTTTCTTGTCCAGCAGGACCGCCTCAACCATCTGGGTGATGGCGGCTGACGGGGCGTAATAGGCGCTGCCCTCTTTCAGCAGTTCGACGATCTCGCCGCCGCCCCCGCGGGTGCGCCGCACCAATTGGTCGATCTTCTCCTCGGCCATCAGCTCGCTGATGGGGATGCCGCCCACGTTGGTGAATCGGACCAGCGGCACCATGTCGTCGCCGTGGCCGCCCAGGACGAATGCCTGGACGTCCTCCACCGAAACCTCCAGTTCTTCGGCGATGAAGGTGCGGAAACGGGCGGTGTCCAGCACGCCGGCCATGCCGAATACCCGGTTCCTGGGGAACCCGCTGACCTCGAATACGTTCTGGACCATGGCGTCCAGGGGATTGGTCACCGGTATGATGATGCAGTCGGGGGAGTATTTGACCACCTGTTCCGTGACCGACGATGTGATCCGCATATTGGTCAATAACAGGTCGTCGCGGCTCATTCCGGGACGGCGGGCGATGCCGGCGGTGATGACCACCACTTCGGAACCGGCCGTTGCCTCGTAGGAGTTGCTGCCGCTGATCTTGGCGTCGGTGCCCGTGATTGGGGCCGACTCCAGCATGTCCAAGGACTTGCCCTGGGGCAGGTCTTCGACCACGTCCACCAACACTACGTCGGCGTAGCCCAACTGGTGGATTCTTTGCGCGGTCGTGGCGCCCACGTTTCCCGCGCCGACGACCGTTACCTTGCTTCGCATCTTGTGTTTGCTCCTCTATTTAGATGGTCAGGACCGCCTTACTGCCTGGCTGGAGGGGTTCCCCGCAGCCCAACTAGATCGCGTCCACGATCGCATTCAGAGTGGCGCTGGGGCGCATGGCTTTAGCGGTCATCTCTTCATCGGGATGGAAATAGCCGCCGATGTCCACCGGCTGTCCCTGAGCTTCGTTCAACTCCTGCACGATCTTGTCTTCGTTGGCGGCCAACTGCTGGGCCACCCCGGCAAAGCGGGTTTGCATCTCTGGGTCTTGGGTCTGCTTGGCCAGCATCTCCGCCCAGTACAGAGCGAGGTAGAAATGACTGCCCCGGGTGTCCAGTTCGTTCACCCGGCGCGACGGCGCCCGGCGGTTTTCCAGATGCTTCCCGATCGCTTGGTCCAGGGTCTCAGCCAGGAGCTTCGCCTTGTCGTTCTTGAACACCTCACCGAGATGCTCGAAGGAAGCGACTATGGCACAGAATTCACCCAGAGAATCCCAACGCAGATGGCCCTCCTCAAGGAACTGCGCTACATGCCGGGGGGCCGACCCGCCGGCGCCTGTCTCGAACATTCCACCACCCTTAAGCAGGGGGACGACAGAAAGCATCTTGGCGCTGGTGCCCAGTTCCAGGATGGGGAAGAGGTCAGTCAGATAATCACGCAGGATGTTGCCGGTCACGGAGATCGTGTCCTGGCCGGACCGGCTGCGCGCCATCGTGAACTCCATCGCGTCCTTGGGAGACATGGTGCGAATGTCCAACCCGGCCGTTTCGTGCGTGGGCAGATATTGGTCCACCTTCTTGATCAGCTCGGCGTCGTGAGCCCGGTCCGGGTCCAGCCAGATGATGGCCGGCGAGCCGGTGGCTCTAGCCCGGTTGACCCCAAGCTTGACCCAGTCCTGGATCGCCGCGTCTTTGGTCTGGCACATCCGGAATATATCGCCTTGCTCAACCCTTTGTTCCATCAGAGTCGTGCCTGATGCGTCCACGACCCGAATCGTCCCGTTGCCGGGGGCTTTAAAGGTCTTGTCGTGAGACCCATACTCTTCGGCCTTCTGGGCCATCAGCCCCACATTGGCGACACTGCCGATGGTGGACGGATCGAACGCCCCATGCTTCTGGCAATCTTCGATGATCGACTGATATAGAGTCGCGTAAGAGCGGTCAGGAATCATCGCGATGGTGTCGTGCAACTCGTTGTCGGGGCCCCACGCCCGGCCGCCATCACGGACGATCACGGGCATGGTGGCGTCGATAATCACATCGCTGGGCACATGCAGGTTGGTGATACCCCGGCTGGAGTTCACCATCATCAACTCTGGGCGGACGCTATAGACCGCCTGGATATCTGCCTCGATCTCCGCTCGTTTGGCCTCAGGTAGAGATTGGATCTTGGTGTAGAGTTCAGCCATTCCATTGTCGGGGTTCACCCCGAGTTCATCCATTTCAGGAGCGTGTTTTGTAAACACGTCCTGGTAGTAAACCGACACACAATGGCCGAAGATGATCGGGTCGGATATGCGCATCATGGTCGACTTCAGATGCAAAGAAAGCAACACGCCATCAGCTTTGGCGTTTTTGATTTCGTCAGCGTAAAATTCGCGCAGTTCCCTAACATTCATCGCGGAACAATCGATGATCTCTCCATCCAACAGGGGGATATCGGATTTGAGTACGGTCACACGGCCATCGCGAGACACAAATTCGATCGCCGCCGATCCTGTTTCTGTGATCGTCACGGACTGTTCACTACCGTAGAAATCACCGCCGGTCATGTGGGCAACCCGGGTTTTGGACACTTCCGGCCAGTCCTGCATCATCCGGTGGGGGTTGCGTTTGCCGTATTCCCTGACCGATGTGGCCGACCGGCGATCGGAGTTACCTTCCCGCAGGACCGGGTTGACCGCGCTACCTAACACCTTGGAAAAACGATCAAACAGCTCGCGTTGGTGGTCGGTTGCAGGATCATCAGGGTAGTCGGGAATGTCATATCCCTTTTCCTGCAATTCCTTGATCGCGCCTTTTAACTGGGGGATAGAGGCGCTGATATTAGGCAGCTTGATGATGTTCGCCTTTGGGTCCTCGCACAGCTCACTGGACATGGCCAGGTAATCAGGTATCTTTTGCGCATCCGTCAGATTGTCCGGGAAATTCGCGATGATGCGGCCGGTCAACGAGATATCCCAGGCCTCCAGTTCGATGCCGGACCCCTTTGTAAAGGCCCGGAGGATCGGCAGCAACGAGTGCGTGGCCAGGGCCGGAGCCTCGTCGATCTTGGTGTAAATAATCTGGGACGCTTGTGGCATGTTCTTCTCCCTAATCAAAGAGTTTCACTGGCTGCTGCGAATTGCGAAAAGATGTTTAACTATAGTCCCGGCCATATGAACCGGTACCGATTATAAGTTAGATAAATTGACATTGCCTAGTCCTGCATCCAAGCCCGGCAATTAACTCTTACCATATCTGGAACTTCACACCAGCAAATCGGATGAAATCGTATGGACAATAGCTGCCGGTGGAAGGGAGTTTTTGATTAAGGGATCAGAAATCCTCGAAGCCGGTAAAAGCATCAGGAACGTCAATAATTTGACAGTTGAGGGATGTCAGCTTAAGCCGATGATTCATTTTTAATAGAGGCGTTCAGATGTATAAGTGGTTGGTGGAGATGTTGCGAAAGCGGTCAGTAAGACTGGCATCTGCCGGTGGACTGGTGGTCATTGTAATCCTCTACGGGTTGGTGTCCTTTCTGATCGCCCAGGGTGTCACCAAGGCTGACCGGGACCCCCAAGAAGACCACCCATCCAACTACGATCTGGCGTTCGAGGACGTGGAGTTCCCATCTAGGCGCGGCGATCTTACCCTCAGCGGTTGGTACCTGCCGGGAGAGGACTCGAGTCCGCATCTGATATTCGTCCACGGCATCGGAAGCGTCCGTTCCGGGGATAACGCGGTGGAGTTGGCGGCCCGGATGGTGGGACTGGGCTATAACGTGTTGTTGTTTGACCTGCGGGGCCATGGCTCGTCCGGGGGCGATAAGGTTTCAGGCGGATATTTCGAGCGGTGGGACGTACTGGGAGCCTTCGACTATCTGTTGGGCCGGGGCGTCGACCCCGGAAGCGACGGCGGGATCGGTTTGATGGGTTTCTCCATGGGGGCGGCGACGTCGATCTTGGCGGCGGCTGAAGAGCCGCGGATCACCGCCGTGGTCGCCGACAGTCCCTACGCCGACGCCTCGGACCTGATCGCCCGGGAATCGGCCCGAAAGACGCCCTTTCCAGAGTGGCTGATACCTATATTCATCCCCACCACCAAGCTGATGGCCAAGAAGATCTACGGGATAGACATCGGCGCCCTGGTCCCGGAACGGGCGGTCGCCGGTCTTGGGTATCCCATCTTGGTCATCCACGGCACGGAGGACCAGCGGATACCCTTGGAGCATGGCGAGCGGGTCGCCAAGGCTGCGGATGTTGGCAGTTTCCTGTGGCGGGTGCCCGGCGTGGACCACGTGGACGCCTTTCTGACCTTCCCAGACGAGTACGTGGGCCGGGTAGCGGAGTACTTCGGTTCGCGGTTCAAGTAGCGAAGCCGCGGCGGTGCTGACGGCGTCAGCGGTAGTGGCGGTCCATCTCTGAAACGTAACTGCGCCCTAAGTTGTCCTGATTTTCCTCAAGCCACCGGCTAAAACTCGTCTGGCCGTTGGGTGGGCCATCAGAAACCAGGAGACCCGCCATCAAGCCGTCGATCTCGGCCCGGGTCAGCACCACATCCCGCACCAGATACCCCGCTATCCTGGAGAAAAAAAGGGTCAGTCCCGGTGGCAGGTGCGCGACCCTAGCCTTGCTGCCAATGCAACCGGCGATCAGGCGGACCAACTGCTCATAGGTATACACCTCCGGGCCAACGCAATCCTGGATGGTGTTTTCGTTTCCGGCGACCGCACTGACCGCCGCTTCGGCCACATCTTCGACATGCACCGGTTGGACGGGGTAATCCCCATCTCCCGGGACGGCGAAGAACGGAAACCTCCTCAGGAACCAGGCGATGTTGTTGATCAGGACGTCTTCGGCCCCAAATATCAGCGTGGGCCGGATGATGGTGTAAGCCAGACCTGAGGCTACTATGGCCTCTTCCACCAGCGCCTTGCCTCTGAAATAGCCCAGAGGGGAGTCCAGAGAGGGGTTGGTGATGCTGATGTGAACGATCCGCTGAACGCCGGCTTGTTTCGCCGCATCGATCAAGACCTTGGTATTCTCGACCGCCGTCTCGAAAGTGGTCTTACCTCGGGGAAACCGGACCCAGTAGGTGTTGTAAAGAGTGGTTGCCCCGCTGAGGTTTTGGGCCAAGGCATCGGGGTCATTAAAGTCCAAGGGGTATGCCTTGACCTGGTCTCCGAAGGGATTTTCCCGGTCTGGATGGCCGGTAATGGTCCGGACCTTGCGCCCAGTGCATATCAGTTTTTGGGCGATGTATCTGCCGGTGTATCCGAAAGCGCCGGTGACTACGTCCAGGTCAGAGTTGTTCACGGCGAACGGGTTTCTATAAGGGTGACCACGACTCGTATCGGCCCGCCGGCGACGTCACCAGGCGTCACTGCGGTTACCGATTCACGAGGTTCAGTCAAGACGAGTGTAGTTGGGTCAAACGGTGCCCCTCCCAGTAGGTTGCTTCTGTGCCAAGACAAGTGGATGATTCTCATGCGGCGCCTGATGTGCTTCCGTGTAACCATGGCCGATCACGGAGGTCCCCAAGATGCTGAACCCAACGCGAGTTAGAATCTCTTTGTACTCCTCTAGACCGTAGTTGCTCCAGTACATCGTTACGCAAAAAAAGTCATCTTCAGTGTATGCCTCCTCACTGAGGCGGGTCAGCGTGCATAGAAAGTATCCGCCGGGCAGCAGCCAATCATAGATGCGACGAAACAGCTTTGGATGCTCCTCCCTGGGGAGATGGAACACAGAGTAGAAGGCGATGGCGCCGTTGAAGCTCGATGGAGGGAATTCCACCGACATGACATCCCCGTGGATGAAGCTTGCCTTTGGAACATTCGCCCGCGCCTGTTTGATCATCTCACTTGAGGAATCTACGCCAGTGACGGTGAACCGCTGTGCTAGAGCTCGAGTGTATGGGACGCCAGTACCGCAGCCGACGTCCAATACGGCAGCACCATCCTCTAGCCGCCTTGTAAGAAAGTCCAACTCGGGACCGGCCTCGCTCTTACGAGCTTCGTCGTAGGCAGCGAGACAACGATCATAACCTCGCTGAACAAGGCTCTTGTAGTCGAATGTGGGATCGTCCGCAGGTTTCAAATGCTTGGGCTCCCGGTTCCAGTTGCCTCATGTTTTGACTTCAATTTCAGTGCTCTTTGTGACCTGCTGCACTATTTTGTTCCGTCGATAATGAGGTCGGCGGATTCGTGCGGTTTTTGAGATTTCTCGTATTCTTCTTCTTTCGGCATCCATTCGTTCACCCACTGGCTTTGAGCTTCTTCACCGTCACGCTCCAGGCCACGCTGCAACCGCACTTCGTACGGTGCTTCTACCCAAACTTTGTAGTCATAAGCGCCTCGAAGTTTTCTGTGCAAAGCATACACGCCCTCAATTATTACAACTCCTTTTGGTTTCACCTCGCGCCATTCTGCGAGTTTTTTTGTATCCCAGTCAAAAATTTGATACGAGCCTACAGAATTGTTTTTTAGCGGCGCGATTACTTGCTCATACAGCCTATCCCAATCCGCTCTCGTAAATTCTGGCACGTAAAAATCGTCCATCTCGACTATCGTGGTATTTGGAATATTCTCTTTGATAGAATTCGCCACCACGCTTTTCCCCGCCCCACCTAATCCATCAATCCCAATCAATACCAGTGCTTGCTTTTCTAAAAGAGCATGTATGTTATCAGCCAGTTCTTCGCCCATTATGGTGGTGGTCAACTCCCGGTAGAAGTGCTGCTCCGTCCCTAGCCCTCCAGCTGCGCCGTCAGTTCCTCGGGGGTGGTCACGGGTAGTTGGCAGGCGTAGTTCTGGCAGACGTAGGCCGTGGGTTTGCCGTCGACCATGCCTCGGGCCTCCAGAAGGGGCAGGCCGTGTTTTTCGGCATCACCGGCGTCTTGGGCGCCCACCAAGACCTTGTTGGGACGGAACCCGCCGTAGACCGTCTGCAACAGCGCGGCGGTGGCCGGGTCGTCCCTGGGGCCGATGATGACCACTTCTTTGGGCGTGGACACATAGAAATCCAGGGCGGCCAGCCAATGTCCGGTCCCAGCCGGGGCGCGGCCCATCAACTCCTTAAGCGTTTTTAGCGGGGTTTCGGCCTTCACCCGGTAGTCCTCGTTCCCGGTGATCACCGCTAGCTTGAGGAGCACGTCGGAGGCCACCGAGCCGCCGCAGGGCTGGGCGTTGTCCAAGACGTCCCGGGGCCGGACCACCAGTCGGTCGTGATCGGCGCTGGTGTCGTAGAAGCCGCCCACCTCGTCGTCCCAGAACAACTCGATCATGCGGTCCGCCAGGCTGATCGACTCAGTAAGCCACCGGTGGTCAAAGGTGGCCTCGTACAGGGCGAGCAGGCCGTCGGCCACGAACGAATAATCTTCCAGGTAGCCGGGCAGTTTGGCCTGGCCCACACGGTAGGTGCGGAGCAGGTTTCCCTGGGGGCGCATGGTTTCCAGCAGGAAATTGGCGTTCTTGATGGCTGCATCCAGGTAGTCCCGGCGCTCCAGAGCGGCGCCGGCCTCGGCGAAACTGCGGAGCATCATACCGTTCCACGACGCCAAGACCTTGTCGTCCAGCAACGGGTGGACCCGCTTCTCCCGTTCCGCCAATAGCGCCTTCTTGCCCCGTTGGACAACGTCCACCAGGCGCTCCAGAGGAATTCCGTGTTGCTGGGCATATTCGGACGCTTTTTGGGTGATGTTCAGGATGTTATGCCCCTCGAAATTACCTGCCTCGGTAACGCCGAAGAACCCGCTGAAAATGCCGGCTTCATCGCCCAACACGGCTTCGATCTCAGCGGGGGTCCACACGAAGAACTTGCCCTCTTCGCCCTCGCTGTCGGCGTCGGTGGCTGAGTAGAAACCGCCTTCCGGACCGGTCATCTCCCGAAGGATGTAGTCCAGGGTCTCCTCGGCGATGCGGCGGTACATCCCCCGGCCGGTGGCCTGGTGGGCGTGGAGGTAGAGCCGGGCCAGCAGGGCGTTGTCGTAGAGCATCTTTTCAAAGTGGGGCACCAGCCAGTAGGCATCGGTGGAGTAGCGGGCGAACCCGCCGGCGATCTGGTCGTAGATGCCGCCCCGGGCCATCTTCTCCAGGGTCAGGTCCACCATCTCCAACGCCCGGTCGTTGTAGCCCTGGCGGTAATAACGGAGCAGGACTTCCAGGTTCATGGCCTGGGGGAACTTGGGCGCGGTGCCGGTGCCGCCGTTCTGGTAGTCGAAATTCGTGGCCAGCACCGTATAGGCCTGGTGGAAGGTGTCCACCGTCAGGGGAGCGTCTCCCTTGGGCATCTGGCCGGTCCGGCCCATCTGAGCCGTGATCTGTGAGGTAACGCGGTCGATCTCTTCCCGGCTTTCGTGATAGGAGCGGGCCACCGACTCCAGCAGCCTGGGAAAGCCGGGCATGTTGTGCCGGTCCACCGGCGGGAAATAGGTGCCGCCGTAGAAGGGCTGTCCGTCGGGGGTGAGGAACACGGTCATGGGCCAACCGCCGCTGCCGGTGAGCATCTGCACCGCCTCCATGTAGACGGCGTCCAGGTCGGGGCGCTCCTCCCGGTCCACCTTGATGCTGACGAAATGCTCGTTCATCAACTGGGCGATGGCCTCGTTCTCGAAGGATTCCCGCTCCATGACGTGGCACCAGTGGCAGGCCGAGTAGCCGATGCTGAGCAGGATCGGCTTGTCTTCGTCCTTGGCCCGCTGCAGGGCCTCGTCGCCCCATGGATACCAGTCCACCGGGTTATGGGCGTGCTGCAACAAATAGGGGCTGGTCTCGTTGATCAGCTTATTGGGCATGGCGCACCTATAAAAACCCGCCAGGGCGGGTGAATTTCTGAAACCGGCAACGTCCCGTCGCGTCAACGTATTGTCGGTGAAACCGGGACCGAAAGCCAGAGGAGAGTCCGGAGCGTAGTATGGGATGTGGCCCTCGGGCCGTGGAGGAAAATCTTGATGTTCGTGCAGACCGGACCGGCCGGCTCCCGCAGCCGCGTATGGATATTCATAGCGCTTGCCGCCGCCATGTTTCTGGTGGCATGCGGGGGTGGTGAGGCGACAGCAACGCCGGTGGCCCCGACGGTGGTTGTGACTGTAGCTGCCACGGAGACCGGCCCGGCATCAGGACAGATCTCCATGGGAGGTGCGGCCCTGGGCGGAAACGCCTCGACCACGCTGCTGGCCCAAATCAGGTTGCAAGAAGTGCCTGGCGGACCGCTGGCTTGGGTGACCCACCGCCTGAAATTAAGTCCTGGTGAGGAGGTGACCCATCGCCACCAGACGGCCTTCGTCTATGCCGCCCAGGGAGAGCATGAGCTGGACGGCCAAAGCCTGTTGGAGGGACAGGGTTCGGTAGTGGCGGCCGAGGTTGGCCACCGCCACCGCGCGCCCGGCGGTCCCTCAGTGTTTTGGGAGACCCGGCTGGACCGCCCCGGCTCCGCTCCCTCTGGGTTTGATGTTGAGACTATCTTCGAGAGCCCGGTCATGGTGAACATACCGGACGATCCTTTGGCGGTGTTCGTGTTGGTGGTGGTCCCGCCTGGTGGGGAGACCAGCGTCCACACCCACCCTGGGCCGGAGTTCATCTACCAATTGTCCGGCGCGATCGACTATCAGAACGGCCTGATCGGCGTGCGCCAGATGACTCCGGGCGACGTTGAGGGGATACCCGCAGTCACGCCGGTCCAGAAGAGGAATCCCTCAGGTGAAGACGCCGCCTTTCTGTCGTGGTTCCTGGTTGACGCTGGGCAACCGTTCGCTTCTCCGGCCGCTTTCAAGGACACCGCTTTGGGGATGAACCTGGCCTTGATGGAGAACGGGGCGTCCGTGGCCGGCGTGAGTTCCAATTTTGGCGGCGGGGCCAACGATTCGGCGTTCGGGGCGGCCAACGCCCTGGACGGTGACCCCGCCACGGAATGGTCGACGGCCAGCGACGGCGACTCCGCCTGGATCGAAGTGGAACTCCCCTCGGTGACCAACGTGACTTCGGTGGGTTTCTGGACCCGGACCATGGGCGACTCGGCCCAGGTGAGATCGTTCCAGGTGACCACCGGCCGGGGCGAGACCTACGGGCCGTTCACCGTGGACGACGCAACCACCATCTACCGGTTCGAAATCCGTTTCACCGCCAAGCGCCTGCGGTTCGAGCTGTTGGATACCTCAGGCGGCAACACCGGGGCGTTGGAGATAGAGGTCTACGGCGAGCCGGTGCCGTAACGCCGAGGGGGTTTTGGGTGTCGAATCTGGGTATACTACACTCGGTAACAGTTGGATGGACTCTCGGTTAACGGTGAAAAAATGCCTGGAACGAAAGTCGTGTGCTTCACGGCGTTGGACTCGGAACTCAGGCAGGTGGTGGCCGACCAGGCGCTGCCGGGCATGGATGTGTTCTCCGAGCCCCTGGACACCAGCGAGGGCGAGAAGATCGAATTGGTGGCGGACGCTGACTTTCTAATCATCTGGCCCGCCGTGCTTTCCGATGATGTTATGAGAGCGGCCAAGAAGTGCAAACTGATCCAGTTGCTCAGCGCGGGTTACGACAAAATGAACTTGAAGCTGGCTGGCGAACTGGGGATTCCCGTGGCCAACAACGGCGGCGCCAACAGCGTGGCGGTGGCCGAGCACACCATGATGCTGATCCTGGCCATCTACAGGAAGCTGGTGGTCAACGCCAACCGCGTAAGCTCCGGCGGCTGGCGGGCGAGCCGTGACCGCCGTCCCGACGTTTTCGAGTTCGAGGGCAAGACCCTGGGCCTGATCGGCATCGGCAACATCGCCAAGAAGGTTGCGAAACGGGCCAGGGCCTTTGACGCCGAAGTCCAGTATTACGACCGGTACGCCAGCCTTTCAGAGACGGAACGGTCGGAGTTGGGCGTTAAGGAAGTGGGATTCGAGGAATTGCTCAGGACTTCCGATGTGGTCAGCATCCACGTTCCGCTGACCGGGGAGACCCGCGGGATGATCGGCAAGGACCAATTGGAGATGATGAAATCCAGCTCCGTAATCATCAACACCAGCCGGGGCGGCATCGTTGATGAAGATGCTTTGGCATCGGCGTTAAAGTTGGGCGTCATCGCTGCGGCGGGGTTGGACGTTTTGGAGCAAGAGCCCCCGCCGGCCGGTCACCCGCTGCTGGTGCTGGACAACGCCATAATCACGCCCCACAACGCCGGTCCGACCCTGGAATCCATACCCAAGCGCGCGGCCAACGCATTCGAGAACATCCAGCGCGTGCTGGACGGCGGCCCGCCGTCATGGACCGCCGAGTTCGGAAACTCCGGCTAGAAGGTTTAGGCCGCCGTCCCCTTAGGCACCGCCGCTTCTTCGCCCAGGCGGGCCAGGAAGTCGTCCAGGGGCATGGCGCCCAGGTCTTGTCCTTCGCGGTGGCGCACGGCCACGGCCCCGGCCTCCACCTCCCGGTCTCCCACCACCAGCATGTAGGGCACCTTCTGCATCTGGGCGGTGCGTATCTTCTGGTTCATCCGCTCGTTGCGGGTATCGACCTCGGCGCGGAATCCCGCGGCTTTCAGGGAAGCCGACACTGATTCGCAGTACTCGAGGTGCCGGTCGGCGATGGGTATCACCACGGCTTGCACCGGGGCCAACCAGAGCGGGAACGCGCCCCCGTAATGCTCGATAAGCACCCCCAGGAACCGTTCTATGGAGCCGAGAATGGCCCGGTGGACCATGTAGGGCTGGCTGCGGCCTCCTTCGGCGTCCTGGTAGGTTAGATCGAAGCGCTGGGGCAGGTTGAAGTCGAACTGCACCGTGGTGCACTGCCAGGCGCGGCCCAGGGCGTCGGTGATATTGACGTCGATCTTGGGTCCGTAGAACGCTCCACCGCCCTCATCAACGGTGAAGGCCAAGCCACGTTGCTCCAGGGCGCCTTGAAGCGACTGGATGGCGTGGTCCCACATATCCGGGTCTCCCACGTACTTCTCGGGCCGGGTGGAGAGGGATATGGAGTAGTCGGTGAACCCAAAGGCGTCCAGCAATTCGAAGGTCAACTCCAAGACGCCTCCGATCTCGTCCTCGACCTGGTCCGGGGTGCAGAAGATATGGGCGTCGTCCTGGGTGAATCCGCGCACCCGCATCAGCCCGTGCAGGACCCCGCTCCGTTCGTAGCGGTAGACGGTGCCCAACTCGGCGTACCGCAGGGGCAGTTCCCGGTAGCTGTGCAGCGCCGATTTGTAGATCGCGATATGGAAAGGGCAGTTCATGGGCTTCAGGAAGTATTCCTGGCCGTCCACTTCCATGGGGGCGTACATGCTTTCCCGGTAGAAATCCAGGTGGCCGCTGGTCTCCCAGAGTTGGGCCCGGCCGATGTGGGGCGAGTAGACGATGTCGTACCCCCGCCGGTAGTGGAGGTCCTTCCAGTAGTCCTCGATGATGGAGCGGATCCGGCCTCCCTTGGGATGCCAGACGATGAGGCCGGGGCCGATCTCCTCGTGAATGCTGTAAAGGTTCAACTGGCGGCCCAGGGTGCGGTGGTCCCTGCGTTCGGCTTCTTCCAGCCGTTCCAGGTGTTCCGCCAACTCGGCCTCGGAATCGAAGGCCGTGCCGTAGATGCGTTGCAGCATGGGGCGTTTCTCGTCGCCCCGCCAGTAGGCCCCCGCCACGCTGAGCAGTTTCAAGGCCGGAATGTCCGACGTGCCATGCACGTGGGGGCCCTGGCACAGGTCCACGAATTCGTCGTGCCGGTAGATGGATATCACTGCGTCGCCGGGCAAGTCGTTGATCAGTTCCAGCTTGTAGGGTTGGCCGGAGAACAACTCTTCGGCGTCGGCCCGGCTGAGGTCCTCCCGCTGGAATGGGAACCCCCCCTTGATGGTCTCCCGCATCAGTTTTTCGATCTCTTCCAGGTCCTCCGGGGTGAAGGGACGGGAAACCTCGAAGTCGTAGTAGAAGCCATCTTGGATGGGCGGGCCGATGCCCATCTTGGCTTCCGGGAATAGTTTCAGGACGGCGTCGGCCATCACGTGGGCGGCCGAATGGCGCATGGCGTTACGGTGGGCCTGGGCCTCGTCAACGCCTTCGGTTTCAAGAGAGCCGTGTTCTAACATCGCACCTGCTTTGGGGGTTATGGACTGGGTGTTAACGCAGCGAAGAGGCCAGCCGCGCAGGCACCATTATAGCCTACGCGGGGTGAGATACCGCAGGGAAATAACGGCCAGTGTCCGCCGGAGGTAATTGCCCGCCGAAGGGGCTAGCCCGCCAGGTCCGAGAAAAGCTGCCGCCACTGCCGGGCCTTTATGGAACTGAAGATGTGCTCGCGCACATTCAGCATGTACGTGCCGGTGACCAGGGCGGTGAGCAGCAGGCAGAGACCCACCTGCTGGGCGCCCTGTCCGGTGACCCAGAGCAGGATGTTCAACAAGATGAAGCCCAGCGCGGCGCCCAGGACCACGTTTCGCAGCAGCAGCATCACCAGGATGCTGGGACCGGCGGTTATGACGGTTAGCCACGGAACTATGACCAGGGAGATGCCAAAGATGGCCGCCGCGCCCTTGCCGCCCCTGAAATTCAAGAACACCGGCCAGTTGTGACCGGCGACCACCAGGGGAGTGGTGATGAACAATACCCAGTCGTCGAGGCCCATCAGCCTGGGTCCCGCCACGGCCAAGACTCCCTTCGCCGTGTCCACCAGCAATACCGCCAGGCCCGCCCCCGCGCCCACCTGGCGGTAGACGTTCAGGGCACCCACGTTGCGGCTGCCCACATCCCGGATGTCCTCGCCTTTGACCGACCGGACCAGGATGTAGGCCGTGGGAACAGACCCCAGGATATACGCTCCCAGGGCCAGGGATATCACAGTAAAAAGTTCCAGGATCAAGTCTTCATGTCCGTCAGGTTTGGTCTAAGAACAGGATAACCCCTCCGCGTTTGGAAACGCCAATTTACCCCGTGTTCCCGCCTTCGGCCTGCTCTTTTAATGAGTTCATGTGGCGGAGGACCAGGCGCTCGTAGCGGGGCTTCACATAAAAACGGGCCACCGCCCATCCGGCGACGGGGAGCCAATGCATCCGGCACTCGATCTCTCCGGTATGAGTCATCGTCGTTCCGGTGTCCACCTCGGTGAATACAAACTCCTCCTTGGAATAGTTCAACGGGCCTTCCAGGTGTCTAAACGTGATTCGCTCATCGGGGTAGAGCATCACTTCTTCAAGGGTCCGGTACATCTTCCGGCCGTCCCGGGAGCGAAACTCCATCAACAGCCGGTTGCCGTCCCGCTCCACCAATGTATTACCCTCAGCCATATCACCGGACGGTTCGCCGCCGTCACCGCCGCCGTCACCGAAAGAACTGATCAGCTTGAAGACCACCGAGCGCGGCGCGCGGATGGTGACGCTCTGTGTTCGTAACCTAACTTTCATATGGCGGGTCCAACTCCGGTGTAGCGTCTGGTCGGCTCATTGGATGTCAGTCCGGTAAAAGGGGTGTGGCAGGCCGGGCGCCGCTGGGTATTTCGGAGTACACTCCCCGCCCGGCCACCGGTATAATTACCCGCGCCGGAACACCAGAGGATGCTCTGATCGGAGAACGCATGGCGACCCAACAAGACTTGGAAGATTTCGAGACCCAGGTTAGCTGCCCAGACGACTTCGACGATTTCTGGAGCGGCACGCTGGAGCTGCTTTCCCGGACCAATCTCAAGCCGGTGATCACCGCCGAACCGCTGCGCAGCAATGACGATGTCCACGTGTTCAACGTCGTTTATCTGAGTCTCGGCGGCCTGGAGATCTCGGCATGGTATAGCCTGCCGACCCAGGGAGACGGGCCGTTCCCGGCCATCGTCAACTTCCCCGGTTATAAGTCCGAACCGCCGGTGCGCCGCGATTGGGGGAAGAAGGGCGTGGCCGTGTTGTCGGTGGCAGTGCGGGGCAAGTTGAAGAGCAGCGCCGAGTTCAACCCCGGTTACCCCGGTCTGCTCACCACGGGATTGGAAAGTAAAGAGACCTACGCTTACCGGGGGGTCATCGCGGACTGCGTGCGCGGAGTTGATTTTCTGCGTTCCCGACCGGAGATCGACCCGGAGCGGATATTCGCCTGCGGGAGCAGCCAAGGCGGCGGCCTAACCCTGATCACTGCAGCCTTGCGCCCTGAGATCAAAGCCGGGGTTGCCGGGTATCCCTTCTTATGCTGCTACCCGGAGGCCATGGCCATGTTCCGGTCGTACCCCTACGACGAATTGGCCTGCTACGCCCGGGCCTATCCGGAAGAGGAAGAGCGGATGCTGGACACCCTGCGGTACTTCGACGCCGTGAACTTCGCTCCCAGGATCAAGTCCCCCATGGTGGTGGGCATCGCCCTGGACGACGAAGTCTGCCCGCCCGAGACCAGCTATGCGGCCTACCGGGCGCTGACCGGCCACAAAGAGCTCTGGCTGTTCCCAAATTCCGGACACGGCAATGCCCACGACTATCCGGGCCAGGAAAGGGCGTGGCTGGAGAGTCAGATCGCCTTAACTGCGGTTGTATCATGACCAGCGCAGCCGACAAGTTCTGGCAGCAGACCGAAGCCGCCCTGGCTGAACTCTCGCCAGACGTGAGCCTGCGCCGGGACGATTTCTACTCCCAACCCGATTGGGACGTTTACCAGATGCGGTACACCTCGGTCGACGGTTATTGGCTTTTCGCTTGGTTGTCAGTGCCCCATGGCGGAGGCCCCTTTCCGGCGGTCATCCGGATGCCCGACTACGGCAGCGTCCATGACATCGTATACACGCCACTTCGGGAGCGGGCGGTGGTCATGAACCCCACGTTCCGGGGCCAACGCCAGAGCGATCAGGGCTTCCAGGCGCAGTTTCCAGGACTTCTGACCCAGGGCATCGAAGACTTGGATTCCTATGTGATGCGCCGGGTTTTCGCCGATGCGCTTCGGGGCATGGACGCCCTTTTGCAGCAGGACCAGGCCCAGATCGGAGCGATCGCGCTGATTGGCGCCGGTCTTGGCGGGGCTTTGGCTTTGGCGGTCGCCGCCCGCCGCATACCGGTCCATGCGGTTGCCGCCAACACCCCCATGGCGCTGGGCAACCCCGCGTCGCTGAAACCGGGGCTGGCATACCCGCTGGCGGAGTTGGACGACTACCTGCGCCTGTATCCAACGCGCCGTAGGGCCGTGGCGCGGAACACCGCCGACTTGGACCCCCTAAAGACAGCCGGCAAGATCACCGCGCCGGTGTTGCTGAGCGTTGGCATCAACGACACCGGCTCCTGTCCGCTGGAATTTGGAGAAAAATTGGCGGCGAAGATTCCCGATTGCGATCTCCGGGTCTACCACGGGGCATCCGAGGGTGGCGGCCATGAGCACGCCCAGATACAACTTTCCTGGCTGTCGGACAAGTTGGGTCTTGGCTGAGATTACGGCCCAGAAGCGGTCCGGATATGGCGTCCACGGCTGGGGTTGGGCGGCGGCCTGCTGATATAATTGACTCACTGAAGGACCTGGGCCTTCGCTCGTATCTGGGCTAAGATCACCACAATAGGACTGGAGAATACCGGACCATGGAGCAACTAAAACAACACCTATCGACCCTCAATCAAAAGATCGCGTCGGTGGTGGAGCGTCTTTGACCTAGCCGGTAAAGAAGACGCCATAAGCGTCATGGAGCGCGAGGCGGCCGAACCGGGTTACTGGGACGACCACCAAAGTGCGCAACGGAAGATGCAGGAACTTGGCCGCTTGAAGGACACCGTGGCCCTCTGGCGTGACCTGGATTCCCGCTCCCAAAACTTGGTGGAACTGACCGAGTTGGCGCTCGCCGAGGACGACCCTTCCCTTCAAGAACAATTGGAAGCCGAGTTCGAAGAACTGACCAAAGCTCTGGCCCGGGAAGAGATCAGCCTCACCCTGTCCGGTCCTTATGATGACCGGCCCGCCATCGTGACCATCCACGCCGGCGCCGGCGGCACCGACGCCCAGGACTGGGCCGAGATGCTGATGCAGATGTACTGCCAATGGGCGGAGACGGGAAAGCGGCCTTATGAGGTCATGGACCTTTCCTACGGGGAGGAAGCAGGGCTGCGCGGCGCAACCCTGGAGATTGGCGGTCCCCACGCATTTGGATATCTGCTCGCCGAACAGGGCGTTCACCGTCTGGTCCGTCTCTCGCCCTACGATCCCAACAACCTGCGCCAGACATCCTTTGCCCAGGTGGAGGTCCTGCCCACCGCCGAGGACGACCCGGATGTGGAAGTCCGTTCGGAAGACATCAAGATGGACACGTTCCGCGCCAGCGGGCCCGGCGGGCAGAACGTGCAGAAAGTGGCCTCGGCGGTACGCTTGACCCACATCCCTTCCGGCATCGTGGTCACCTGCCAGAACGAGCGTTCCCAGCACCAGAACCGGGAGTATGCCATCCGCATCCTGAAGGCCAGGCTGCTGGCCCGGCAGGCCGAGGAGAGGGCCAAACAGGTGGCCAGTCTCCGGGGGGAACGCAAGGCGGCTGAATGGGGCAGCCAGATCCGCAGTTACGTGCTCCACCCCTATAAGTCGGTGAAAGACCACCGCACCAACCTGCAGAGCACCAACCCGGAGGCCGTGTTGGCTGGGGATATAGACCAGTTCATCGAAGCCTACCTGATGTCCAAAGTCGGACAGTAAGCTGGCCACCCGTCGTCCCGGACAGGCCGGAATTCTCAGATGGTGCCCCAAGTAGCCATCCCCCACTGTGATTCCAGCGAGACCCTCGACCTTAGGTCGGGGCTCACCATGAGCGAACGAGCAGGCGGCTACTATCGTGGCGGAGGAACTTTCGTCTGAATGACGAGTATGGTAGGCGCGGGTTTTAAACCCGCCTTGCCCAAAAATAATTCAAGGCTGAGGACCGAAACCAAGCTGGGGCTGGGATGATTCTTGGTCCGTTAAAACGTGGTCTAGATAAGGCATAGCGGGTTAAAAACCCGCGCCTACGGCCGTGAATCGCGGAATTCAGCCCTTGGACCGGGGAAAACCCACGTTTCGGGAAAAAATAAAAGCCCGCCTATCAGGCGGGCTTTTGTATTGGCTGTTGAAGAACCGGGTTTTAGCAGTTACCGAGTATGTGGCCCATCCGGGCTTTCTTGGTCTTCAAGTAGGTGCGGTTCTCATCGGTCACTTCGGCTTCCACTGGTATTCGGTCAACGATCTCCAGGTCGAACCCAGAGAGTCCAACCACCTTCTTGGGGTTGTTGGTCAATAGGTTCAGCTTACGCACACCCAGGTCGAGGAGGATCTGCGCTCCCACGCCGTAGTGCCGCAGGTCGGGCTCGAAGCCCAGGGTCTCGTTGGCTTCCACGGTGTCCAGACCCTGGTCCTGCAGGGAGTAGGCCTTGATCTTGTTGTGGAGGCCGATGCCGCGGCCCTCTTGCCGCATGTAGAGGAAGATGCCGTTGCCGGCCTCGGCCAATTGTTGGAGCGCCAATTCGATCTGTTCACCGCAGTCGCAACGCAGGCTGCCAAAAACGTCGCCGGTGAGGCACTCGCTGTGGATGCGTACCAGGACCGGCTCATCCGGAGTCCACTCGCCGATGGTCAACGCGATATGTTCGCCCGCATCCACGTGGCTCTTGTAGGCGATGGCCCGGAACTTGCCGAAGCGGGTCGGGAGGCGGGCCTCGGCCACGCGTTCGATCAAGCGCTCGGTGCGGCGGCGTTGAGCGATGATCTGGGCGATGCTTAGGATCTTGAGACTGTGTTCATCGGCGAAACCTTCCAGCTCTGGGAGCCGGGACATGGTGCCGTCCTCGGACATGATCTCGCAGACGATGCCGGCGGGGTACATGCCCACCATCTCGCAGAGGTCAACCGCGGCTTCGGTGTGACCGGCCCGCGCCAGCACTCCGCCGGGATGGTACCGCAGCGGGAAAAGGTGGCCGGGACGGGTGAATTCCTCGGGTTTGACCGCCGGGTCCAGCATGGCCAGAATGGTCGCGGCGCGGTCACCAGCCGAGATACCGGTGGTGGTGTTCACGTTGTAGTCCACCGAAACGGTGAACGCGGTCTGGTTTTTTGTCGAGCCGTTCTGGCTGACCATCAGAGGCATCTGGAGCTCGTCCAGGCGCTCTCCGATGATGGGCATACAGAGCAGGCCGCGGGCGTGGGTAACGACGAAATTAACGGCCTCGGGTGTCACCATCTCGGCGGGCATCACCAAGTCCCCTTCGTTCTCACGGTTCTCATCGTCCACCACGATGAGGAACCTGCCCGCTTTTAGCTCTTCAAGCCCTTCTTCGAGACTGCACAAAGCCATAATTTTGTCCTTAAGACGCTTTGTCCCCGGCCCCGGATGACCGGTCCAGAAGACTCTCAATATACTTGGCCAGGATGTCGGCCTCCAGGTTCACCCGGTCTCCAACCGATAATGAAGCCAAATTAGTATTATTCAGCGTGTATGGTATCACAGCCAGGGTGAACGATGAGGCACCTCTTTTTACCACGGTCAAACTGATGCCGTCAACCGCGACGAAACCTTTTTCAACGATATAGCGGTTGAGACGTTTTGGGACTCTGATGCGGAAGATGATGGAATCGCCTTCCGGTTTGGTCGACATAACGCGGCCAGTCCCATCTACATGCCCCTGTACGATGTGCCCGCCCATCCTGTCGCTGGCCAAGAGTGCCCGTTCCAGGTTCACCGGCCGCCCGACCGAAAGCTGCCCCAGGGAGGTCCGCCGCATGGTCTCTGGCGTAAGGTCCACCGAGAATTCGCTTCGGCCGCAGCTGACGGCGGTGAGGCAGGCCCCGTTGACGGCGATGCTGTCTCCCAGCTTCAGGTCCCCGGTGACCTTTGAAGCCCGGACGGTCATGGCGTTACCGCTGATCTTGGCGACGACACCCACTTCTTCTACGATTCCGGTAAACACTCTATCTCTTTAGCTCACGCGCCCACTAGAAATACGGCTGATCATCCGGCTCTTCCGCGTCAAGGGAGTCTGGCGATTCCGATTCTTTCCTTGGATACCCTATTATGAGCCAATCCGGTCCTATTTGCTCAGTGCGGACCACGTCCAAGGTCCACGCGCTGTTCATCACGGCCACCCCCGAGCCTTCAACCGGTGATAGGGACGTTTCTCCGCCGACGATCAACGGGGCGACGAAGGCGTAGACTTTGTCCACCAGCCCCCGGTCGAAAAAGGCTCCGTGCACGGACCCTCCGCCCTCCACCAGCAGGTTCACCACGCCCTTGGATCCCAGGTGGTCCAGCAGCGCCTTCAGGTCCACCCGCCGGTCATCCCCAGAGGGCAGCACCACCACCTCGGCCCCCGCATGTTCCAGGGCCACGACCCGCGAGTCAGGGGCCGCTTCCGTGGTGGCGATGAGCGTGGACCCCGGTTGGCTGAACATGATGGCCTTCACGGGGGTGTGGCAGACGCTGTCCAACACTACCCGCAGCGGCTGGCGTTCCAAGGGGGCGCCGTCATCGTCCCGGGCGGTCAGGTAAGGGTCGTCGGTCAGCGCCGTGTTGACGCCCACCAGGATGGCGTCGCAGACCCGCCGCATCCGCTGCACGTATCTCCTGGCCTCCGGACCAGTCACCCATTTTGAGTCGCCGGTGTGGGTGGCGATCTTGCCGTCCAGGGTCATGGCGTATTTCACGGTGACGAAGGGCGTGCCCGTGGAGA
>JADFNR010000167.1 GCA_022563275.1 Chloroflexota bacterium | reverse complement strand
CCCCAACGGCATGGACATCGAGTACCTGAACAGCATCAGCACCGGCACGGCCTTCGTGGTCTACGGCCCCAACGGCATGGACGTGGCTGGCGCTACCGACGCCGATGTCTGGCTGATTCGCGGACCTGACACTTCGGAGTGGACCGGATAGACCGCCTCCTCATCGGACTGTCCACCACATCAAAAAAGCCGCCCCGATTTTATCGGGGCGGCTCTTTCATTTCCGGGGCCCGAGGAAACCGTATGCGAATTCAGACCACTTTGGAGATGGCGTGGTCTAGGATGTCCGCCGCCTGGTCCAGTTGGTCTTCGGTGGTGGTGAAGGGCGGCACGAACCGGAACACGGACCCGCTCCGGCGCACGCTGAGGATCAGCCCGTTCTCCAAGCACAACCGTCCGATGGCGCGGCCCTCCTGGTAGGCCGGCTCTTTGGTCAAGCGGTCATTAACGAGCTCGATCCCTTGCAACAAACCGCGCCCTCTGATGTCGCCGATTATCTGATGCTTCTGGGCCAGTCTCTCCAGGTGCTCGCGCCAATAAGCGCCGATGCGCTGGGAGACATCCACCAACATCTCTTCCAAGATGATGTCGATGCTGGCGATGGCGGCGTTGCAGGGCATCGGGTCGTTGGAATGAGAGTGGCCCACCACCAACCCGGAGGCCGAAACCTTTTCTTCAATCTCGTCGGTGGTGATGGTGGCGCTGATGGCCACCCCGCCCCCGAAATGCTTGGAGATGGTGAATATGTCGGGCACCACGCCTTCGTGTTCAAACCCCCACATCGAACCCAGTTTGGCCAGTCCGGTCTGGGCTTCATCGACGATCAAAAGGGCCCCGCGTTCTTCGCACTTAAGCTTCAGCTCCCTGAGCCATCCATCGGGCAGGTCGATGACGCCGCCGGCGCTGAACAGCGGCTCCGTGATCACGGCGGCCAGTTGGCCGTCGGCCTGGGCGTCCAGGAGTTCGAAACTGGTGTTTAGGCAGGTGTAATCGCAGCCGCCCCGGTCCTTGCAGTAGGCGCAGCGGTACTCGTAGGGGGCCATGATGGGGTAGTGACCTGGTGCATAGGGCCCATAGCCCTCGTGCCAGCCGGAGAACGTAACCGCCCTGGTGGAATCGGTCATGCCGTGAAAGCTCACCGCCGGGCTGGCGATCTCATAGCCGCCGGTGAACCGTTTGGCGATGGCCATGGCCGCCTCGTTGGAGTCGCTCCCCGAGGTCAGGAACATGGAACGGTCCATGCCTTCCGGGGTGATCTCGGCCAGGCGCCCAGCCAGGATTATCTCCCGGTCGTTGAACATGCTCATGTGGCTGTGGATCATGGTCTCACAGCTCTCTTGCAGCGCCTGCACGATGCGGGGGTGATTGTGGCCCAGGGCGCCGCACATCTGACCGGAATTGAAGTCCAGGTACTCCTTTCCGTTAACGTCGCGGACCACCGATCCCCGCCCCCAGACCATGATGGGGCCGGCAACTGTGTTCGAGTCGATCCGGCTTCGAAAACTGTACTTGCGGGCGATCTCCAGCAGTTCCGCTTCGGTTAGTTTCTGGGTCATGAAGCCGCCTCCAAGCACAAATTGATCCTTGGATCGTCTAGCTGGCGCCGGCCTCGCAGCCGGCTATTTCTTGAACTCCGGCATCACTTCTTTGGCGAACAGTTCCAGCTGCTCCAGGATCACGCTCAGGGGAGTGCCGACCGGCGAGCCGATATTGACCTGCTCCAGTCCGGGGTAGCGGGACTGCACGTCCAAGAGCTTCTCGGTAACCAGCTCGGCGGGGCCGCAGAGCCACGAACCCGCCTTGACGCCGTCTTCCAATGTCGGCAGGCTGGCGGACCTGGCTTTGGAGGAACCCTTGGCGAGGGCCGCGATCTGGTCTTCGGACAGGCCCCGCACGAACCCCAAAGGTGCGAACATCTTCATGTTCTCTTCGAAGAAGATTCGGGCCTCTTTGATCGCCTTCTCTTCGGTGTCTGCGATGTGAGTGCTATAGCCGATGCAAAGGTCGGTGCCCAGTTCGGTCTCACGGCCATGCTTGGCCAGGGTGTCGCGCCATTGACTGATAACCTGGTCTTGCGCCCCGCCGGCAGCGGCGCCGCCGCCGATGATGCCTTTGATGCCGTGTTTGGCCATGAAATCCATGGCCCGCTGGCCGGCGCTGACTATCGGCTGCCAAGTCTCCACCGGCAGGGTGCGGGGGCGCGGCACCAACGTTATCTCCTTCAACGTATAGCCACGGTAGGGGACCTCGGGAGGCAGGTCATAGACCTTGCCTCTATGGGAGAAAGACTCTTCGTTGAAGGCCTTCATGATTATCTCAGTCTGTTCTTCGAACAACTCCCGGTTGGCGGCGTCGTCGGTTATGGTGCTGGGCGCCCCAAAGGTGTCCACCTCCCGGGAGTGATAACCCCGGCCGATGCCGAAGATAACCCGCCCTCCAGTCAAGATGTCGGCGGTGGCGTAGTCCTCGGCCAAGCGCAGGGGATGCCACATGGGGTTGACGTTGAACCCGCACCCAAACTTCAAGTTCTTGGTCAGGTGGGCCAGGTGGACGTACAGCATCAACAGGTTGGGGATGCACTCGTAGCCTTCGTGCTGGAAGTGGTGCTCCGCCGACCAAAATGTGTCGTACCCCAGTTCTTCCATCTTGAGTACGATCGCTTCGGTCTTGTCGAACACACCGGCCAATCGTTCGTCGGAGAGGCGCCGGTCGTTGACTGGTGTCGCGTCGAAGCCCATGTCCTCGAAGTCCACGTGTCCGGCGAATAGGCTTCCGAATTTGGTTATCATGGTATCTTCCTTAGTGGGTAGACTCTGGCGGTATCCCCGCCGATTTTAGGGCCAATCGACTTTAGAGGGTATCCTTGCCCATTCTAAGCAGGCTCATTTTATTGTCAACCGGAGCCTGGCGGTGCACCGGTACTCTTGTTTTGAGCGGTACTCACTCGAAAGTCCGCAGCAAATTGCTCCGGTCATTTGATAAAATCGACTTAATAATTGTTTGAGGACGCGCCACGGCAGCGATCCGTGCCTCGGCAACCAACAACAATGGCTAGAGTAAATACAGGACGCAAGATATTGATCGTAGACGACGAATCCGAGTCGGCGATCCTCCGCGCCGTCCGCCGCCGCCTGGAGGAAGAGGGATGGGAGGCTCCGGTGGTCCAGCCCGAACCGGGTTATTCGGTGGGGGAGGAATTCGAGGCCGCCGCCCTCTGGTCCATAGAACAGGACCTGCCAGATGCGGTCTTGCTGGATGTCCGGTTCGGCGAGCACCGTGACGATCAGTTCCGCGGGCTTGGTATTCTGGGGGAGATAGTGGAGCGGTGGCCCAAGTTGCCCATCTTGATGTTCACCCAATACTCCCAGGGGCCAGACCGCGAGACCGCGGTGCGGGGTTCATTGAAATGGGACTCCCCGGTGGACTTCATCGACAAACTGGCCAGCCCTGATGAGGTGGTCCTGCGCCTCCGGCGGCTCATCGGCACCACACCTGAGACCATACCCATCGGAACCCAGATATTGGTGGATGTCAGCGCGCGTATCGTGTACATCGGCGCCGGTGAAGACCGGGCGGCGGCCCTGGATATCCAGGGAATGAAATTTGAGATATTCCGGGAACTTGCCGCCTCTTGGTATCGCAGCCCGGGTGAGTTGGTGGCTTTTTCACGCCTGGAGCGTTACTCTGAAGGTGAAGACCCGCGGGCCTCGTTGCGGGTGAGGATCCGGGAGATCAAAGACGCCGTTGGTAAAGCTTTAAATACCCGCTTCGGCCCTTCAGAACTGATTTTGAACGTCAGAGACCAAGGATACCGGCTGGTGCCACCCAAGTTATGAACAGAACCCTATTGGCAATCAAGGCCGGCGGCGGGGTTATCGCCCTGGGCGGCATCGTCTGCCTCATCCTCGCCCCGTTCATCGGCGAGAAAGTTTTCGAATCCCTCTGGGTGCTTGAACCCCTGACGTATATCGGCGCCGCGCTCCTTGTCGCCGGGCTGGGGGTGGCGGTGTCGTCCTACGCGGGAGCCGATTGGGCCCGGAGCCGCTCTTCGCAAGGTCCGAACGGCCAACGTCCGGGCAACAGCTGGAGCGAAACCACTCTCCAGTATTTCCAACTCTTTGACCACGACCTGGGCCGGCCCTTGAGAAGGATCGCCGGCAAGGAGCGGGAGCTGCGGGCGGTGATGCAGGCCAAGCCCGGCGCCGTTGACCCCGGGGTATTAGACCTGCTGGACGAGATTGAACGGCAGACACCCAACTTCCGGTTGATGATGTCCAACATCCAGGTCCTGATCCAGCTGGAATCTCCGGATAACGATGAGGAATTGCACCCCGTGGAACCTACCGAGGTGGTCAGGCGCATCTCCGACCTGTACACCGCGGTGGCCACGGAGGCGGGCAAGGAAATAACCTGGTGGTCGGAGCCGTCGGAATTGGGCTTGGTCTACGCCAACGCCAACTCCATCGAGCACATCGTGACCAACCTGGTGGACAACGCGGTACGCTACGCCGAGACTCATGTGGAAGTGAAACTGACCAAGAACCCAAGCCATTTCTTCGTCCGGGTGTGGGATGATGGGCCCGGTATCGGCCAACAATACGTCCAGCACCTGTTCGACCGGGGATGGACCCCGGAGGTGGTCCGGCGTGAGGAGAAAACCAGTTCCGGACTGGGCCTGTTCATCGCCCGCAGCTTGGCCAGGCAGTCGGGCGGCGACCTGACAGTGGAGAGTGACGACAGCGCCGACGGAGACCACCACACCGCCTTTTTGTTGAGCTTGCCGTCAAATCTGACAGCCCCATTAAATGGGGCCCGGTAAACGGGGTCCGGCAAGCGTGCTAGGTTTACGGTATCCAGGCTATACTCAAGCGAGGCTAGGCCGTTTTTTCTAAGTGCTGTGATTTTGTGTTGTTAGGGGTCTTTGTAGATGAAGCTGGCTAAAGCTATTTTCGCGTTGATGACATTGTTATTCGTCTTGTCGGCGTGCGCCTCCGGCGTGCCCCGGACAACCGAACCCACGCCAACCCCGGTACCTCTCGACACTCCGACGCCACGGCCCGAACCGACCGCCACACCCACTCCCCCGCCGACGGCTACTCCGGCGCCAACGCTTACTCCGGCG
>JADFNR010000166.1 GCA_022563275.1 Chloroflexota bacterium | reverse complement strand
AGGTTTTGTTAGTCGGCTGCCTGGAGCCCCGCCGGTTGTCCGTCCTTGGCCCAGAGGGCCTCCAGCACCGCCGCCGGCGACATGGGCAGTGCGGTCAACCTCACGCCCACCGCGTCGTAGATGGCATTGGCCATCGCCGCCATGGGAGGCACTATGGGCACTTCTCCCACTCCGCGCACTCCGTACGGGTGGCCCGGATTGGCAACCTCCACGATGACCGTGCTGATCATCGGCAGGTCCAGACTGGTTGGCATCCGGTAGTCCAGGAAACTGGAGTTCTCCATCGCGCCGTCGTCGCTGAATACATACTCCTCATTGAGAGCCCAGCCGATGCCTTGGACCACGGCGCCTTGGATCTGGCCTTCAACATAGCTGGGGTGGACGGCCTTGCCGGCGTCTTGGACCGCGGTGTAATTGAGGACAGTAACTTTGCCGGTTTCGGTATCCACTTCGACATCCACCACGTGTGTGGCGAAGGCGGTCCCCGAGCTCCTGGGGTCCACGCTGACCTGGCTGGAGATCGGCCCACCCGACCGGTTAAGCTGGCCGGCCAACTCTTTGAAGGTGAACTTCAGGTCGGGGTCCGACTTGTGCAGAAACACGCCGTCGGTCATCGTTACGTCGTCCTCCGAGACATCCCAGATGCTGGCGGCGCGCTCGATCATCTTGGTCCGAATTTCCTGGGCGCAGTTGTGGGCCGCCCAACCGGTGGCGAAGGTGGTCCGGCTGCCTCCGGTCAAGAAGGTGTAGCCCACCGACTCGGTATCCCCCACGCTGGGGCGCACATCCTCGGCGGGTATACCCAGTACCTCGGCCGCTTGCATGGCCAGTGAAACCCTGGACCCGCCGATATCGGTGGAGCCCTCCACCAAGTTGATGGTGCCGTCGGCATTCACGCTGATGGCCGCGCTGGACTGCAGTCCGATGTTGAACCAGAACCCTGAGGCAACGCCCCGGCCCCGGTGTTTCCCGGTGAGCTTTGTCTTGTACTGTTGCGAATTCCGGGCCGCTTCCAGGCATTCCACGTTCCCAATCACGGGGAATGGGGGCGCCTCCAGCCGTACGGTCCCCTCTTTGCTGGCGTTAAGCAGCCGGATTTCGATCGGGTCCATACCCAGTTTCTCGGCAAGCTCATCGACCACTATCTCTCCGGCAAAGGCGGCGATGGGGGCGCCAGGGGCACGGTAGGCGGCGACCGGCGGCTTATTGGCCACCACGTCGTACCCATCCACCAGTAGATTGTCTATGGAATACGGCGAAAACATACACTGCGCTCCCATGGTTACCTGCGACCCTGGGAAGGCGCCGGCATCATAGGCCAGTTGGACTTCCGCGGCGACGATCTTGCCCGATTTGTCGGCCCCCATCTTGAGTTTGATGTTGGCTCCGGAAGTGGGGCCCGTGCTTTCAAACACCTCGGTCCGGGACATTGCCATCTTGACGAGCGCGCCGGATTTCTTGGAAAGGAGGGCGGCCAGGGGCTCCAGATAGATCGGTATCTTGCCACCGAACCCACCGCCGATCTCCATGGGGACGACTTTGATCTTTGAAACCGGTTGGTCTAGGACCATGGCCAATGCCTCACGGGCGGTGAACGCGCCCTGAGTGCTGCACCAGACAGTTATCTGGCCGTCGACGTCCCATAGGGCGGAGCCGTTCTGAGGTTCGATATAGCCCTGGTGCACCGTTACAGTGTTGAACTCACGCTCGACCACAACTTCGGCTTGGGCGAACCCAGTCTTAACATCGCCCAACTCGTACCGGAAGTGAGTGGCTATGTTGCTGTGCTTCTCGGTTTTCTCTCCCAGGTCGTTGGTGGTCATGTCGTCGTGTAGCAGCCCGGCGTTGTCCTTCATTGCGTCCAAGACTTGGGTGGTGGAGGGAAGCACTTCGTACTGAACATCGATCAGGTCCAAGGCAGTTTCGGCGATGTGCGCCCCGGTGGCGGCTACCGCCGCCACTGCATGCCCTTTATACAGGGCCTTGGCCGATGCCATGATCTTTTCCGAGGCCGTCTTGGCGGAATCGTCCGCGTCCTTCTTCAGGACGATGGGCATGTCCTGTCCGGTGATCACGGCTTTGACGCCGGGCATGGCCAGGGCCTTGCTGACATCGATGGACTTGATGCGGGCGTGGGCGTGGGGGCTGCGCAGGACCTTGCCAAAAAGCATGCCGGCGGCCTGGAAGTCCGCACCATATTTGGCCCGGCCAGTCACCTTGTCGGTGCCGTCGTGGCGGATGGGACGGGTTCCCACAACTTTATATTCAGTGTTGGACAGGACGATGTTCTCTGCCATCGAGTCTACCTCACACGTGATCTAGTGCCTGGTTAGAGTAGGAAAAATTGTACCACAGCAAGCCGATTCTATGAGAGAATGGCCGTCGAATAGTCCCCTGGCCGCTATTCGCAATGAGGGAGATATGGAACCACTGAAAGATATCAGGGTCTTGTGCGTCACCGTGTACCTTGCCGGACCCTTCTGCGGCATGAACCTGGCCCGCATGGGCGCCGAGGTGATCAAGGTCGAGATTCCGGGCAAGGGCGACCCCGTCCGGGGCAACGGCCCATTTGCCGGGCCCAAGGGGACCAACATCCGGCGACAGACCGACGATGACATCTCCACCCGGTTCCTCAAGCGCACCCAGGGCGTTAAAAGCGTCACCATCGACCTGAAAAATCCCAAGGGCAAGCAGATGTTCTTGGACCTGGCCAAGGAATCCGACGTGGTGCTGGAAAACCTGGCGCCAGGCTCCCTGCGCCGCATCGGACTGGGCTACGACGAAATCGCCAAGGTTAATCCCGGCATCGTCTACTGCTCGATCTCCGGCTATGGTCAGACCGGCCCGTACAAAGACAAGCCCGCCCACGACCCGCAGATACAAGGCATGAGCGGTCTGATGGACATCAACGGGGAGGCCGGCGGCCCGCCGATCAAGGTCGGTTTCTACATCGGCGACCTGGTCACTCCCATGTTTGCTTGCTACTCCATCTTGGCCGCCCTGCGGGAGAAGGAACGCACCGGCCAGGGCCAATACCTGGACGTGTCCATGATGGACACCCTGGTGTCGATGATGTTCATGGAGAACCTGGAAGAGACCATCGCCGACGGCCAGCCCCTGCGCACCGGCAACATCAGCCGCAGCGGGCCCACCGGGGTGTATCAGACCAAGAACGGTGACCTGTCGCTAACGGTCACCAGCGATGACCAGTGGGGACGCCTGTCCCGGGCCCTGGAGGCGCCAAACTTGCTGGCGGACCCTCGTTTCTGCGATTACGCGGCGCGCACCGTCAATGTGGAAGACGCCCGCGCGGAGATACAGCGCCTGATCGCCGAATTTACGCTGGACGATGCGCTGCAACGCCTGGAAGAGTTCGATGTGCCCTGCGCCCCGGTGCGCACCGCCGAGCAGGTGATGGAGGACCAGCACTTCTGGGACCGGGGCAGCCTGTTGCCCATGCTCCACGCCGGCATGGACCGCCCGGTGGCGGGAGTGGCCTCGGGTTTCCCAGTAAAGTTCTCCGGCGGCGACCTCCCCCAGATGGCCGGTGCGCCCACCCTGGGCATGCACAACAAAGAGATATTCAAAAAACTTCTCGGCCTCACGGAAAAAGACCTGAAACAACTCAAAAAGGAAAACGTGATCTAAAAGCTGACCGCTGGCAGCTATAAGGAGCCCCCATGGCAACGGCCAGACCCCTGCGGACGTCCATGTACGTCCCAGGCAACAAAGAAGACTGGATGCGCAAGGCGCCCCAATACGGGGCCGACGCGCTGATCTTGGACCTGGAAGACTCGGTCCCGGTCCCCAACAAGGCCGAAGCCCGCGTCCTGGTCCGCAAGATGCTGGAGGAATTGGGCGGCGAGAAACCCACCCTGACCGTCAGGGTCAACCGGCTGGAGACTGGCCTCACCGGCGGCGACCTGGAGGCCGTGACCTGTCCGCAACTCTACTGCGTACTGCTCCCCAAGGTCGAAAGCCCGGCCCACGTGGTGGAGGTCGATAATCTGCTGTCTCATTTCGAGCGCAAAGCGGGCATGGAGGTGGGTTCCATCTTCATCGACCCCGGTATGGAGACTGCCCAAAGTATCAGGCAGTCTTACGAGATCGCCACTGCGTCGCCCAGGGTTGCCCACATGGGCGGCAGCGGCGGCAAGGGTGGCGACACGGCGCGGTCCATCGGCTTTCAGTGGACTCCCGAGGGCCTGGAAACTCTTTACCTGAAATCCAAAGTGTTGATCGACGTTCGGGCCGCCGGGGTGCCCTATCCCATGAGCGGTGGCTGGATGGACATTCACAATCTGGACGGACTTCGGGCGCTGGCCATCCAATTGAAGCAGTTGGGCTACACCGGTATGCACCTGATACATCCCTCCCATGTCCCGGTGGTGAACGAGGTGTTCTCTCCGTCACCGGAAGAGGTGAGACATTGGCAGGGCTTGGTCGCCGCCATGGAGGAGATGCGGGCCACCGGCGGGGCAGCCGTCACCTTTGGCGGAGATATGGTCGATATCGCCCACGAAGCGACCGCCCGCACCATGCTGGCCGTGGCCAAACAGATGGGGGTGGAAGGGGCTTAATAAACCCCGGACCATGGCTCAAGAGATGGAACAGCGCATCCCCCTGGAAGGCTGCGTCAATTTCAGGGACCTGGGCGGCTATCCCACCGCTTCTGGGCGCACGGTTAAATGGCGGCGCCTCTTCCGCGCCGACTCACCAAACTCACTGACGGAGGCTGACGTCCAGACCGTCACCGGGTCCCTTGGGGTCGTGTCTGTTGTAGACCTCCGCAGTAACTCTGGGACCGTGAATGACGGCCGTGGGCTTCTGGCCCTCGCGGGCATCGGCTACCACCAATTTCCGCTCCTGGAGCGCCGCGGGTTCTTGCCGCCAACCTCCGGAGAGGAGGTGGAGAAGCGGCTGACCGATATGTACGAGTGGGTCCTACGCAACGCGGGCACTCTGCTGGCCCAGGCTTTCACCGCGCTGGCCCAGCCGGTGAACCAGCCGGCCCTGTTCCACTGCAGCGCCGGGAAGGACCGGACTGGCGTATTATCCGCCACCATCCTGGACGTGCTGGGAGTAAGCCGGGAAGACATTGTGGATGATTATCTTATGACCAACGATGTCATTGACGCCATCCTGGCGCGGCTCCATGAGATGCCCGG
>JADFNR010000054.1:3132-22790 GCA_022563275.1 Chloroflexota bacterium | reverse complement strand
GTTGGCGGGAGTGCGAGGGAGTCGAACCCACCTACCCCGCTCGTCACGAGGCATAACGGATTTGAAGTCCGCAAGAGCCACCGGGCCCCATCCACTCCCAATTATTGGCTTTCCTGGGATTGCCTTTACGGTAGCAAATAAAAGGCGCCGCCGGGCGGCGGCGCCTGAATCATCGCCTTTCTAGAAGAAGGTCTAGCTGGCTAAGACGGAATCCACCTTCTTTATCAGTGCGCCCTTGGGCACCGCGCCGACGATCTGGTCCACGGGCTTCCCGCCTTTGAAGAAGATCAAGGCCGGGATGCTGCGCACGCCGTACTGCATGGCGGTGTTGGGGCTGGCGTCCACGTCCAACTTGGCCACCTTTAGCTTGCCGTCATAATCCACGGCCATGTCGTGAACGGCGGGGGCGATCATCTTGCACGGGCCACACCAGTCGGCCCAGAAATCCACCATTACCGGCGTGTCCGAATCCAATACCAGTTCTTGCCAGGTGTCGTCATTTACCTCAAAGGGTTCTGCCATTTCCATCCTCCGGAATCTCTTACGCGTTTTTCTCGCGCAATAACTTAGATGCAGCTAGTTTGACTGGGGTTCGCCCGGACCGGGGCCTGCGGAAACAATGGTCCGGTCTGCTTACGCACCAGTTTAATGGGCGTATACACCAAGGTCAACCGAAGGGAGTCCCAATTGATCCGGGTCCCGATTCCGCAGTTATCAACCTTTCGGCAGCAGGATACCGGGCCGTTGTGCCAGGCGTGGACCGAGCCTGCAAATCGGACCTTGTCTCCTTGGTTTCTCACCCTGCTTGAATTATAGTAGTCACGAGCCTATGGAGATAGCAGAGCGCATCACCCAGCAAGGAGACCGGGTCACCCTATTGCTAACGTCGTGGGGACGGCTGGGCGAAGCGATGGCCGAATTTGACGGACGTAACGTGTTCGTGGCGGGTGGCATCCCTGGGGAGCGGGTGGTGGCCGAGGTGGTGAAGGTCCACCGGAAATACGTCTCCGCCAAGGTAGTGGAGGTGCTTGAGGCATCGCCCGACCGGGTGGAGCCGCCGTGTCCCTACTACGGCGTGTGCACCGGCTGCCAATGGCAGCACTTGTCGTACGACGCTCAACTGAAGACCAAGCGCGAGAAGGTGACCGACGCCCTCCGCCGGGTTGGCGGTCTGGAAGACCCCCCGGTATCCGAGGTGATCCCCTCTCCGGACCAATACGGTTACCGGAACCACGCCCGGTTCACCATCAACCGGGAAGGCGCGTTGGGCTTCGTAAACCGCGAGACCCGCCAGTTCCTGCGCATCGAAAAGTGCCTCTTGATGCACGACGGCGTGAACACGCTCCTGGAAGGCCTGCAGGACCGCTGCGGCGAGACCACACAGCTTTCCATCCGCGCCGGCAAATATTCGGGGGACTACCTCATCCAGCCTTACCTGGTCCATCCCGATATCAAGGTCCCAACCGGACAGAAGAGGTACACCGAGTCGGTGGACGGCCGGAACTTTGACGTGTCCTCCCCCTCTTTCTTCCAGGTCAACGTGGACCAGGCCGCCGCGGCCGCCAACCTGGTGCGCGACCGCCTGCATCTTACCCCTGATGACGTGCTGTTGGACGCCTATACCGGCGTGGGCACCTTCGCCATTTTGCTGGCCCCATCGGTGAAGCAGGTCATCGCCGTGGAGGAATCTTCCGCGGCCGTGGCCGACGCCAAGCAGAACGCCGGCGAACTTCAAAATTTGGACTTTATCTTGGGCCGCACCGAGGATGTCCTGAGGAACCTGCCCGTGAAGCCCGATGTCGTGGTGCTGGACCCGCCCCGCTCTGGCTGCCAGCCCCGCGCTCTGGAGAGCCTGATCGAGTTGGCCCCATCCAGGGTGGCCTACATCTCCTGCGATGCCGAGACCTTGGGACGCGACCTCAAGATATTGTGCCAAGGGGGCTACCGGCTGGACGAGGTGGCGCCTCTGGATATGTTCCCGCAGACCCATCACGTCGAATGCGTGGCGTTCCTTTCGTGGGACGAGTCATCCCGTGAATCAGGCAGTGATTCGACCCCGGCCAGTCTTACCCTCGCTTCGGCATCGCCCAGGCGGCGCGAACTGATGGATACCCTGGGTCTGGAGTTCACGGTCACACCGGCCGATCTAACCGAGGAGCCCATCCCCGGAGAATCTCCCCAGGACATGGTGCGGCGGCTATCCCAGGAAAAAGCCCAAGCCGTGGCCGCCACCGTGGACACCGGACTGGTCATCGGGGCCGACAGCACGGTGGTATTTGAGGGTCAGGCCGTGGGCAAACCCGTGGACGACGACGATGCGCGGCGGATGCTGCGGCAACTGAGCGGCACCACCCACCACGTTTCTACTGGACTGACTGTGGTGGACGCCGCGTCGGGCCGGACCCTGAGCGACGCTATGACCAGTCAGATCACCTTGCGTGAATTATCTGAACAGGAGATCGAGGCGTCCATCGCCTCCGGCGTGCCCAGAGACAAAGCCGGGGCCTACGCCGTCCAGGACACTGAACTTCGGCCCGCCGCCGATTGGGAAGGCTGCTACAACAACATCGTCGGACTGCCCATCTGCCGGCTCATAGAGATGCTGCGAGAGCTTGAATACCGGTTCCCGGAGGGATGGAGCGTGCCCAGCGCCATCGCCTGCGGCGAAGACTGCCCGGTCAATGGCGGCCGCGAAGCAGAGAACTCCCCATGAACTTCATGGGCATGGGTATCCCTGAAATAGGCGTGATCATGCTGGTGGCTTTCTTGGTGTTGGGCCCCAGCCGGACCATCGACATGGCCCGGAAGGCCGGAAAGGTACTGGGCGACCTGCGCCGTTCCTTCGGCGACGTGACCAGCGCGATGTCCATGGAGGCGTTGGAAAATATGGACCAACGCACCACGGCCCAGAACCAGAAACCGGATACTCCGACGGAGCCGTCTCCGGGGGTGCCCACGCGGGCGGAGATCCCGCCGGAGGACGAGCAACGGGAAGACGACCCCGAGGCGCCGTCCGCCGCTGATACCGAGCCGACCCCCTCTGCCGAAGATAGCGCGGATGTTGTCCACCGGACCGAGCCTGGGGAGACGGGATGAGGTCCCAGGAACAAACGATGCTGCAGCACCTTGGCGAACTGCGGCGGCGGGTCTTCATCTGCGTGATCGCCGTCCTGGTGGGCAGCGCCGCTTCCTTCGTATTCTTTGAGCAGATCATCGAATTTTTGGTAAAGCCCGCCCGGGACCTGAACCTCGGGACCGGCGGCGAACTGATCTATACCGAAGTCACCGAACTGCTGACCACCGCCATCAAGGTGTCCTTTGTGTCCGGGCTGATCCTGGCTTCGCCGGTGCTTATCTTCCAAGGGGTGATGTTCGTAGCCCCTGGACTCACCCGGCGCGAGAAGGCGTATCTCTTTGGGTTCATGCCTGCCGTGATCATGGCCTTTGCCGGAGGGGTGGCCTTCGCTTACTACGTCCTCACCCCTCCGGCGCTCCACTTCCTGCTCACCTTCGGCGGCGACGTTGCCACGCCGTTGATCCGGGTCAGCAACATAATCAACCTGATGATTCGTTTGCTGTTCTGGATGGGCCTATCTTTCGAGACCCCATTGGTTATGTTCCTGCTGGCCCAACTGGGCATCGTCTCGGCCCAGTCGCTGTCCCGGTTCCGCCGCTATTGGGTGGTGGTGGCTTTCGTTCTGGCGGCCATAATCACGCCAACGGTTGACCCATTCAATCAGGCCCTGGTGGCGGGACCGCTTCTGGTGCTCTACGAGCTCGGCATCCTGCTGGCCCGCATCGCCGGACGCAGCCGGAGCAAGTCCAAGGCCATAACGTCAGCCTAGAAACCTGGTTAACAGGTCCTTCGACGGGCTCAGGATGAGCGGAAGTAGGTACTTTCCCCGTTCGTCCTGAGCCCGTCGAAGGGCTGGCGCAAGTCGAGGTCCGGTCCAAGACACGGTTTACCCGAGGCAGTGGTTCGACGAGCTCACCACGAACGGAAGGCGGGGTCGCTCCGGTTCGTCCAGACTGTCCAGACTTCTGATAAATGTCGAGACTCTCGATAAACCGGATCTGCCTAAGTACCTAACCGCACGCCGCGCGGGATTTTAGAATAGACGACAGCTCCGCGAGCCATGGAGCAACAAAAAAAGACCGCCCTTCCAACGAAGGGCGGTCTTTTTTGATCTGCCAGATTCAGGTTTACGCGCTGCTGTCGTCTTTGCCGCTGGTCACCGTT
The DNA here is from genome assembly GCA_022563275.1 of Chloroflexota bacterium. The sequence continues at coordinate 18,550 of JADFNR010000054.1, read as the reverse complement.
TGTTTCTCTGATTCTTCCTTGTCTTCTTCGCCCATCAGCGCGGTTTTGAAGGTGCGGATGCCCTTGCCCATGGAAGCACCGATCTCAGGAAGGCGGCGGGCGCCGAAGATCAAGAGAATCACGACCACGATGATCGCCAGTTCAGGTATGCCCAATGGCCCAACTCTCATGTCTCTTCCTCCCGCCTGTGGCGGTTGCGTGGTCCGCGCCACGCGGCCGTTGCACCGGAGCCTCTAAATATTAGCAGAAACAGCCTGCCGCGACAATGAATCAGGCCGGTTCGTCCATGCCTAGAGAGTGATGCCGGCTCCACGCATCAGTTGCGTTCCATGGAGAAGTGGCGGACCAACCGGAGTGATAGGCTTAGACTATGGGAGTGATATATATTGTATAGAGCCGGGGCCATCGCTATAATCTTGAGTTGTGTCGAAAACCGCCTAGGTGGAACACGCGTGGCGGCGGTCTTCCCGTTTGTGTTGCATATCATGGGCTGTAGGTGAAAATGGAATCGAACTACGACTTGGTGGTGATTGGCTCTGGGCCGGGCGGCTACGTGGCCGCGATCCGGGCCAGCCAACTGGGCCTGAAGACGGCCATCATCGAGAAAGAGGAGCTGGGCGGCGTGTGCCTGAACTGGGGTTGCATCCCCAGTAAGTCTCTGCTCAAGAACGCCGAGATAGTGTCCTACTTCAAGCGGGCCGATGAATTTGGTCTGAAGATGGACAATTTCCACGCCGACTATTCGGTGGCCATAGACCGCAGCCGAAAGGTCGTCGACCGCAACACCAAGGGAGTGGCCTTCCTGCTGGACAAGAACAAGGTCGACCACATACAGGGGACGGCCAAGATAGTTGGGGCCGGTAAGGTTGAGATCGCGCCGGACGGCAACGTTCTTGAAGCTAAGAACATCATAATCGCCACCGGGGCCCGGCCCCGAAGCATCCCGCCCCTGCCCATCGACGGCGAAAAGATTATCACCAGCCGTGAGTCAATCGTGTTGAGCGACTTGCCGTCATCGATAGTCATCGTGGGCGGAGGGGCCATCGGAGTCGAGTTCGCCTACATATATAAGATGTACGGCGTCCAGGTAACCATCGTCGAGATGCTGCCAAGGCTGGTCCCCAGCGAAGACGAAGACATAAGCGCTCAACTGGAGCGGGCCTTCAAACGCCACCGTATCGATTTTCTGACCGGCGCCGGGGTCACCGGCGTCGATACTTCCGGCGCCGGGGTGACGGTCACCGTTGACAAAGACGGCGCCGCCCAGACGCTGGAGTGCGACAAAGTTCTGGTGGCCATCGGTGTACAGCCCAACGTGGAAGACCTGGGTTTGGAGACCGTTGGCATCGCAACCGGCCGGATTGGCATCGTAGTGGATGAGAAGATGGCCACCAACGTGGCCGGCATATATGCCATTGGAGATGTGAACGGCAAGTTGCCCCTGGCCCACGTTGCCTCGGCCCAGGCGGTAGTGGCGGTTGAGAACATAGCGGGGCTGGAGACCCAGCCGTTGGATTATGCCTACATGCCCAGGGCCACTTATTGCATGCCCCAGATCGCCAGCTTCGGCCTGACCGAGGCCCAGGCCAGGGAACAGGGCAAAGAGATCAAGATTGGGACCTTTAACGTCCAAGCCAACGGCAAGGCCCTGGCCATGGGCGAAGATGCCGGCTTGATAAAACTGGTGGTGGACGCCAAGCACGGAGAACTGCTGGGCGGCCATCTGATCGGTCCCGAGGTTACCGAGTTGCTGGGCGAACTGTCCATGACCCGGTTGCTCGAGGGGACGGTCCTTGAATTGGGCTGGGCGGTGCATGCCCATCCCTCCCTTTCCGAGATGCTCAAGGAGGCTGCACTGAGCGCCCAGGGCCGGGCTATCCACATGTAGCCCTCTCTTATATCAAGCGCACCGGTTACAATAAAAGCGTGGTCTGATCCGCTAGCGCAGGGAATCATTGGGCTGGTGGATGACTCGAATTCGAGACTAACCGAAAGCGCCGCCGGCAGCCGGGAGAGCAAGGCTGAGAGAACAAGAAGTTAAGGAGCGGACCAAATGGGGTTGGGAACGTATGATTTCGCATTGGCGATAGGCGGCGAGGCCGGTCAGGGAATCGCCACGCCGGGAGACATTCTGGCGCGGATCATCGTCCGCCGCGGATTGAACCTGGTCACCTATAACGCGTACCAGTCCATCGTCCGGGGCGGGCATATTTTCTTGACCATGCGCATCTGCGATGCCCCGATCTACAACCATGGAGATAAGCTGGACCTGCTCATGTGCCTTAACCAAGACACCATGGACCGGCACCAGCGCCTGATGGGACCGGGCACCCGGATCATCTACAACAGTGACAACATCAACCCTGGCTCTGAAGACAAAGGTGCGGACCTCTGTGGCCTGCCGGTGGGGGAACTGACCGGGAATAGCAGGAACCGTTTGGTCCAGAACACGGTGGGTATGGGAGCGATCTCGTTCCTGATGGGCATAGATTTTTCCGTTCTGGAAGAGAGCCTGACGCTTCGGTTCCAGCGGCGCGGCCAAGAGATGGTGGACGAGAACGTCAAGGTCGCCAGGGCCGGTTACGATTATGCTAAAGAGCATTTCCGGGCCTTCGATCAGTCGCCGCCCGTTGGCGAGAAACCCCTGGCCGTTTGGTCGGGCAACGAGGCCCTGGCCATGGGCGGCGCCGCCGCGGGGGTTAAATTCTATGCCGCTTACCCGATGAGTCCCGCGACCGGCGTGCTGCACTGGATGGCCGCCAACGCCCGGAACCTGGGAATCATGGTCCGGCAGGTTGAAGATGAGATTGGCGTCGCCAATATGGTGGTCGGCGCGGCGCAGGCCGGGACCCGGTCCCTGTGCGCCACCTCCGGAGGGGGATTCGCCCTGATGACTGAAGCCATCGGCGCGGCGTCCATGATGGAGATTCCCGTTGTCTTCATCAACGTGATGCGGGCAGGCCCGTCCACGGGCGTCCCCACCAAGACCGAGCAAGGCGACCTCTGGCAGGTCTTGGGCGCCAGTCAAGGCGACTTTGAGCGAATCATCGTCGCGCCCGTCGATTGTTTGGACGCCTTCAACATCATGCCGGAGATATTCAACCTGACCGACAAGTATCAATGCCCCGGCATCGTCATATCGGACCTATACATCTCCGAGGGACGTTACAGTTTTGACCCGGACAAGGTCAACATGCATCCCATAATCGACCGCGGGGCGCTGATCACCGAGCCGTCGAAGTCCGATGGATATCTCCGGTATAAGAACACCGATAGCGGCATATCGCCCAGGGCGATGCCGGGTCTGGAAGGCTACATCCACTTGGCTGCGACTGACGAGCACGACGAGGACTCGACCCTGCTCAGCGACGAGTTCACCAACCCCCACAAACGGCGGCAGATGGTGGAGAAGAGGGCCAGGAAGTTCGACACCATCCTGGACGATATCGCCCCTCCCGTTCTGGCGGGGCCGGCCGGGGCCGACGTTACCCTGATCGGCTGGGGCTCCACCCAAGGGGTGATCACTGAAGCGGTGGACGCTTTGAACGCCGAGGGAATCTCCACCAACCACCTGCAGATCAAGTGGATGGTCCCCTTCCATGGCGAACAGATCATGGCCATCTTGGGCAAGGCCAAGCGGACTATAATCGTGGAGAACAACTACTCGGGCCAGTTCGCCCGCTACCTGCGTAGCGAGACCGGGTTCGCGGCCGACGGGCACATACGCAAATACGACGGCGAACCGTTCATGCCCCATCATATCGTTGACGGGGTGAAGGCCCAGGTCGGCGGAGAGACCGACAAATACGTGCCGTATCAGGAAATAACCGTTTAACCGGCGCGGCGATCAATGCCGATATAGCCCGGTGTAATGCGAGGTAATACCATGGCAACCACAGAATTAAACCTTTCGCCAAGAGACTTCAAGGGCAAGTCGAGCCCCGACTGGTGCGCCGGATGCGGCGACTTCGGCGTTCTGAACGCTATTCAGCGGGCCGTTGCCGAATCTGGTTTTCGCCCCCATGAAATCATGACGGTCAGCGGCATCGGTTGTTCTTCCAACCTGCCGGGCTACCTCAACACCTATGCCATGCACACCCTCCACGGCCGGTCACTGCCGATGGCGACCGGAGTGAAATTGGCCAATCACGAGATGAACGTGTTGGTGGTTGGCGGAGACGGAGATGGGTACGGCATCGGAGGGAACCATTTCACCCACACCGCGCGGCGAAACACCGACCTGACCTACGTGGTGATGAATAACCAGATCTACGGGTTGACCACCGGGCAGGTGTCTCCCACCAGCAGCCTGGGCATGACCACCAAGAGCACGCCATTCGGCAATTTGGAACAACCGCTCAACCCCATCACCTCGGCAATCATGAACGGCGCTACCTACGTGGCCCGCGCCTTTAGCGCCGATGTCAGGCAACTTACCACCTTGATTCAAGACGGTATTCGCCACAAGGGTTTCTCCATAATCGACGTGTTCAGCCCATGCGTGACCTTCAATCTCATCAACACCCACGATTTCTTCAAAGAGCGGATCAAGAAGTTGGAGGATGACGGCCACGACACCAGCGATTGGAAGACCGCTTGCGAGAAAGCGATGATGTTCGGCGACACGATCTACACGGGACTGTTTTTCGAGTCGGACCGGCCCTCGCTGGAGGATGTAGAGCCGGTCTTGAAAGAGGGCGGCCCCCTGGCCACCCGTCCTCTCGGTCTCGACCCAGAAGAGGCGCAGAAGATCATCGACCGGATGATGTAACCGGTCCTGTTTGGACACAGCAGACCCATATCCTGAACAAAAACGGGAGCGGACAAAGTCCGCTCCCGTTTTTTTGCCGGTTGCTCCGCTTCGTGCCTTGCATTAATATCTATCCAGCGTGGACCCCAGCGGGATAGACCCTGGTTCCACCAGGAGGAAGAGTTGGCCACACTGATGGTGATGCCCCAGATGGGTTACGACATGCATGAGGGCAAGGTGGTCCGCTGGTTCAAGAAAGAGGGGGAAGACGTGGCCCGCGGCGAGGTCATCGCCGAGATCGAGACCGACAAAGCCACCGTCGAATATGAGGCCTATACCGGCGGCGTGATGGCGAAGATCGTGGCCGAAGAGGGAGTCACGATTCCGGTGGGCGGTCTCATCGCCGTGATAACGAGTCCCGGCGAGGCGATTCCAGACGATATCGTTACATCGGCGGCTCCCACCGAGTCAGCGGAACCGCCGGTCCCAGATGCCGTGGCGGCCCCGGCAGCGGAGGCGGATCCCTCCGATAGCGCCGGAGAAGTACGGGCATCGCCTTTAGCCCGCCGGTTGGCCAAGGAACGTGGAATAGACCTCTCCGCCATCACCGGGACCGGCCCAAACGGGCGTGTTACCGAAGCGGACATTCCAGACCAGGCCGCTCCAGCCTCCGCCCCTTCGGCCGCAGCCCCCGAATATGTCCGGGCATCGCCCCTGGCCAAGCGGTTGGCTAGGGAGCGGGGGATCGACCTGACAACCCTCACCGGGACCGGCCCCGGGGGGAGGATCACTGAAGCGGACGTTCCAGAACAGGCTGAACTAGTCTCGGCGGCCCCAGGCGAGACCACCGCGCCGGCAGCCATGACCGCGGAGAACGTTGCACTGTCGCGGATGCGCCAGGCCATCGCCCGGGTAACCGTGGACAGCAAGCGGGAGGCGCCTCACTTCTACGTCGCCGTCGATATCGACATGACCAAGGCCATGTCCTTCCGGCGGGACCTGAACGACGAACTGGACGCCGAGAAACGGGTCAGCGTCAACGACCTCATCGTCAAGGCGTCGGCCATCGCCATCGGCCGTCACCCAAAGTTCAACTCCTTCTTCCGGGACGATCACCTCCAGATGAACGCGTCCATCAACGTGGGCATCGCCATCGCCCTGGAATCGGGACTGATCGTGCCGGGCATCAGCGGCTGCGAGGGCAAGAGCCTGGTGGAGATCGCCGCCGCCAGCCGCGACCTGGTTTCCAGGGCCAACAGCGGCGCCCTGCGCAACGAGGAGTACAGCGGCACCACCTTCAGCGTGAGCAACCTGGGTGCGTTCGATATCGAAAGCTTCACCGCCATCATCTTCCCGCCCCACGCGGCCATCCTGGCGGTGGGCACGGTGAAGGAACAGCCGGTGGTGCGCGACGGCGAGCTGGCCGTGGCCCAGATAATGAAAGCCACCCTCTCCACCGACCACCGCGTGGCCGACGGAGCGGAGGCCGCCCGATTCTTGGTGGAGATCAAGAAGCTTCTAGAGAACCCGATCAGCCTAGTGATTCAATAGCTGTCAGCTTACAGCTATCAGCCGTCAGCTACTTAGATGGGCCAAAAGCCCAACCCCGTAAGCTGACCGCTGACCGCTGATAGCTTATAGCGCGAACAAGGAGAGCAAAGTGCCTAAACTAACCGGTGGTCAGACCGTCATAGAATCGCTAAAGACCCAGGGAGTGGACACCGTATTCGGCATCATATCCATCCACAACCTGGACCTTTTCGATTCCCTATTTGGGAGCCAAGACAGCCTGCGGTTCATCGGCGGCCGTCTGGAGTTGGGTTGCGGGTTCATGGCCGACGGCTACGCCAGGGCCACCGGCAAGCCAGGAGTGCTGTTCACCAGCACCGGACCCGGCGCGGCCGACTCGGTGGGCGCACTGGGCGAGGCCTATTTCTCCGGGTCTCCCGTTCTGGAGATCACCACCAACGTTGAGCAGGAGTTCATGGGCCAGGGAAAGCTTTCCACCCATGAGACCAAGAACCAGTTGGGTATGTTTGAGGCCGTCACCGATTGGAACGCCATGATCAATCAGGTGGAGTCCATCCCGGACAATATCACCGAGGCCTTCGACCGGTTCCAGACCCGGCGGCCCCGGCCCATCGAACTGGAGATACCCACCAACCTTTTGGGCGCCGAGGCCGACGTCGAGATGTTGACCGCCAGGCAGCCGGACATTCCCCAGGGCGACCCCAACAAGGTGGAACAGGCCCTGCAGATGCTGCTCAAGGCCAAGCGGCCGGCCATCTTGGTGGGGGAGGAAGTGCAGATGCTGGGCGGCACCCAGCAGATCATCGAACTGGCGGAGAAACTGGGCGCGGCCGTGGTCACCAGCGACGGGGCCAAGGGGGCTTTCCCCGAGGACCATCCCCAGTCTCTGGGCCAGATACTGGGACGGCGGATCTGGGGCGAGAACCCGGTCCAGGATTGGCTGGGCACCTGCGACCTGGTGGTCGTACTGGGGTGCATACTGCCCCAGCGCTCCACCACCGGCATCGGGTTGAAACTGCCAAAGGATATGGTGCACGTGCTGCTGGACGGCGAGGCCATCGGCAAGAACTATCCGGCCACCGTGCCCATCGTCGCCAACTCCCAGGCTGTGGTCCAGCAGTGGCTCAGCGCCATCGGCGACAAGGACGTCCACAAAGGCAAATCGTTCCAGGACGACATCGCGTCCGTGAAGGGCGAGATTCGCCGGAAGTTGGAGGAGACCTGGGGCAACGAACTACGGGTCTATGAAACTGTGCGCTCGGTTACGCCCAGGAACACGATTTTCTCTCTGGACCCGGCGGTGGCCGCCAGCCGCGCCAGCCGTTGCCTGGAGATCTACGAACCCAGGACTTACATGCACCCCCACGGCTGGCTGGGCCTGGGGTTCGCCTTTCCAGCGGCCGTCGGCGCCAAGGTGGGCAAGCCGGAGAGCCCGGTGGTCTGCATCACCGGCGACGGCGGGTTCCAGTACAACTTCCAGGAACTGGCCACCTGCGCCCAGTACGGCATCCACCCGGTGGTGCTGATGTTCAACGACAACGCCTGGGGAGTGTTGAAGGGGTTCCAGAGCGACCGGTACGGCGAGAACCGCCAGTTCGCCACCGACTTGGTGAACCCGGACTTCGTCAAGATCTTCGAGTCCTACGGGTTCGAGGGCACCAAGGTCACCAGCGTCAAAGAACTGGGCAAGGCACTGGAAAAGGCCATCTCCTCGGGCAAGACCCACCTGGTGGAAGTCCAGACCCCAGACGGGTTCGGAGCGCTCACGTAGGCTGGAAACCAGACGCCCTCGCGCCATCGTAGGGGCGGGTTTCTAACCCGCCCGGCCACATAGCGGCCAAATGTCGATCAACGGGTCCACGCTACGACGGGGAATTCATCTGGTTTTATCGGCGGCCAGACTTACTTGGGACAGGGCAGGTTAGAAACCTGCCCCTACACCTTCGCATGCCACCTCCGCCGTTCCGGCGACAGCCGGAATCCAGGCAAGTCTGCCGATCAATGTGGCTACAAATCCGCTGGAAATGGCTTGAATACCGCCGTCATGGATCGAGCCTTCGCTGGAATGACGGCTACCGGTTAGCGAAGTTCTGCTCCCCAGCCCTTGTCTATTGCCGGGTGGACGGCCACAATTGACATAAAGTTGGGACATGGCGTCCTTGACGGCCATGGCTGAATTCAGGCAAATAGCTTAAGCAACTTACTCGGCAATACCCGCGGGAGTTTGCACCGTCCTATGACCGACCCGATCAAAAACCCGATCAAAGACGCTGGGGCCCCCGGACAGCTCTACCCCAGGCGTGTTTACCCGCTGGACGCCCATGACCTGAGCGAGGAGCAGATCGCCGTTGCCTTCGCCATGACCTCCCGCCGGCCCGAGGCTTTCGACGAGATCGCGGAGCAGGTGAGCAAGGAGAAGGCGGCCGACTTCCACGAGCGCTGGGTGCTGGGCTACGGCCACGCCTCGGTCGCGGAACATGCCGTGGTGCATCTGGCGGTGGAGAACGTGTCCCGGCTGGCCATCGACACCCTGGAGGACAACCGGCTGGCGTCCTACACGGAGAAGTCCACCCGCTACCAGGTGATGCCTGAGGACTACTACCACGTGCCCGAGGAGCTGGACCGGCATCCGGCCCTGAAGAAAGAGTACATAGCGGCCTGCCAGGGGCTGTTTCAGGGGTACATGAAGCTCATCGACGGCTGCTTGGACTACCTGCGGGAGACGACGCCGCGAAACGCCACTGAGCGGGACGGTGCGTTCAACCTGCGGCTGCGGCGGGTGGCCACCGACCATTGCCGGGCGGTGCTGCCGGCCGCGACGCTGACCAACGTGGGCGTCACCGCCAACGCCCGCACCCTGGAGCACGCCATCGCCAAGCTGCTTTCCTCGGAACTGATCGAGGAACAACGCCTGGGAGACGCGGTGAGAGAGCAGGGCCGGTTGATCACTCCGACGCTGATCAAATATGCCGACAAGGTCGACTATCTTGAGCGCGCGCCGAGGCTGAAACGGGACTTGGCCCGCAGGTTTGGGTTCCCTGATGAGGAGCCGGCGGCGGAGGACGCCCCGATACCGATCGGGGGGGCCAGCGGTCCCGAAGTGCGGCTGGTCCACTGGGACCGGAAGGGCGAGGAGAAACTGGCGGCGGCGTTGCTCTACCGCCAATCCAACCTACCCTATGATCAGGTCTGGGAGCGGGCGAATGACCTGGGGCCGGAGTCTCGGCAGGCAATCATCGACGAGAGCGCGGCTGGACTGGGGCCCCACGACGCCCCGCTGCGCGAGTTCGAAGTCGTGGACTACACCTTCGAGTTCTTGCTGGACTACGGCGCCTACCGGGAGTTCAAACGGCACCGGATGATGTCCTACCTGCCCCAGCCGCTCACCGTGGCCCACGGCTACCGCATCCCTCCGGTGGTGGCCCAGGCGGGACTGGAGCCGGTGTTCGAAAAGGCGTTGCGGCCGGCGGAAGAGGTCTATTGGAAGGTGCGGGAAGTGTCGCCCTTGGCGGCCCAATACCTGGTGACCCACGCCCACAACCGGCGGGTGTTGAGCAAGTTCAACCTGCGGGAGTGCTACCACCTGTTCAAGATGCGGACCTCGGAAGAAGCCCATTTCTCCATCCGGGAACCAATGCTGGAAGCCATGCGGTTGGTGGTTGAGGTCCAGCCCCAGTTATTCCGTCACCTGAAGCTCAAGACCTACCCTGAGTGGTGGCCCCATCCCACCGGGGATGAGTCTTAGGTTAGTTTGGCGGCCACCGCAGCCAGGCGCGAGCCCAATTCCCGGGCTTGGGCCAGGTCTTCTTTTGTTGCGTCGCCCACCGCCGTCGCCCCGTAATACGACCCCGAGCTGCGCATCGCTTCTCCCCAGGGTAGTCCCACCACCACCATGCCGCAGGCCAGCATCCAATGGAGCATCTGCAGCAGTGTTATCTCAAGGCCGGAGTGTTGACCTGAGCCAGAGGTGAAAGCGGCGGCGGGTTTTCCGGCCAGCGAGCCGTCTTCCCAGAGGTCGCCTTGGTCGTCCAGCCACGTCTTCAGTGAGCCGGTGATGCCGCTCCAGTTGGGAGACCCCAATAGCAGGCCACCGGCGGCCAGAAGGTCGGCTTGAGTGGCTTCGGTGATCCGTTTCAGGGTGACGGCGGCCCCGGTGGACTCCACGCCTTCGGCTGCGGCCCGCGCCAGGTCTTCGATGGCCGAGTTCTTGCGGTCGTAGACGACCAGTATCGTGACGGGCTTTGGGGTTGTCACTACGGGTCTGAACAGTCGCGGGTGAACCCGCAGTTGGGGCACTTGATCTTGCACTTCTGCTCGATCATCGAGCAGCCGCAGATCTCGCAGGTCAGGTCGTAGGACTTATCGAAGGTGGTTATGAGGAACAACACACGCACACCACACCATAAACAGTGAATTGCGCGGAGTATACCAGCCGCCGGAATGGGAGGCCAAGAGCGGCTCGGAGAGGTTTAGAGGGTTGTTACCGCATACTGGCGTAGGTCACCATACGTGGTACGTTCATCGACACCAGACTTCCTTGCAGCACCATGTCTGTTTGGGACTCGACGGTCCCGCGATTATCGACGGCGGTCAGTTCCACTTTTTCGAAGGCCATGATGGACTCCGGCAGTTGCAATGACACCGTGCCCCAGCCGCGGGCGTCCACGCCGATCTGTCCGACCCACAGCCTGTCCTGACCGCGCATCAACCAGACGTTGTAACTGGTGGAGGGGTTTGGAGCCTCCATGCCCGCCACCATGATGACCCCTCGGCTGCCGTCGCGGCTCACCAGCAAGATACCTTGGGAGCGGCTTCCGGCGTAGGGCGAGTGCAGTTTCAAGGACATGTTGTCGGGTTGGGCCAACTCGTAACTGGTCTGTTGGAGTTGGAGGACCGTGTTCATGACTTCGGATTCGGCCAAGGCGGCTTCGCTTATCTGCGCGGTCATGGTAGCGAGGTTGGAGTCGAGGTTCGCCCGTAGAGAGGTGTTCTCCCGCTTCAAGTCGTCAAACTGGTTTGAGATGCGTACATTCATGGTCACGGCGAATACAACCAGCACCATGGCGACGGTCGCTCCCAAGGGCACCATGACCCGGACCAATCTGCTGTCGAGCAGCCGGTCTCCCCAAGATGGGACCAGTTGCGGTTCCGGGGCGGCCGGGGCCGGCGGTTCCTCCCGCGAGACGGCCTGCATCAACCGCGCCCGCAGACCGGGGGGCGGCTCCTGAGGGTTGACCGACCGCGCCAATTCGGCGGCGGTTTCCTGATACCGGTGCACCACATCGCTGCACCGGCCGCAGTTGTCCAGGTGGTCTTGGACCCGTTCTTCTTCGCCCAAGTCCAGGGCGTCCAGGGCGAACGCCTCCAGCATGTCTGAGGGATGAACGGAGCCGTGATAGTGGTCGTTGGGGTTATTCGTAGCCATCGTTTTCCAATACCGTGCGCAGTTTCTGCATCGCCAGGCGTACTCTGGTCTTGACCGTGCCCAGGGGCTGGTCCAATCGCTCAGCCATCTCAGATTGGGAGAACCCCCCAAAGTAGGCCAGCATGATCACTTCGCGTTGAGACTCAGGGATGGTCTCCAGGGCCCGCATGATGCGTTCCCGCTCCAGGGTCTGCTCCACCTGGGCCTCGGTGGAAGCCCCGCCCGCGGGCAGCAGGTCCAGGGTCTCGTAGTCGGCCGGGTCGGTGCTGATGATGGTCCGCCGCCGCGACCGGATCAAATCAACGATCTTGTGGTGGGCCACGCTCATGATCCAGCCCCTGGGCTGGCCGCGCTCAGCATTGAAGCTGGAGGCCTTCAGCCAGATGTTTAAGAAGATGTCCTGGGTGACCTCTTCAGCCAGGGCTGGTTGTTTCAGCATGTACATGGCAAGCGAATACACTGGCGTTTGGTACCTGGTGTACAAGGCCTCGAGGGCGTCCTTGTCGACCTGGGAGATTAGCTGCATCAATTGGTGGTCGTCTAGTGACTCGTAGTCGACCACAGGGTTCTCCCGGTTCCCGCGGCCCCGGCTTGGGCCCAATCTTCAGACATGCATCTCATGTCCATAATTATATACGGCGCAGATTCCCGGTTGGATTCGGCCATGGCGGTCAGTTCAGCCTGCTGAGCGAAGACCAGAGGCCGATGATCTGGTCTTTGACTCGTTTGGCGTCTTCCGGACCGGCCGTATCTTGCGCCTGTTCAAGGTAGCTCTCCAGGGTCTCTATGGCCAGCCGGTACTCATGCTGCTGGGCGTGGCACCATGCCTGTTCCTGGTACAAAGACGGCAGGCTCGGATTGATGATCGCCATCCGTTGGATGACACCCACGGCTTTCGTGTATTCCTTGCTCTGCATGTAGACGCTTTTCAGATTGTTCAAGATCCGGAAGAGAATATCGTGCTTGGAGTAGGGGGCCAGAAACGCGTCGGTCCATTCCAGGCGCCCGCCGGACATCTTCTGGACCAGAGTCCGGCAGTCTACCGCCGAGAGAATGGCGCCGGCGTGGAATGGGTCCAGGTACTCTTCCGAGTCGTCCAGGCCGACGATGAAGTGACCTGGCAATCCTACCCCGGAGCAATTGAGACCCAAGCGGCGTCCCACCTCCAGAAACAATAAAGAAAGGGTGATCGGTATTCCGGTGCGTGTTTCCAGCACCCGGTTCAGGAAGCTGTTGTCGGGACTGTAGTACCCGCTGGCGTTGCCGTGGAAACCCAATTCGTCGAACAGGTAGCCGGCAATGGCGCGGGCCAGGTCCGCGGGGGCGGTCTCATAGCCCACTCGAAGAGAGACCTGGGCGGCGAAAGCGTCCAACTCGGCCAGATGGGAGGGGACATCGATCTCCGGGTATTCTTCCCCGGCCAGATATAGGGCCGCCCGGTCTAATTGAATGTCCTCTTGGGGCTTCTGGACTACCTGGGAAAATAGCATGCGGAAATCGGCGCTGCCGTGGGTGCTCATTGTTATCCAGAATCCGGCCGTTGCAAGGCAATCATCGGGCCGGGCGGAGATCGTTTTACGCGGGGACAGAATCGTCAGAACGGTCCAAAAACCGTGCGTGAGACCGCCGGGATTATATCATGGTTTGCCTTGATGACCTGGAGATTTAACCGGGTGGCCGGCAACTCTGGACGAAGCTGATTCCTTTGATTATCCCATTCGTTGACTGGCGGTATTCCCCCATCTATACTCCATTGACGCCTTAATTGATGTGGTGAGCGAGGCCCGGTATGCCCCAATACGTAGTGGAACGGCATCTGCCCAACTTCTCCGGTGAACAGGTCGTAGCCGCTGCCAAGCGCGCCAAGCAGACCACGGCGGCGATGACCCGCGAGGGCACGCCCGTCCGGTACCTTCGATCGATATTCATCCCCGGTGAGGACAAGTGCTATTGCCTCTTTGAGGGAGAGACTGCAGACGTGGTGCGCCAGGCCAATGAAAGGGCTGACCTGCCCGTTGAAAGCATCTCAGAGGCGTTATCCATCACCACGGAAGAGATCACTTAATAGTTCAAGTTGAGCAATCCGGCGCTGGGCTCCGCGGCATCGCCCCGTTAGTTTCCCCCTCCTACCCTTCAAGCCAATAGCCATTCAAGGGACAACCCATGGCTTCTTTTTTCGCCTCCGTATTCGCGGACCTGGGTCGCCAAACATCCCCCTGGGGCCGGATACCACGCGACGAGGTGGTTGGTCTCATCGCAGAGTACCGGTATCTCGCGGAATCATTGGCGTCCCAACACGGCTGTCTCCACCGGAACTTTCAAGGCGATGGGCATCTTTTCATCTTTGAAAGCGCCGACGCGGCCCTCCAGTTCAGCCTGAAGTTGATCGAGAGATGGGACTCCGGAAGATACCGGTCGACCGGCCAGGAACAGCCTCCAGAACTTCCGCTGCATCTTGGTTGCCATTTCGGCGACGCCACGCGTTTGGACGGCGGCGACGCCTGGGTCGGCCGGTCAATCGATCTGGCCCGGAGGATCGCCGAGGCCGCCGAACCAGGATCGTTGTTGGTTACTGAGAACGTGCTCGACGCCTCGGACGTCGCCATGTACGAGTTCCAACAGGCGGGTGTTCATGCCTTGGAGGGGGACCAACTCCCTCAGAGGACTCTCTACCAGATCACATCGTCGGCGCAGGACGCACTCGCCGGCATGGGTGAGCGAGACACCGCCGAAACCTCTTTCCTGGCCGGCGTTGCTTACATCGGGACCGATAAGGAGAACGGGGAAGAGGAAACCGGCTGTTACCGCCGGGCCCTGGAGATGAGGCCCGACTACGCGGAAGCCCACAATAATCTGGGCGTGGTGATGCGCGCTAATGGAGAAGAAGGCGTGGCGGCAGAGCATTACCGTCAAGCGATCAAGATTCGGGCCTGGTATCCGGAAGCCAACTATAACTATGCGGTATTGCTGCACTCGCGCGGCAACCTGCATGGGGCCGCGGAACGGTATCAAGAGGCTTTGCGGATGCGTCCCGACTACGTTGACGCTCACTACGGATTGGGCAACCTGCAGCGGGCGGCGGGCGATGCCAGCCAGGCGGAACAGCACTTAGTGGAGGCACTGCGGCTGAGACCGGAGTACGCCGAAGTGCACAACAATTTCGCGATCCTGCTGGACGACATGGGCCAGGCGGAACGGGCACAACAACACTACCGGGAGGCCGTTCGAATACGGCCCGATTACCCGGAGGCACATTATAACTCTGCCCTCGCTCTGGAAAACGCAGGGCAGTTGGAAGGCGCCGAGGCCTCGTATCTAGAGGCGCTTAGTCTCCGGTCCGAATATCCCGAAGCCCATAACAACCTCGCCATTCTATTGCAGGCTCGAGGCGATCTTGAGGCCGCCGAAGTGCACTACCTCGAGGTGCTGCGGCTGCGCCCCGGCGACCCGGAGACTCACTACAATTTCAGTCTTCTGCTCAGGGCTCAAGGACGGGAATCTGAGGCGGATGAGCACTTCAACACCGCTCACGAACTTGCCCCCGCGGAATGGTTTGGGGCGCCCCAGAATGGCGGACCAGGTCCGGGAGACGCTTCATCACGGCAGATGGATGGGCTGACGCCGCGGGAGATCGAAGTCTTGACCCTGGTGGCGCAAGGCCGAAGCAACCAAGAAGTGGCGGACGAACTGGTCATCAGCCTCCGCACCGTTGC
>JADFNR010000054.1:0-3033 GCA_022563275.1 Chloroflexota bacterium | reverse complement strand
GGAGACGCTTCATCACGGCAGATGGATGGGCTGACGCCGCGGGAGATCGAAGTCTTGACCCTGGTGGCGCAAGGCCGAAGCAACCAAGAAGTGGCGGACGAACTGGTCATCAGCCTCCGCACCGTTGCTCACCACGTGACAAGAATCTTGACCAAGACCAACTCCGGCAACCGGACAGAGGCGGCCGCCTACGCCAACAGGCACGGCCTGGTTCCCTGACCGGGGCTGCGTCAGCCGGCACGGCTTCACCAAGTCCCCTCGGCTCGCGCTGTTATGGGAAATTGTTCCCATACCGCCGGGCTCTCCACTGGCAGAAATTCCCCTAGCCAATAGAACCTCTGGCGCCAAAAATGGGAACATATACCGATGCCCAAGGTCTGCTGCCCGTTTATTATTCCCTCACACCGCCGGTGCGGCGGATACACAAACCGATGGGAGGAACCGAAGATGACAGTTTTTATGGTGGAGCGAGACTTGAAGGGAATAACCATGGAACAATTGGGGGCGGCGCAGAAGGCAGCGATCGAGACTTCTCAGAAGTTCACGTCGGAAGGAAAGGCGGTCCGCTATATCCGGAGCACCTTCGTTCCCGGCGACGAGCGGTGCATGTGCCTGTTCGAGTCCGATAGCCAGGACTTGGTGAAGGACGTGAACGAGACCGCCGGTATACCCTTCACTGGAATCGTGGAAGCCCTCGATCTGACCCCGTAGCCTGGCCGCACGGCCGGTCTGATCGCCCAAACGCCCGGCGGAGAGATCATCGTCCGCCGGGCGTTTTTCTTGTTCCGGTTTTCTAGTTCTTTCAGCGATAGACCGGTCAAACTACACCACCAGGCTGTCAAAGAGATCGTCCATGTCGGTGGCCTCGTCGATGGCCCAGATGGTCTCCAAGACCTGGTCGCACTGCATATCCGAGAGCACTGGGGCGGCGAAGCTGCGGAACTTTCCCTCCAGTTCTTTGTCGTCCAGGGGGTTGTTCTTGTGGCCCTTGGAGAAGGCGGTGTGGGCGGTGTGGACCCCGCCTGACCGGTCGGTTACGGTGATCCGGCAGTTGTACTCGGACGGGAATTTGGCGGTGAACTCCGGGTCTTCGCTAAGGGTCATCTTGGACATGGTGTCCCGCTTGGTGGCGTCGGCGATGCCCTTGGGTGTGAATGTGCCGGGAGTTACCGCGCCTTCTTGAAAGGCCACGGCCACCAGGAATGGGATGCTGTGGTCGGCGGTCTCCCGGGTCTTGGGGTCCCATTTCTCAGGCTCGCTGGCGGCGGTGCTGGCGGCCGTGTGATATGTGTCTATATGGATGGACTTGATGTCGGCCAGCGCCACCTCTTTGCCCAATTCCAGGGCCAGGCCGATGGGCGCCTGGGTGTGGATCTGAGACGGGTAGCTCTTCACGATGGTCTGAGTGATGCGGAAGGGGTCGTCATCGGCCCGGCTGGCGCCCAACGGAAACTCGGGAATCTCCACGGGCTGGCCCACGGCCTGCTCCCAGAGCCCCCGTTTGCCGTCGAAAGGCTCGTTCGGCCCGCTCATGCCCTCGGCCGCCAACATGGCGGCGAACACGGCGGAACGAGTGGCGGCAGCGGTGGCGCAGCCCTTCCACATGGAGAGCTCGCCGCTGCGGGTTACCGCCAGGGGCAGGGAGGGGGTGATGGCCAGGGATATGGCGTGGCCCATCTGCTCTTGGTCCAACCCCAGTATCCGGCCCGCTCCACAGGCGGCGCCGATTACGCTGAACATGCCCTGGTCCCAGCCCAGGTCGCTGGCCACCACCTGATCGGACAGGCGGCAGAAGACCTCATAGGCCAAGGCGATGGCCGTGACGATCGTGCGGCCGTCGGCCACCATGGGGTCGGCCACGGCCAGCACGGCGGGGATCATATCGCTGGGGTGCCCGCCGCCCGGAGAGAAGTAGGAATCGTTGCAGTCCAGATACCGGACCATCACGCCGTTGGCGAACCCGGCCATGTCGGGCGAGGTGTACTCGTTGGTGCCCAGGACACGTGCGGGGGTGGTGCTGGTGACCGACGACGCCATGGCCCTCGCTATCTTGGCCGGCTCGGACACGAAGCCGCCCATGGCGCAGCCCATGGTGTCCACCAGGGTGCGCTTGACCTGGTGCACCGTCTTGGGCCCCAGTTCCTCATAGCTGAGTCTGCAGGCGTATGACGCCAGCATTTCGGTGGTGCGGTCCATGGCTTATCTCCTCGCAGGGTGGGTGGTCCCGTGGGTTCCGGCTTTCGCCGGAAAGACGGAAATCGTCCTGTGTGCCTAAATTTTAATCTCGCGGCGTTGATGCCGTAGGTGCGGGTTTTCAACCCGCCTGGACCGTCGTAAATCACGACCGGTTCTGTGTGGACCCGGTGGATAGGTCTACCGTTGTCCAACAGCCTTCTCCAACCGGTAAGCGCCACGGCGGACCAGCAGGGCGGGTTAAAAACCCGCGCCTACGGGAGATGACGTCCTCTAGCGGAGGACGGCTTCGGCCATGCGCTCCAGTTGTTCGCCCATCTCTTGCTCGGTCTCCACGTGCTCGGGGCGGACCACCACGCGGTCGGCGCCGGCATCAATCAGAGAACGAACGATGTCCCGCTCTGGCAGCTGTCCGTAGACCGAGATGGTGATCGACTTGGGGTCGCGGCCCGCCTCGGCGGCCATGGCGTCCAGCTTCTTGCGGCTCTCCTCCACCTGCGCGGGTGTCACCCGGTTGGGCAGCCAGCCATCGGCGTGGGCCACCACCCGGCGCAGCACGTTCTTGGCCATCCCGCCCAGGATGATCGGCGGATAGGGCTTCTGGAGGGGCTTGGGGTAGGACCTGACCAACGGAAAGTCGAAGTACCGGCCGTGGTACTCAGCCTCGTCCTTGGTCCAGAGTTCCTTCATCACCTCGATGGCTTCCCTGGTCTGCGTCCAGCGGTGCTCGAAATCGCCGCCCATCATCTCCGTCTCTTCCTTCAGCCAGCCGGTGCCGATGCCGAACAGGAACCGGCCGCCGCTGAAGCGGTCCAGGCTGGCGATCTCCTTGGCCAGGAG
>JADFNR010000165.1 GCA_022563275.1 Chloroflexota bacterium | reverse complement strand
CTGGGCCTAGTTACCGTGATCTCCAAAAAAAAGAACGCTTTCGATCCGGAGTTGGTTGACCTTTTGGCCTCTGTTGTAGAAGGGCTTGGCAATCTCCTCGAAATCTCCATTCTCCACGACGAGTCCGAGATCGCCCACCAGGAGTTGGAGCGATTGACTGAAGCGCTTTCCCGTTCCAATCAGCAGATTATCCAATCGAACCAATTATTGGAAGAACGTGTGCAGATTCGGACTCAAGAACTCGAGGACGCTAGGAAGCGGGTGATGATATCAGAGAAGCTTGCGATAATCGGGCAATTGTCAGGCGGTATCGCCCATGACCTTCGAAACCCTCTGGGCGCGATCAAAAATGCTGTCTACCTGGTGAAACGGAAGTTAGAGGCCGAATGGACAATCGAAAATAAAGAAAAGATCGCCGAATTGTTTGAGCTTATGAATGGCGAGGTCACCCGTGCGAATGATGTAATTTCAAACTTATTGTCTTTTGGGTCAAACAGGGAAATCACCTTTTCACAGATCGAGATTGGTGACGTCATCAATGATTCAGTGACCAGTTTCGTCCTGCATGAAAACATCGATCTTTCTGTAACGATCGAATCTAAATTGCCCCTGGTCTTAGGCGAAGCGTCTCACCTGGTTCGGGCCTTGCAAAATTTGGTGGCAAACGCGCAAGACGCAATGGAGAATGGGGGCCGATTGCGCATCGACGCCTGTGGAATAGAAGGGTCAGTCGAAATCGTGATCTCGGACACCGGAAGCGGCATCGACCCCAAGAACATCGATCTAATCTTCGACCCGTTATATTCAGAGAAATTCAACGGGACGGGACTGGGGCTTGCGATCTGTCAAGAGATCATCAGCAAGCACAACGGTTCCATATCCGTCGAAAGCAAGGTTGGGACCGGCACCTCTTTCACCATACGCATTCCATTTGCGGTCCAAGATGGTCGCGAATCAGAAAAGCCCGCATTGGTTTGATGTTGTTATTGCAGGGTGTCGGTAAGCGTGACCTGGAGTTCGCCGTCCAACCTGAATTCAAAGACCACCGGACCCTCGGCCGGAAACAATGACCGGTCCACCGTCACCATGGTCATGGGAGCATACAGATAGGGATATGCCCGCCCCTGAGAATCTTCGTCAAGTTCCAGGTCGACCACAGCCCGGTTTCCGTCGATCTCCAGACCCACCACCGACAGAGGGTCGCCCTGGACCGGCAGCCACAACAGATAGGCCACCAGGACCACCGAGCCCGGAAACTCCGGGCGGCCCAGAGTAGTTCCCGTCCCCTTGGTGCGTTTGCTGATCACGGCGCGGTTGAAATCGTCCATCTCTTGGGAAGTGGTTATCACAGCCACCCTCAATTCCCTGGAGAACGCGTTGGCGGACTGCTCGTTCACCGGCGAAACCCAGCCGCTGTTCACGTAGCGCCACACTGGTAGACTGGCGGTCTCTTGAGAGACCTCGGCTATCTCAGTTGCCGTGGGCTCAATGGTGGGCGTCGCCGTATCGCCGCCGCAGGCAGCAATGAGGAAGGTAGCCACGGTGACGGTCAGGACCGCCGGGAATATGGTCGGCATTCGCCCTTCTTTAATGTCATTTGCCGGAAGGCCGCCGCGTTGGTCCGGAGACGGCGCGATTTGGATGGGGTTCCCGTTGGGTCCGGTCTTACACCCACCTCAGTTTGTAGCTACGTATGATATCAAAATTCAGGTTTCCGACGCACACGCCCGTAGCTGAAGCTGGCCCGGATCGATATTAACACTAGGCCGGATAGCCTCCCCTTGTAAATCCAAATCGCCACTGTCAAACTAGAAGCATGCGCATCGGCGACTTCGAATTTCCAGAGCCTCTGCCAGAGCTAAAAGACCCCCATGTATTGGCGGTCCTAAGGCCTTGGATCGACGTGGGAAACGTCGGTACTTTGACCTTGAGGCGGTTGGAGCGTCATCTTGAGTCCAAGGAGATCGGGCGTTTGGTCCGGCCGGGGCGCTACTACGACTTCACCCGCTACCGTCCCAGATCGATCCTGAATCAGGGGGTCAGGGAATACAAGATCCCATCCACCACCATCAGCGCCTGCGTCCGGGAACACGGGCCCGACATCATCACCCTGCACCTGCTGGAACCCCATCTCTACGGAGAGGACTACACCGACTCTGTGATCGAGGTCCTCAAGTATTTCGGGGTCAAGCGTTATTCCATGATTGGCGCGATGTACGACATGGTGCCCCACACCCGCCAATTGTTGGTCTCGGGGGGCACGGTGAACTCCGGAAACGAAGATGAATACAAACTGGTTGGCGTGCGCCCCAGCAATTACGAAGGGCCAACCACCATCACCTATCTGATCTCCAATACCCTGGAGGAGATGGATATCGAGACCCGAATATTTGTGGTCCATCTGCCCCAATATTTCCAGGTGGAAGAGGACTTCACCGGAACGGCGCGGCTGATGGAGATTCTGTGCACCCTATATGGACTGCCCAGCCGCCTAGTGGACCAAGAACGGGGACGCCAACAATACGCTTCGCTGCAGAACATCGTCTCAGACACATCGGAGGTCGCCGGTCTCCTGGAACGGCTCGAAGAGCGCTATGACCGGGAGAATGGGGGAGACGCCGCCTCGTCCACCCCCCTTTCACCAATGGTTGAAGAGTTCCTACAGGGGCTGGGTTCAAACGTGGACATTGAATCCGATCTAGACCTGGACCTCGACGACGACCCGGCCGACGAGTAGCGGGCGGACCGCCTCGGGCTCCGTTTGCCGGAAAAACGTGTCTACGATTGCTTCTCCTTCCTCCAACACCGCATACGTAGACCCTGTTGCGTTGACGCAGCAGTTGGTGCGGTTCGACACCACCAACCCTCCGGGAAACGAAGGGCGGTGCATCCAACACATCAAAACCCTGCTGGACGGCGCTGGCATCCAGAACCAGGTCTTCGCCAAAACGCCCGGCCGTCCCAACCTCATCGCCCGCCTGCCCGGCGATGGCAGCGCGCCGCCTCTGCTGCTTCAAGGCCACGTCGATGTGGTGCCCGCGGACCCGGCCCGTTGGCGGCAACCGCCCTTCGGCGGAGAGCTGGTGGACGGATTCCTCTGGGGGCGGGGCTCGCTGGACATGAAGAGCGGCATCGCCATGATGCTCTACGCCATCATGCGGGCCAAGACAGATGGAATGATCCCGGCCGGCGACATCGTGCTGGCTGTGGTTTGTGACGAGGAGTCAGGTGGAAACCTGGGGGCCCGGTACCTGGTCGAGGACCACCCCGAGCAATTCCAAGGGATAAGATACGCCATCGGCGAGTTCGGCGGGTTCAGTTTCAACCTGGGCCGCCGCCGGTTCTATCCCATCATGGTCTCGGAGAAACAAGTGTGCCATCTCCGGGCGACCTTCCGGGGCGCGGGCGGCCACGCCTCACTGACACAGCGGGACAACCCCATGAACGGACTGGCCCGGTTCCTGCAGCGGGTCCAGTCCCGCCAACTGCCCATCCACGTGACGCCAGAGGCCCGGATGATGTTTCAGGCCATCGGCAAACACCTGCCCCCACCCGCCCGCGCCGGGATGGCGGCCCTGCTCAACCCCCGTTTCACAGCCGTCGCCCTGAGGCTGCTGGGAGCCAGAGGCCGCACCTTCAACCCGCTGTTCCGAAACACGGTCAACCCCACGTTGGTGCGGGGCGGCGAGCGGATAAACGTGATTCCCGAAGAGGTGTCCGTTGACTTGGACGGCCGGCTCCTGCCCAACATTGGCCCAGAGAGATTGGTATCGGAATTAGCTGAGATTGCCGGGACCGGCGCCAACATCGAGATTGAAGTGCTGAGTCACGACGCCGGGCCCCAGCAGCCCGACTTGGGCCTATTCGATACGTTGAGCAGCGTATTGAAGGAGAGCGACCCGGAGGGCATCGCTGTGCCCATGCTTATGCCTGCGGCAACGGACGGCAGGCTATTTGCCCGCCTGGGCATCCAAACTTACGGATTTTTGCCAATGTTGCTGCCAAAGACGCTGGATTTCGTCTCAGCCATTCATGGCCCGGATGAGCGTGTGCCGGTGGCTGCCATCAACTTTGGGGCGGGTGCGATCTACCGCCTGCTGCAAAGGTACGGACGCACCCCGTAGGCTGGCCTGGGGCATGCCGAATTCTGTTTGACGTTGTATAGGGGGTATGCTAGAGTGAATCCACCTATCTTTCACGTAATTGATGAGGATTTTATCGGAGGTACCAGAGCATAGCTAGACAATATCGGGTCAACGAGCGCATAAACAGCCCCAAGGTAAGAGTCATCGGTGACGATGGGGCCCAGCTCGGTGTGATGGACCTCGCCCGGGCGCTCCAACTCGCGCGCGATGCCGATGTGGACCTGGTTGAGGTGGCTCCCAACTCTGATCCCCCCGTCTGCAGGCTACTGGACTACGGCAAACTCCTATATCTCACTTCAAAGAAAGAACGCGAGTCCAAGAAAGGCCAGAGAAGCTCCGAGCAGAAAGAGGTGCGCTTCCGGCCCAACATTGGGTCTCATGACCTAGACGCCAAGACCCGCAAGATTCGCGAGTTCATCAGCGACGGGTCCAAGGTCAAGCTCACCGTCCGTTTCCGCGGTCGGGAGGCCGCCCACCAGCAGTTGGGCCTCTCGGTCCTGAAACGGGTGGCCGACGAATTAAAAGACGAAGTGCGCTTGGAGCGCCCACCGGCCATGGAAGGCAGGGCGTTGTCCATGGTGCTGATTCCCGCCCTCCCCAAGTCGGAGAAGGCGGCGGAAAGCGCCCCAGCAGATAAAAAAGAGGACCAAGTAGAAGAACTGGCTGATGCCAAAACTTAAGACACACAAAGGGGCCAAGGCCCGCATACACATAACCGCCACCGGTAAGTTGCTTCGGCGCAAGCGTATGAGCAGCCACCTGAGGCGCAAGAAACCCACCAAAGTAACCAGGAAATACGCCGATAAGTTGGCAGTCGCTAGTGCGGACTTCAAACGTCTGCACCGGATGCTTCCTTACGGGTAAGCCAGTAATCCCTTTTCGGAGATCAACCCTTGTCTAGAGTCAAACGTGGCGTTACTAAGCACGCCCGCCACAAAAAGATACTGAAGGCCGCCAAAGGCTACTACGGCTCCTCCTCCCGCAATTACAAGTGGGCCAAAGAAGCGGTCATGCACGCTTGGAGCTACGCCTACCGGCATCGCCG
>JADFNR010000164.1 GCA_022563275.1 Chloroflexota bacterium | reverse complement strand
TTAATGGGCGTCTCATACCGCCGTAGATTTCAATCGAGACGTCCTTATTTATTTGTCCCGTATTCCGGCTTTTTGACATGTACCGCCAACCGGCACAATCAACCAATACCGTTTCCCGCCTACAGGGCATGCACGACTTGCCGGAAGACGCATTGCGTCAAAAACAGGGATTGCAGGACCGGCTGTGCCAGCTCCTGGGCAGCTACGGCTACCGGCAGTTGGAGACCCCGGTCCTCGAGCCAACCGAGCTTTTCCTGAGGAAGTCGGGCGGGGAGTTGGCCTCCCAGTTGTACAGTTTCACCGACGCAGGCAGTAACCCGGTCAGCCTGCGTCCTGAGTTCACCTCGCCCATCATGCGGCACTACCTGGAGAATGCGGCCAACATCAGCCTGCCGGCGCGTTGGCAATACTGCGGGCCGGTATTCCGGTTCGACGTATCCCACCCAGAAGCCAGCAGCCAGTTCACTCAGGTGGGGGGTGAACTCATCGGTTCCTCGGAGATCGCGGCCGACGTGGAGCTCCTGAATCTCGCCGTGGCCGTGCCCAGCCAGTTGGGACTGGACGGCTGGGTCCTGCAGCTTGCCGACCTGGACATCCTCGACAGCCTGTTGGAGCCGGTGGGCGTCTCCGAGCGGGCCCGGTCCTTCATCATCCAGAGCATGCCCCAGCTCAGGGAAGGGCGTTCCGCGGTGCCCGGATTACTGGAAGAAGGACGCCGCCTGCACCTCGTCGGCGGGTCCAACGGTTCCGTCGCCTCTGGTGACGTTGATTCAGAAGACGCCGCGCTGCGTCAGGCGGTCCAGGGCCTGAATGACACCCAGGCGAGGTCGGTTTTGCTGGGCCTGCTGCAATGGAACTCGGCAGACCAGCTTGGCCAGCGCACCCCCGAAGATGTGGTGGAGCGTATGCTTCAAAAGATCAGGGGGACCGACAACGAAGAAAAGCTTCGCCAGGGTCTAGAACTCGCCAGCGACCTGGCGGTGATCAAGGGCGAGCCTGGACCGGCGCTTCAGTCGGTTAAGAAGACCTTGGCGTCGGCCGGGGCCAACCAGGATGCCGTCGACCGTCTCTCAGAGGTGATCAGTCTGATGTCCCATGGGCCGGACATAAAGGGCCAGGTCGTGTTGGACTTCAGCCTGGTGCGCGGCCTCGCATACTACAACGGCGTGATCTTCGAGGTCAGCCACCCCGGTTGGCCCGGGACACTGGGCGGCGGAGGCCGTTACGACACACTTTCCAGGGCGCTGGGAGGCGGCGGCGCCGTCCCGGCCCTGGGTTTTGCCTATAACCTGGACGCGCTCATCACCATTGGTGCGAGTTAGGCCAGGCCATGGTTGATATAGACAGGAATAAGAACCAAGGGCAGGGATTGCTGCGCATCGCGCTGCCCAGCGACGGCGAATTATACGAATCGACCCTCAGCTTCATGAGGGCCTGCGGACTGACCGTTTCCCGGCCCAACTCCCGGCGCTATACCGGCTCGGTCCCCGCCATCCCAGGGGTGGAGGTGCTGTTCCAGCGCACCGCCGATGTCACCCAGAAGGTGGAGGAGGGCAGCGCGGAGCTGGGCGTGACCGGCCTGGACCGGGTCTTGGAATACCGCAACGACGAGGCGCGGGCGTCGGTGTTGATCGAAGACCTGGAATACGGCCGCTGCGAGTTTGTCATGGCGGTGCCCGATTCCTGGATGGACGTGACCTCACTTTCCGATTTGGCCGACCTGGCCCTGGAATTTCGTCAAGAGGGCAAGCAGCTGCGCATCGCCACCAAGTACCCCCGGCTGTTGCGGGGCTACCTTTACGACCGGGGCATCAACTATTTCACACTGGTTCCGGCCAGCGGCGCCATGGAAGCAGCCCCGGCCGCCGGTTATGCCGACCTGATCGCCGACCTAACAGCCACCGGGGCCACGCTCCGGGAGAACCAACTGAAAACATTGGACGAGGGCACCATCCTGGCCTCCCAGGCATGTCTCATCGCCAACCCGGTAATGATCTCGAAGTCAGGGGAGGCCTTGGCCTTGGCCCGTTCCATCGTCGAACTCATGGAGGGCCACCTGAGGGCCGAGCCCTACTACCGCGTCACCGCCAACGTGCGGGCGTCATCGGCGGAGGAGGTCAGTTCAACGGTGCTGGCCCGTCCCGACTTGGCCGGACTGCGCGGCCCCACCGTTGCCAGGGTCTACAACGTCGAGGAGCAGGACTGGTATAACGTGAGCCTGCTGATCAAGAAGGACCAGCTGCTGGAAGCGGTGGACCACCTGCGGGACTGCGGGGCAATCGACGTGGCCGCCTCCCAACTGAGCTACCTCTTCGACGGCCACTCCCAGGCCTACCAAAACCTATTTGGCGGTGACGCCAAAGACTAAAATTGATCGGCCGAGGCCCGTCCGGGTTCCGACGGGTTTCCTACGGGATCTCGGTGGATATATAGATAATGCCAAACCTACCGATGCACATATATCTAGCCGACCAGGTTGCCGAGCAGTTGGACCGAAGCTACGTCTTCGACCACCTGGGCAGCTATTACCTGGGATCCACCGCCCCCGACATCCGGGCCATGACCAAGTGGCCCAGGGAGCAGACCCACTTCGCACCCCTTTCGGTGGAGGAGGTCGGCACCGGGACCAAGGCCATGTTCCGCATGCACCCGGAATTGCAGGAGGACATGTCGCCGGCGTCCAGGGCGTTTCTGGCCGGCTACGTCGGCCACCTGGCGGCGGACGAGGTCTGGATCACCAGCGTGTTCCGGCCCCACTTCGATACCGCGGAAGATAGCCGTCTGACCGACGACCAGATCGAGGCCAACATCTGGGACCGGGCGATGCAGTTGGACTTGGACCGGCAAGCCCTGCCCCAGATCAGCGGGGATTCCCACCCTGAAAAGTGGCTGGCCTGCTCCGAACATGACGTGACCATGCCATTCTTTGAAGACGGGCTGCTAGCCGAGTGGAAGGACCGTGTCGGGCGGTTCCAAGTCTGGGAATTCACCTGGGACCGGTTGAAAGGCGCACTGAACCGGCTGTATCGTGATGATGAGGATGTGCAGCGGACCGTGGAGAAATTCCTGGAAGGCATGCCCAGCAGCCTGGAGCAGGTCTACGAGAACGTCCCGGAAGCGGAGGTGTCTGCCTACCGAGAGCGGGCCCTGGCCGCGACCATCGCCCAGGTCCGCGAATTCGTGCCGGACTAGACAGAGCACAAGCACAGAGAACATTGGAGAAACCTGTTGGCCCTTAATGTGATATATGGAGTCCAGAACGCCGAGAACGTTCTGGTCCGCATCGACCCCCTGGACCTGGACTCGCTGCCCGAGTCGGTATTGGCCCGGACCGAAGAAGCCTTCGGCAAGGGCGTGACACCGCTTCAATCGATCCATCAGATGCTGGACGATGTGCGCCGTGATGGCGATGCCGCGGTGCTGCGTTACGCCAAGCTCTTGGACGGCTCGGACCTGGAAGATTTCCGGGTAACGGAATCTCAGATGGCCCAGGCCAGGGACTCCGTAAGCAAAGAACTGCGGGAGTCCTTGGAACTGGCCGCCCAGCGGGTGCGCAGCTTCCACGAGTCCACCATGCCCACCGAGTGGGTTGACCGGAAGCAGGGACTGGGCGAACTGATCCGGCCCTTTGACCGGGTGGGCCTGTACGCTCCCGGCGGCAGCGCCGCCTACCCTTCCACCGTTTTAATGACGGCGGTACCGGCCAGGGTGGCCGGCGTCCGCGAGGTTATCCTTTGCACGCCGCCCCAACGGGGAGAAGAGTTGAACTCGGCGGTGATAGTCGCGGCGGAGATCGCCGGAGTGGACACCCTCTATCAAGTGGGCGGAGTGCCGGCCATCGCGGCCATGGCCTACGGAACGGACTCCATTCCAAAAGTAGACAAGATCTGCGGCCCCGGCAACATCTTCGTGTCATATGCCAAGAAGTTGGTCCAGGGCCAGGTGGACATCGACGGTGTATTTGGCCCCACCGAGACCATCGTGCTGGCCGACAAGACGGCCAACGCCAGCTTCTGCGCCGCCGACCTCATCGCCCAGGCGGAGCACGACACGGTAGCGATGCCGATTCTTGTTGCGTTATCCGAAGGCATCGTCGAACGGACGGAAGCGGAGATCGAGCGCCAGCTGAAAAACCTTCCGAGGAAAGACACCGCAACGGCAGCATTCGCGAACCGTGGCGTCGCCATAGTCGTATCGAACACAGACGAGGCGATCGAGGTCGCGAACGCCGCCGCACCGGAACACCTGTGCATCCTCACAGAAAATGCCAGCGACCTGGTCGAAAACGTAAGGAACGCCGGTGGTCTGTTCGTCGGCGAATGGTCGGCCGAAGTCATGGCCGACTACGTGGCGGGACCTTCTCACGTGATGCCCACCGCAGGGACCGCCCGGTTCTCGTCAGCGCTCTCGGTAAGAAACTTTGTCAGGATCACGCCCGTCCTGACGTTCGACGACGCTACGTTCCTGGAACTCTCGAAAGATGCCGAAATCCTGGCAGAGCTTGAAGGCCTGCACGGTCACGCTGCTGCATCCGAATACCGCCGCCGGCGCATGGTTGGCGAATAACGGCCAGACAGTTCACACTTGCCCAGTATGTCTCAACTCGAAAAACTCATGCGGCCGCACATGGTCAAAATAGCGACCTACCACGGGGTAGACCCATCGGAGGAACTCGCAAGGAAAGCCGGTATCAAGCCCGAGTATGTCATTCGTCTGAACGCGAACGAGAACCCTTACGGCCCGCTCGACGCGGTATCGGCAGCGCTTGCCGGCCTGCCGCTCCACCTCTACCCCGACCCGAACCAGCGCAAGTTGCGTGCAGCTCTCAGCGACTACACGGGGCAGCCGGCCAACCGAATAATGGCAGGGGCGGGCGGCGACGAAATAATCGACCTCCTGATGCGCCTGTTCGTCGCGCCCGGCCAGAAAGTTCTCGACTGCGAGCCGACTTTCGGCATGTACAGCTTCTCGGCCGGGCTGGCCGACGCGAATTTCGTTTCGATTCCGCGCTGCGACACCTGGGGCATCGATATTCCGGCAATGCTGGAAGCCATCGATGATTCAGCGCGCATCGTGTTCCTGGCCTCACCCAACAACCCGACCGGCAACCTGCTGACCGAGCAGGAAGCACGTGCGCTGCTCGAGACCGGCGTGGTCGGTTGCGTCGATGAAACCTATTACGAGTTCCCCAACAACACGCTGTGTCCTCT
>JADFNR010000053.1:2419-23041 GCA_022563275.1 Chloroflexota bacterium | reverse complement strand
TCAAGGCCGGCCTTCCCATCGAGGTGCCCGGCTACCAACTCGACCGCCGTTGTTCCTCGGGCCTGCAGGCCATCTTGAACGCCTGCATGATGGTCCAGACGGAGAATGCCGACGTCGTCATCGCCGGTGGCGTGGAGAGCATGAGCAACGCCGAATATTATGTCAACGAGTCCAGGTGGGGCGCTCGTTTCGGCTCCATCACCCTGCACGACCGCCTGGCCCGCGCCCGTGAGACCATCTCCCCAGAGGACCGGTTCGGAGTCATCTCCGGCATGGTGGAGACGGCCGAGAACTTGGCCAAACAATATGAGATATCCAGGGAGGAACAGGACGAGTACTCCCTGCGCAGCCACCAGCGCGCCGTTGCCGCCCAGGAATCCGGCAGGTTCGACTCCCAGATAGTCTCCATCGAGATCCCCCAGCGTCGGGGCGACCCGGTGATCTTCAACAAGGACGAGGGCCCCCGCGCCGATAGCTCCATGGAAGTCTTGGGCCGCCTTCGCCCGGTGATGAAAGACGGCACCGTCTCCGCCGGAAACGCCAGCAGCCAGAACGACGCCGCGTCGGTCTGCCTGGTGGTGGCCGAAGACAAATTGGAGGAATTGGGTCTTGAGCCCATGGGCTTCCTCAAGGGCTGGGTCGTGACCGGTTGCCATCCGGCCACCATGGGCATCGGCCCGGTTCCCGCCGTGAGCAAGCTGATGGAAAAGACCGGCATGTCCCTGGAAGACATGGATGTTATCGAGCTCAACGAGGCCTTCGCCGCCCAGGTGCTGGCGGTGCTCCGCGAGTGGAAACTTCCCAACGAAGACAATCTGAACGTCAATGGCTCTGGCATATCTCTGGGCCACCCCATCGCCGCCACCGGCGCCCGCATCCTGACCACCCTGCTGAACGAGATGGAACGCCGCGACGCCCAGTTCGGCCTGGAAACCATGTGCGTTGGCGGCGGTCAAGGCGTCGCCGCTATGTTCGAACGGCGGTAGAAAGCCGGCAGCCGTCAGTTGACAGCTATCAGCAGGGGCACGGTCCCGATCCCATCGGGACCGTGCCCCTGCGTATTTGAGGAGGACCATGTCTAGTAACGAGGACATCGCCGACGTACTTGTCATCGGCGCCGGGGCCTCCGGCGCCGCCTTCACCTGGAGCCTGGCCCAGGCCGGGATCAAAGTGGTCTGTCTGGAACAGGGCGGCTGGGTCCCCACCGACGCATTCCCCACCTCCGAGGCCGGCGCCCAGATCCACCTGCAGACGGATTTCCACCCGGACCCCGGATTTCGGGGGCTGCCGGAGGACTATCCCATCAACGAGAGTGAAACACCCATCGCGCCGTTGATGTACAACGCCGTTGGCGGCAGCCTGATCCACTGGGGCGCCCATTTCCCCCGGTTCCATCCGTCGGACTTCCGGGTCAGGACCCTGGAGGGCATCTCCGACGACTGGCCCCTCTCCTATGAGGAGTTGGAACCCTACTACGACTTGAATGACAAGATGATGGGCGTCTCCGGTCTAAAAGGAGACCCGGCCTATCCGGAGAAACCGGAGCGGCCCTGCCCTCCCTTGTCCATCCGGCCCGGCGGCCGGCTATTGGCCAAGGCCCTGGACAAACTGGGTTGGCACTGGTGGGCCTCCGACACCGCCATCTCGTCGGTCACCTACGATGGCCGGGAACCGGATATGGGCGGCTTCCTCCGGTCCTTCGCGACCACCGACCTCACCTATTGGCCGGCGGCGCTCAAAGCGGGCGCACGTCTGGAGACACATGCCAGGGTGAGGGAGATAACTATCGACGGCTCCGGCAAGGCCACCGGGGCGCTCTACTACGACGCCGACGGCCATTTGAAGGAACAGAAGGCCAAGGCAGTGGTCCTCGCCTGCAACGGCGTCGGCACCGCCCGTCTCCTGCTCAACTCGACCTCGGCCCTCTTTCCACACGGCCTGGCCAATAGCAGCGGCCTGGTTGGCAAGTGCCTGATGCACCATCCGGTGGGTTCCGTGCTGGGCATCTTCGACGAGTGGCTGGGTATGGATGACGATGGTCCCAGGGGCAGCGCCATGTTGAGTCAGGAGTTCTACGAGACCAACCCGGCCCACGATTTTATCCGCGGCTATGACCTCCAAGTACTGTCCTACGGCAACGCGCCCCTTCCAGCGGCGCTCGGCGGGCTGATGGGGCAAAGGATCGCCTGGGGTGAGAGCCACCACGACGAGTTCAAGGAGAGGTTCGGCCACACCGTCGGTATCGCGATCATGAGCGAGGACCTGCCCGAAGAACACAACATGGTCACTTTGGACCCCGAACTGACTGACAGCAACGGCATACCCGCGCCCAAGATCAATTACACCGTCAGCGAAAACACCGCCAAGATGCTGGAACACGGGGTAGCCCGTGCGACGGAGATCATGGAGGCCGCCGGGGCCAAAAAAGTCTTCTCATCCAACCTGCGCCGCAACGCCGGCTGGCATCTGTTGGGCACTGCCCGGATGGGCGAAAACCCCGAGACTTCAGTCGTGGACCGCTGGGGCCGGACCCACGATGTCTCCAACCTGTTCATCATCGACGGCAGCATCTTCACCACCGGCGCCTGCGTCAACCCAACCTCTACCATCCAAGCCCTGGCGCTGCGAACGGCCGACTACCTGAAAGGCGAGGGCGGACAGGTCATTAAATAGCTGACAGCTTTCGGCGGTCAGCAGTCAGCCCTGTTGCCACCTTGAGTGTAGCGAAGGGTCTCTTTGCTCTCGGTCTGTGTTGGTGTTCTGGCAGCGAGATTCCTTCCCGACGGGTCGAGAACGCCTCGGTATGACAGACTTCCTGCCCCAAGCGCCCCCATTCGCAAGGGGGAAGGTTAGGTCCGGCTTCGTCGAGAGTCTCGACGAAGCCGGAGATGGGGGCGTTCCACCTCGGCCATTGACACCTGAATCGGCCAGACTTAGGATATCCATGCCTGCCGCCACGCCTTATCAGGCTCTTATTACCTTGTTCTGCGAGGCAGGATTCGCAGCTCAAAATCGATAACAGAAGGTGCTAACCATGCCAGAGGTCTACGGGATAGGCGATTTCCGCTATAACTTTGTTGAGAACTGGGCCAAGTTGCCCAGCGGCATGACCTTCAAAGAATGCCCCGGCGTGGCCATCGACTCACAGGACAACGTGTTCATCCTAACCCGGGGAGAGGAACCGATAATCGTGTTGGACCGGGACGGTAATTTTATCCGGTCCTTCGGCAAAGGCCACTTTAGCGAAACGCGGACCCACGGCCTGTACATCGCCCATGACGATTCTCTCCTCTGCGCCGACGACGGGATCCACACCATCCAGAAGTTCAGCCCCGAGGGCGAGAAGCTGATGGAGATCGGCGAGAAGAACAATCCAGCTACCCGCTGGAGCGGGGAGCCGTTCAACCGGCCCACCGCCGCCGCCATCCACCCCGGAAACGGCGACATCTACGTGTCCGACGGCTACGGCAACTCCCGTATCCACGTCTACACCGGCGACGGCGAGTACAAGTTCTCCTGGGGCAGCCCGGGCATCGACGCCGGGCAGTTCATCCGCCCCCACAACATCGCCATCGACAGCAATGCCAACGTCTACGTGGTGGACCGGGAAGCCCACCGGATACAGATCTTCGACACCCAGGGCACGTTCATCACCATGTGGAACAACATCCACCGTCCCGACTCCATGGCGCTTTGGGGCGAGCATATCTACATCGGCGAGTTGAACGGGATGGGCGGCGTGGACGATGCCCCCGGCCTGGGACACCGGGTGTCGATCTTCGATCTGAAAGGCAACCTGGTGAGTCAATTCGGGGACAAGAACGAAGGGGAAGGCCCCGGACAGTTCATCGCCCCGCACGGCATCGCCGTCGACTCTCAGGGTTCCATCTACGTGGCCGAAGTCTCCTACACCATCCGGGGCCAGCACATGACCCCGCCCAAGGAACTGCGGTCGCTGTCCAAGTACACGCTGGCCAAGTAGCCGTTAGCTGACAGCCATCAGCAGTAAGCTTCCAAGAAGTCCCTTCCCCCTTGCGAGGGGGAAGGTTAGGATGGGGGCCGCCTCTCGGGGAGACCATATTCAGCGAGAGCATGAAAGGCCCTTAACGCTGTCATACGGATCCCGGCCGGAGTCGGGAGAAGGGTCTCATTACCACAGCAACGGGATTCTTCGCTCCGCTCAGATTTACATTTTGGTGAGAAGTTGGTCTCGTTTGGGAACATCAGCGGAGGGCTTTAACCTTGCCTGAATCAGGCGACACAACTACTGTCCAATGGGACTCGGCCCTGGAGGCCATCGAGCGTTGTTATGAGTTGGGTTGGACCGACGGACTGCCGGTGGTACCGCCCACGGAACAGCGGGTCGGAGAATTCATCGAGCGTTCCGGCCGGCCTTCGGCTGAGGTTGTGGGCGAGCTTCCGGAGCGCCGCCGCGAGATAACCGTGGGCAAGGTGGCCGCCAACGCGGTGATGGCCGGATGCCTGCCCGAATACATGCCGGTGGTGCTGGCCGCCACCGAGGCCATGTTGGAACCAGTGTTCAACCTGGTGGGGCCATCGTCCAGCATGGGCGGTGCCGCCATCCTTTCCATCGTGAACGGGCCGGTGGTCAAGGAACTGAACATCAATTCCAGGAACAACCTGTTCGGTCCGGGGAACCGGGCCAACGCCACCATCGGCCGCGCCGTGCGGCTGGTCCTGATGAACGCCTGCGCCGCCATCCCCGGCGTCTTCGACCGCAGCGTCATCGGCCATCCCGGCAAGTACACCTACTGCATCGCCGAGGCCGAAACCGAGACCCACTGGACGCCCCTGCATGTCGAGCGGGGTTTCTCGGCGGACCAGAGCACCGTGACGGTGTTCGCCGGAGAGGCGCCCCGCCAGGTCAGGGCCGTGGGACATCCCGAGCCCATCCTCATCGCCCTGGCCGACGTGGCGTCCAGTCTCGGCAGCAACATGTCCACTTCGGGGTCGGTGGGCGATACCGGCATCGGCGTCCGGCAGGGCCAGATCGTGGTGACCATCGCGGGCAACTCCAACCTCTGGAAAGACTGGACCAAAGCCCAGGTCAAGGATTACATCCACGCCCGGACACAACGCTCCGTGGCCGACCTCAAGGCGGCCAGCGTGATCGACGGAGACCCTGAGCCCGGCGACGATGAAAACATGGTTTCGCTGATACCGGAACCCGACGATATTCTGTTGGTGTTCGCCGGTGGCGAAGAGGCCAACATGTCGTCGGTGATCCCAAGTTGGGGACCCAAAATTGCTTGCACCGCGGTTACCAAACTCATCAGATAGGCCGGGAGGACGAGAGCGTGGCCCAAGAGAAGAAATATTCGTTGCAGGGTCAACTGCTGTCTGGCTGCAATTGCGACTGGGGTTGCCCGTGTAATTTTGAGGTGGCCCCGTCTTATGGGAATTGCGAAGGCGTCTACGTCTGGCATATCGAATCAGGACACTACGACGGAGTGTCGCTGGACGGTGCGGTCTTCGGGCAATTCGGCATGTTTCCGGAGGCCATCCACCTGGGGAACGGCACCATGCTCGATGTGATTGACCAACGCCTGTCGCCACCGCAACGGGCGGCGGCGGAAACTATTCTGACGGAAGTGCCGCCCTTCAGCGTCTTCCACGAGCTGTCGCCCAACTTCTTGGGGTTCCAATATGTGCCCATGGAGATTCACCTGGACGGTATCCGCAGCGGGATCAAGATACCCGGGATACTGGACCTGCAACTATGTCCCATGAGCAATCCGGTAACCGGGGAAGATGAACTGGCGACCCTGACCAAGCCCACCGGCTTCACATCGAATATCCAGGAGCTTTGCTCCACCGGCCGGTTCACGTTCCAAGTGGGCGGGAGTTCCTACGACCACAGCGGGAAGTATGGGGAGTTCTGCCCGTTCGAGTATTCCAACCAGTGAGCCCGTGGCGCCAGCCATTGATTTTTCGCGTCGGCGCCGCCACAATCCAAGTAACGGCCTAACGAGAGATAGAGAGGGAACCAGATGGCCCAGACCGAACATGTATTGGTAAACCCAGTCACCCAGCCAATAGTTGCCCCCTTCGACGGCGCGCCCCGTCTGGCCAGCCTAGCCGGCACCCGGCTGGGGATTATCGACGACAGTAAGCGCAACGCCGACGTTCTTCTTGAGGAGTTGGCCGAGATACTGAGGACGCGTTACGAGATCACCGAGGTCAAGTGGCACCGGAAGCCCAGCGCCTCCCGGCCCGCGGACCCCAAGGCCCTGAAGGAGCTGACCGAACAGGTCGATTCGGTGATCATCGCGATCGGTGATTGAGGCTCTTGCAGCGCGTGCAGTGTGCACGACGGGATTCACGTGGAGAACGCCGGCATACCCTCGGCTACCATCTGCACCGACCGGTTCGTGCCGACGGCGGAGGGAATGGCGAAGATGTGGGGAGCGCCCGATTACCCGACCATCTTCACCCAGCACCCCATCGAGAACCTGTCCCGGGAAGCCATCCGCGCCAGGGCTGAGGAACTGGCTCCCATGGTTGTCCGGGTCTTGACCGGAGAGGGTTAAGACCGCAGTTCTAATCAGGCGAATAACCCAGAAAACCCCGGAAAACCACGGAAGACCAAAGAGGCCCGCCCCGATTCCATCGGGGCGGGCCTCTTTACCTTAGGTCTACGGCTTTATGGCTTAAGAGATGAACGCCGTTAAGTATCTCCGTCAAGCGACGCCAACTCCCGGCGCAGGTCCGGCGGCAGCAGATTGGGTATTGAATCCTCGATGGGGTAGGTCTCGTCGCAGGCGGCGCAAATGAGACTGCCGGTTATCACTTCATCACCCTCTTCCGCCTCAGACCGCAATTCCAGTTCGCCCTTGCAGACCGGGCAGGCCAGTATGTCCATCAAGTCTTTCTTCATAGATACTCCAGTTTAATGGGCCGCTCACGACGCCAAGGCGTTCTCAAGCAAACCGTCTAGGACATCTGACAATCCTATCACCCCGATGCCAATCACCAAAAGGGCTGTGGTGCCGGTGAGACGCCCACGCAGACGCTGCCACCGCGAGTCACCCAATTCCGGGTCCTCTGGATAGCTGTCCTGCCGCATGAACCGGACCACGTAGAACATGTAGAGCGCCAGCACGATCTTCACCACCAACACTGCCACGTAGGGACTGGTCACGGCCTCCTCGGTCAGCCTTGAGACCGACAAGATGACGCCGGTGAGCAGCAGCACGGCGATGGCAGTGCTGACCAGCCCCCTGAACTCGACGCCGATGGCACGGCTGGTTTCCTTCGGGAGCCCCCGGGCCTGTTGGACGGCCGGGCGCAGCACCATCAGATAGAATATGCCGCCGCCGACCCACGCGACCGCCGCCAACGCGTGTCCCCAGCGGATGGCCAGTAATATCCAGTCTAATACGTTCATGAGACGGAGAGGGCAGGCGTCTGGGCGCCGTGACGGGCCGCTACGACGCGGGGTCTCCGATCAGCGCAACAACCCGCTGTATGATCTCCTCCGGGTCCAGAGTGCTGATATAGGTGGACACCACATCGCCGTCCATGTTGATGAAATAGGTCTTGGGGTAATACTCCAATTCGTATGCCTCGGCGATCCGGCCCAGCCGGTCGGTTGCGAAGCTGAAGGTCAGGCCCAATTCCTCCACGAAGTCGCGGGCGTCCTGTTCAGAATCGAACCCCTGGGGGACGTAGAGACCCAAAAACCGGACCGGGCGGTCCTTGAGCTCTTGCCAGGCGGCTTCGAAGGCGGGCATCTCAACCCGGCAGGGAGGGCAACTGGGGTACCAGAAATTCAGCACCACGGCATTTTCTGACGTTTCCTGGGACAACCGGAATGTCTTGCCGTCGAATTGGACCACTTCAAAGTCGCGCGCACTCTGTCCGGAGCCGCCGCAGGCCATCAGGAGAACGATACCGGCCAGGGCCAACGCGACCGCTAGATGGCGGCGGCCGATTCTGGAAAGGGGGTCCATCGGGGAATGGAGTGTGGCCGGATGTGGTTCCATAGGGCGTGATAACCATTCTATCGACGGCCTAAAGCCCGGTCAATCGGGCCCCGGCCCGGATGCGGCCCCTTGACTACACGCAGGCAAGCATTAAAATCGGCCCAAGAACAGAAAGGGAGAGAACTATATGCGTCTGGAGAATAAGGTGGTCCTGATCAGCGGCGGGGCCAAGGGCATGGGTGCGGTGGAGGCCAAGCTCTTCGCCAAAGAGGGCGCCAAGATAGTTATCGGCGACCTGCTGGAAGACGAGGGCCGCAAGGTGGAGGCCGAGATCAATGAAACGGGCGGCGAGTGCTTATTCGTCCCCTTGGACGTGACCGACGAAGACCAGTGGGAGCAGGCGGTGGCCGCGACGGTGGCACGCTTCGGCAAGCTGGATGTTTTGATCAATAACGCGGGTATATTCCGCAACAGTCGAGTCGAGGAAACCAGCTCCGACGAATGGGACCAGGTGATGGACATCAATGCCAAGGGCGTTTTCCTTGGCGCCAAGGCAGCCATACCCGCCATGCGCCAAGCCGGCGGCGGCTCCATCATCAATCTCTCATCGGTTGCGGGGCTGGTCGGGGCGGCCTACTCATCGGCGTATAGCGCGTCCAAGGGCGCGGTGCGGCTATTCACCAAGTCCACCGCCATCCAGTACGCCGCCGACGGCATCCGCTCAAACTCGATCCACCCCGGCGTCATCGAGACCGACATGACCGCCGAGGCCATCGCCGACGCCCGGTTCAAGAAAGAGCGGCTGGACCCCACTCCGCTGGGGCGGCTGGGCCAGCCGGAGGACGTGGCCTACGGCGCCCTTTACTTGGCTTCCGACGAATCGTCCTTCGTCACCGGCGCCGAACTGGTCATCGACGGCGGCTGGACCGCCCAATAAGCGGCTGACAACCGGACCAATAAAACGATTCTGGGGGAGAACTACATGCGTCTGGAGAATAAGGTGGCACTGATCAGCGGCGGCGCCCGGGGGATGGGGGCGGTGGAGGCTAAGCTGTTCGCCAAAGAAGGGGCCAAGATAGTCATCGGAGACGTGCTTGAGGACGAGGGCCGCAAGGTGGAGGCCGAGATCAACGAGGCCGGCGGTGAATGCGTCTTCGTGCCCTTGGATGTGAGCAGCGAAGAGGCCTGGCAGAGTGCGGTGAACGAGGCCGTCTCCCGCTTCGGCAAGCTGGATATCCTGGTCAATAACGCCGGCATCTACCGGGCACACATCGTGGAAGAGACTTCCTCGGCCGAGTGGGATCTGGTGATGAACATCAATGCCAAAGGGGTCTTCTTGGGCACCAAGTACGCCATACCGGCGATGCGGAAGGCCGGAGGCGGCTCCATCGTGAACATATCGTCGGTGGCCGGCCTGGTGGGCAGCCGTCAAACAACCGCCTATACGGCATCCAAGGGAGCGGTGCGTTTGCTGACCAAGTCCACCGCGGTCCAGTACGCCTCGGAAGGGATCCGGGCCAATTCGGTCCACCCCGGCACCATCGAGACCCCCATGACCGAGGGGTTTCTGGCCGAAGAGGGCATGCGGGAGGACCGGATGAACCGGACGCCTCTGGGGCGGTTGGGACGGCCCGAAGACGTGGCCTACGGCGCTCTGTACCTGGCCTCGGACGAATCGTCCTTCGTCACCGGGTCTGAGTTGGTCATCGACGGCGGGCGGACGGCGGAGTAGCTGTCAGCTTTCAGCCATCAGCGGTCAGCCCCCGTCTCCGGCTTCGTCGAGAGTCACCCCGATGCATCGGGGGAACTAACCTTTCCCCGGTGCGGAGGAAGGACTTTTGCTGACATCCATCGAGAAACAAAAGGGCCCCGGCAGTTTTCTGCCGGGGCCCCTTTTCATTGACTGGAATAGGGCTTAGCGGCCCATGGCGTAGGCGTCGCGGCGGGGATCGGCGCCGCCGTTGCGGCTGCCACGCTCTTGATCGACGTGGATGGCGCAGAGGGAACCCATGCGCGGCGTGAAGTCGTCCCAGACCTCCACGGAGTGTCCTCGCTTGCGCAGGTCCTCCACCACATCGGGGGCGATACGGCCCTCCACTCCGACGAAGCCCGGTCTGTAGGCGTGGGGCCAGAAGGAGTTGGGGAAGCCCCAGGTGGAAACGCGGGGCGCTTCGATGGCTTCCTGCACTTCCATCCCGAACTCGGCCACGTTCAGGAACAACTGGACCATGGACTGGGGCTGAACGTCTCCGCCCGGCGTGCCGAAGGGCATCATCACCTTGCCGTCCTTCATGGCCAGGGCCGGATTTGGAGTCAACCGGGGGCGCTTGCCCGGCTGCAAAGAGCTGGGGTGATTGTGGTCCAGCCAAGACTGGGAACCACGGCCGGAGACGATGAACCCCAGACCCGGCACGATGGGGCTGTAGGAGATGGTGTCGCTGGGCGTCGCGGAGAAGGCGTTGCCCCAGCGGTCCACGACCGCGGCGTAGCTGGTGTCGGCCGGCAGTCCGCCTCCCACCGGCTCGGGCCGGGCCGGCTTGCCGTTGGGCGATTCCATCCCTTGGTGACGCCAGGGATCGCCGGCCTCGGGCATCTCGCCGAAGGCTTTACGGAGGTCGATCAAGGCCCGGCGTTCCTCGGCGTAGGACTTGGACAGCAAGCCCGGCATGGGCACGTCCACGAAGTCCGGGTCGCCATAGAACGCCTCACGGTCGCTGAACGCCAGGCTTAAGGCGCCCAGCACCGAGTGGATGTAGTCCGCGCTGTTGTGGCCCATGCCTTTCAGGTCGATGCCCTCGAGTATCTGCAGGGCCTGGATGCTCACCGGTCCCTGGCACCAGGGCCCGCAGGTGTAGACATCGATCCCCTTATAGGTGCCGTGGGCTGGGGCCCCGACGCCGACATGGAAATCGGCCAGGTCATCCATGGTCAGGAGGCCGCCGTTCTCCTGATGGAATTTCACCATCTCCTGAGCGATCTCGCCCTTGTAGAAGAAGTCGCGGGCCGCCTGTATCGCGGCCTCCCGGCCCTGGGAGGCGTTCTCACGCTCAATCTCGATCAAACGCATGAAGCTGCGGGCGAGGTCCTTCTGCACCAGGGTTTCCCCTGCCTTGAACGCCCTGCCGCCGGGGTAGAAGATCTCGGCGGTGGACGGCCAATGAGTCTGGCCGTCAGTCTCGTGTGTTAGATCGTCTCCCGCCG
The DNA here is from genome assembly GCA_022563275.1 of Chloroflexota bacterium. The sequence goes on along the minus strand of JADFNR010000053.1, from coordinate 11,894 downwards.
ACTTGGCGAAATACGAGGCCAGGGTGGCCGGCACCGGGAAGCCGTTCTCCGCCAGTTCCATGGCCGGGGTGACCACCTGCTCGAAGGTCATGGTCCCGTAGAGTTTCAGGGCGGTCATCCAGGCGTCGGCCCCAGCCGGGGTCACCGTGCGGGGGATGCCGGCGGGCAGGTCGCCGCCGTATTTGGCCAGATAGTCGTCGATGTTGGCGGCTTTGGGCCAACGGCCCAGACCGCTGATCTCGACCGTTTCTTTCTTCTGGGCGTCGTGGATGATGATGGGGGCCACGCCGCCAAAGTTGGTCCACTGGGGCAGCACCACGTTCAGGGTTATACCCGCCGCCACTCCGGCGTCGGTGGCGTTTCCGCCCTGCTCCAGGATACGGTAACCCGACGCGGTGGCCAGGTAATGCCCGGCCGCCACCATGTGGGTCGACCCAGATACCGTCGGACGGTAGGACTTGATTCCAATAGCCACGTTGCACCCCCTCGGTCATGTCCGGTTTGCGGTGCAAGCCCGTGCCTGGGAAAGACGGGCCCACCTTTAAGGGAATGATACGTAGGGGCCCAAGGGGTGTCAATACGAGCGGTCAGCGGTCAGCTATCAGCGAGGATCGCCATCAGAGAATCAACCAAGAGCCCCCTTTCGTAAAGGGGGTTGGGGGATTTTCGTACCTCCACCGCGATCCGAACTGGCATACCAAACAAGCTGACCGCCACGATGGAATCGGGGCTGTTAGCTGACAGCTTTAAACGAACCCCCGTAGCTCCACGGCTTTGGCCACTCGCTGGACACCAATCTCGAAGGACGCCTGGCGGTGGGTGATCTTTTCTTTGATGCTCCGTGTCCACACCACGTGGTAGGCCTGAAGCATGGTTTTCTTGAGCTCCTCGTTAACCCGGCTCTCCTCCCAACGGAATTCCTGGAGGTTCTGGGTCCATTCGAAGTAGGACACCACCACTCCGCCGGCGTTCACCAGGATGTCCGGCAGGATCGTGACCCCGCCTTCGCTCAGGATGCGGTCGGCCTCGGGCGTGATCGGGTGATTGGCCGCCTCCAAGATCAACGGGGCCTTGATGTTTTTTACGTTGTCTTCGGTGATCACATTACCGATGGCCGCCGGGACCAGAACGTCGCAGTCCAGTTCCAAGAGCTCGCGGTTGGAGATCTCTTCGCCGCCGGTGAATCCCGAGATTCCTCCGTTCTTCGCCTGGTATTCCCGCAACCGGGCTATGTCCAGGCCGCCGGCGTTGTATAAGCCGCCATCGACACTGCTCACCGCGATTATCCGGCAGCCGTTGTCATACATCAGCCTCGCGGCCCAGGAGCCGACGTTGCCGAACCCCTGCACGACTACCCTGGCCCCCTGGGTGTCCAGGCCCAGGTCCCTGGCGGCCTCTTGGAGCAGGAGCGCCACGCCGCGGCCGGTGGCGGAGTCACGGCCCAAAGAGCCGCCCATCTCCACCGGTTTCCCGGTCACGATGGCCGGAGTGTGCCCGTGCAACTGTCCGTAGGCGTCCATCATCCAAGCCATGGTCTGGGCGTTGGTGCCCATGTCCGGAGCGGGTATGTCTCGATTGGGTCCGATCAGGTGCTCGATATTCAGGGTGTACCGCCGTGTGAGCCGGTTCAACTCGCTCTCAGAGAGTAGGCCCGGGTCCACCTGGACTCCGCCCTTGGCCCCTCCGTATGGCAGGTTAACCAGGGCGGTTTTCCAAGTCATCAGCGACGCCAAGCCCCGCACCTCATCAAGGGTGGCCTGAGCGTGATAGCGGACTCCTCCCTTGTATGGTCCACGGGCGGCGTTGTGCTGCACCCTGGAGCCGCTGAAAACCTGTATCTGGCCGTCATCCATGCGCACGGGTACCTGAACTAGCAATTCCCGCCACGGCCGCTTGAGCATCTCCCGCAGCCCATCTTTTATGCCCAGGCGGTCAGCGGCGCTATCGAAAAATAGGTTAACTTGGTCAAAGGTGTTCAGATCCTGGGTTTTTAGCATCTGGCGTCTCCGGTGATATCACTCACCAATGGATTTCAGTAATGGTCCTACCGGCCTTTTTCATTACTCCCATCCTTGGTATATCCCATACAGCTCTTAACCTTTGTCATTTGTGGTCCAGTCTGACGGCACTTTGGGTACCGTTTATTCGGCCTTGGCGTCTCTTGACGTTTAAGATGCGCTGGGTGGCGTAACGAGGCGGCCCAAATGATAATATTGGGAAAACGCTGAGGGGAACCGAGAAAGATGCTGGTGGAAGTGGAAGTGGCCGGCGGCGGGAACAGTCCTCTGGACCTGCACCGGATGTTCGATCTGTTGACCGACCCCATCGAGGTGATGCGGGTGTACGCCACCAACCCGATGGGCGAGGACCTGTGGTGCCGCGTCACCGGCTGGAGTTCCCAGGGCCCGTGCGCCGCCATGTCGGCCCTGGCCGAGGATTCAGGAGAAGGTGTGGTGCTGCTGGTCTACGGCGGAGACGAGGGGCTCCGTTTGCAGGCCGCCGGGTCTGGGGACGATTGGGACCTGGCCAACACCGCCCAATGGGGAGAAGCGTGCCTGATGTTGGCCAAAGGGACGCCGGTGGAATAGGAAAAGCTCTTACCTTTTTTCAAAAAATGCTCTCGCGCCATCGCTCACGATAATCCTGCCGAAGGGCGCATAGTAAGTGGTTCGCCTAGTTCACCACAAAGGAACGAAGGGTCAACAGATCCGCTCGTCCTGAGCCCGTCGAAGGATGCGCATAAGTCATGTCTCTGGTGGAGAACAGGCTTGGTTCAGGTGGTGGTTCGACGCGCTCACCACGAACGGATAAAAGGATTCACCACGAACTGAAAGACGCGCTCACCAAGAACGGATTGACGGGCACACCACGAACGGAATTAGTAGCGCTGATTTTTGCGGACAGGTGCTAAGAAGCGGGACCTGTGAACTCTTTGACTAGGGCCGACAAAGCTTCTTCGTAGCGGGCCTCGTCCTCCCAGCCCCGGAAATCCACAACCACTCCCTCACGCAACCCGGAACACAGGCGGTCCTCACGCTGGTAGAAGACCTCGTCAGCCGCCACGGCGATCAGCGGTTCTCCCATCGACCCCCCCGGCGAGAGTCCCCGGCCGTTTACCAAGCTGGCGAAATAACGGCTGGTGAGGGGGTTCTCCAAAGACTCGGCGGTGCAGAGGAGCACCAGCCGGTCGTAGTAGACCGCATCGTCCAGGTTGGTCTCGCCGGACCGTAGCGACGCTTCGTCATCGGCGGCGATGATCCAACATGGCACTTGGGCCTCCGCCAGGCTGGCCCTGAGCTTGGCCGCAAACTCTCCGTCGTTCCCCGACCCCAACAGCAACACCCGGGTGTAAGTCATTCCCGATTCCCTGAAGGCATCCTGGGCGGTGACCAACAACGGGGCCACTCCGGCCCCCTCGAGGAATCTGGCGGGGACCTGTCCTTTGGAACGGGAAAGTGTGTCCAGGGATATCATGCTGGGACCGGCATGCCGCACGTCGTCAAGGCCGATGACCCGGGTGAGGTCGCAGTTGGCGATTATCGTTAGCCCGCAAACCGCCTGGCTTAGGTTAGCGCTGTTAAGCCTGGTATTGATGATGGTGGCGCCCTGGAGGTCGGCGCCGGTCAGATCGGCCATGTCCAGATTGGCGCCGACGAGGCGCGCGTTCCGGAGGTTGGCCCCGCTGAGATTGGCCCAGGAGAGGTCTGTTTGGCTGAGGTCCGTGCCCGATAGATCGGCCTTCTCCAGGTCGGCATAGGAAAGGTTTGAGAATGAGATGTCCGCCCCTTTGAGGTCTGCCGCCTTGAGGACGCTGTTGGACAGGTTGGTCCGGCCCAGGGTGCAGCCGGCCATGTTGGCATCGTTGAAAACGGCCCGTGACAGGTTGGAACGCCACAGGTGGGCCCCTTGAAGGTTGGCCCCGGAAAAGTCTGCCTGGTGCAGGTCAGACCCGGTCAGGTCGGCCCCGCTTAGGTCGTCGTGGGCCAGGTCCGCCCCCGGCAATTTGGCCGCGCTCAACATGGCGCCCGACAGGTCCAGCGATGGCCGGCCGTACACGTAATCGGGAGTGAACGTTTCGCCTGCGGACCGGTCTTCAAGCCGGTAGCCCAGTGCGTAGCGGGGAACTTCAGTGTTGGGCCTGCGCCAGGTAGCCTCCCGCCACCGGGCGATGGCGCTGGGCCCGGACTTGGCCAGGGATACATGTTCTGGGTCCGCCAATGGCCGCTCCTGCGCCGGGCATGCCGCCTAAATTTGGCGTGCCCTCTGTTGTCTAGTTTCGAACATACACGGTTGCAATGTCCGTTCGCCCTGGGCTCCGACCGTGGTCGAGCGCCGATGCCATCGGGAGATAGACGATCGATACTGGTCTGAGTTCACCACGAACGGTTTAGTTTACTTTGATAATTTGGAAGATCGTTACCTGCTCGATATTGATAATCACAAGCCTTCGTTATTCCAAAAATAGTGATTCACCGGACGCGTTTAGATGCGATTCAGGCCGTTTTTGAGGCGGCCATAGTATAGCACGACCTGAGCCTAGGTTTGCCGCCCGACGGGGTAGGCGCGGGGATTTATTGCACCACCTGACGGCGCTTGAGATCGGCCACCGCCGCCGCGTCGAATCCCAATTCATCCAAGACGTCTGAGGTGTGCTGGCCGGTGACCGAACCCAGATGCCGGACCTCGCCGGGGGTCTCCGATAGATGGATGGACGTCGCCACCTGCCGTACCTTACCCTCGGGGATGCCGGGCGCTTCTATCTCCAGCACCATGCCGCGCTGCTGGGCGTGGGGGTCGTCCAGGGCCTCTTCCAAAGAATAGACCTTGCCCACCGAGATGTTCGCGTCTTTCAAGGTCTCGAACCACTCGTCTCTGGTCTTGGTCAAGAACGCCTCCGCCAACGCCTGTTCCACCTCGGTCTTTTTCTCCCCGGCGGCATCCTGGTGGGGCAGCAGGTCTTCCCGGTCCAACGCCCGGCACAGGTTCTCCCAGAACCAGGGCTCGATGGCCGCGATGGAGAAATATTTGCCATCCTTGGTCCGGTAGACGTTGTAATAGGGCGCGCCGCCGTTCAGCCGGTTGCCGCCCCGCTCGGCCGGTATGCCCCTGGAGAGCACGTCGGAGACCAGCCCCGAGAGCATGTAAAGCACCCCTTCGCTCATGGCGATGTCCACGTATTGGCCGGCGCCGGTCTTCTCCCTGGCCATCAGGGCCGAGAGGATGCCAACGGCGCCGCACAAACCGCCCCCGGCGTAATCGGCGATGAGGTTCAATGGGATTGAGGGTCTGCCGTCTTGGGGGCCGATCAGTCCCAGGGCCCCGGCGAAGGATATGTAATTTATGTCATGTCCGGCCATCTGTGAATATGGGCCGTCTTGACCGTAACCGGAGACCGAGCAGTAAACCACCCTGGGGTTGATGGAACGGACAGTTTTGAATCCCGCGCCCAGCCGGTCCATGACGCCGGGCCTGAACCCCTCCACCACCACGTCGGCCGTCTCGGCCAGCTTGTGAAATATCTTCTGAGCTTCGGGTTCTTTCAGGTTCAGGGCGATGCTGCGCTTGTTCCGTTGCAGGGCGTTGAAGGCGGCGTGACGGCGCTCGTCTTCCACGCCGTCGATCCCTGCGACTATCTTCTCGTAGGCGGAGCGGGCCTCGTCCATGGGCCTCTCGATCATCAAGACGTCGGCGCCCAGGTCGGCCAACACCATTGTGCAGAACATTCCCGGTGCGTTGCGGCAGAAATCCAGTACCTTTATACCCTCGAGCGCTTGCATATGCCCCCCAATTCCGCGTGAAGTGTCGTACTAAGAACCGGCCCAATTATAGCCGACGGACCAATATGGGCTACCTCGGCGGCTGGTTGACCGCATGTTGTGCAACCGGGGCCGACTGCATCTATAATCCCTGTGCCCCGTTAATGGGTGGCAACGGGCTTGGGTCTGAAAGAGAAAATCTCGGCTGAAACAGGAGGCGGCAATGGACCTGGCGCTGCAAGGCAAAGTGGCAATGATCACCGGAGGCAGTCACGGATTGGGCAAACAGGCGGCGGACTCCCTGGCCAGGGAGGGTTGCAAGGTGGCGATCTGCGCCCGGGGCCAGGAGAACCTGGACGAAACGGCCGCCGAGTTCAGGGCCAAGGGATACGAGGTCCTGACCGTGCAGGCCGATGTCATGAAGCAAGAGGACCTCAAAAGGTTCCACGACGAGACCATCAAAACCCTTGGCGAAGCCGACATCCTGGTGAACAACGCCGGCGGCCGGAAGGGCACGGCGGATTTCCAAGAGACCGGTGTGGCGACCTTTCGGGAGGGGGTGGAATTCAATCTGATGAGCCCTGTTGAGCTGATCGCCCTGGTGTTGCCTCACATGCGGGAGCAGCGCTGGGGGCGGATCATCAGCGTGTCGTCCATCTACGGGCGGGAGTACGGCGGGTCCATCGATTACATGACCGGCAAAGCCGCCCTCATCGCCTTCTCCAAACACCTGGCTTTGAACCTGATGAAGGAGAATGTGCTGGTCAACTGTATCGCTCCCGGCTCCATCGACTTCCCCGGCAGCACTTGGGACCGGTTCCAGCAGAACAGCACCCCGGAGCAGGTGGCGGAGTTCATCGACCGGAACCTGCCCGCCGGTAGGTTCGGCTGGCCCGAGCCCATCGGAGACACCATCGCCTTCCTGGCCTCGGAGAGGGCCAACCTGATCACCGGCACCTGCCTGAACGTGGATGGCGGCCAGTCCCGGTCTCTGCTTTAGAGGCGGCTTTTTCTCAGCCAAGAAGAAGCGAAAGCTCTTCCTCCTTTCAGGTGGGGTTGGCTCATAACTTTTAAACACTTGGGATACGCATCTAGATGCCGTTTTGCTGTCACCTCGAGCGAACCGAGGGGTCTCATTGCCCTCGGCCACCGATCGCACGCCAGCAACGAGATTCCTCTGCTTGCGCCTCGGAATGACAATGGAGAGCAGAGGTTCCAGTCCCCAAGTCTGTCACCCCGAGTGAAGCGAGGGGTCTCGTTGTTCTCGGCCAGCGATTGTATGTTAGCAATGAGATTCTTAGGCTGACGCCTCAGAATGACAGGTTTGAGGCAAGCCACCGCAGCAGGGGGAAGGGCCGAGGTGCCAACGCGGATCGGCTTTAGCTTCCGCTGATCTCGCCCAGGAACTGGCGCCAGGCTAACACGCACGCCTCGGGCGCGGAATGCTGCACGTAGCCGCTGGTGCCGGGGATGGTCACCAGCCGGCCGTTGCCCAGTTTCTCGGCGAAGGCCGTGGTGCGGTCGGGGTTGTCCCTGGCGTTCTGCTCCGAGGCCAACACCAGGGCCGGGGTCTTGATCTGGGGCAGGATACCGGTCAGGTCCTGGGTGGCCAGGTAGGCCAGGGTCTCCAGCACCACCCTCTGCGATGTCTGCGACATCTGATCGATGTACCACTGTTGGTGGGCCGGGTCCGACTTTCCCGGCTCCAACCTCCGCCCGGCGGTCTGCCGCACCCAGGCCGCCACGCCCTCTTCGCTGACCAGTTTGTGGGACGCCATGTACGTGTCGATGCCGACAAACTTGTAGGGTGAGGTGCAGGTGGTGAGGGTGTGCAGACGTTCCGGGTGATCGTAGGCGAACTGCACCGCTATCGTGCCCCCCACGGTCTCGCCGATCAGGTGGATTTTTTCGAGTTCCAGCAGGTCGAGCAGCCGCAGCAGGTCCGTGCCGAAGTTGCTCAGCGACCAGTCGTACCCCTCCGGCGGGACGGTGGACCGGCCAAAGCCACGGGCGTCCAACCGCACCACCCGGTATTGACGGGCCAACAGCGGCACCCAGGCGTACCACAGCCTGGTGTTTTTGGAATTGCCATGGTGGAGCACCACCGTCTCGGGTTTGCGCCACGGGTCGGAGAAGTTATCGTCCTCGTAGTACATCTCCAGCGTGTCGTCGATCTTGGCGAATGGCATTTCTCTCCTCCCCTATCTGCTGTGACTGGGCGTGCTAGCCGGCCAGGGGAATGGCCACGGAGACCCGGACCTTATCGCCATAAACCGCCGTGGTGTGGCCATGTCCGGTCAAGTCGTCGGCCAACAGAACATCGCCGGCGCCGAAGACCCGTTTGGTGCCGTCGCCCAGGCCAACCTCTACCTGGCCTTCCAGCGTGATCACGTATTGCCGGCGTGGGGCCGTGTGCCAGTCAATGAAGCCGCCCGGCTGGTAGCGTCGGAAGTGGATATTCTCGGCGTTCTCAACCGCCGTCCGCTCAGCCTCTGCAACCTTCTCGTAGGGCAGGTCGATGTCTTCAAAATGGGACTCGCCGTCGTCTCCGGTGTAGATGCGGACAACTTGCATGGGGCCTCCGTGGTTAAGGGGGTTCGGGGTGATTGGGGCATCATAACCGCGGGCTTGGCGGGCGTCAATTTAGCTGTCAGCTATCGGCGGTAAGCCGTCAGGTTTTGGCCGGTGGGGCAGAGTGGCCGGCTTATACGGCAGAGCCGTGGCGGCGGCGATCGTGTCTCTAGCTCCAAATCACGCACCCGCCATCCGGGATCTGGCGCTTAGCCGATCTTGCCTGGTCCCACTTACTTCTGAGCTATTTCGCAGGCAGCGATTGCAGGTACAACCATAGGGCGTCCAACTCGTCGTCGGTCATCTGGTTGAACCTGTTCCAAGGCATTAACCTAGGGTCCAGCAGATCGCCGCGAGGCGTCATACCGCTGCGCATGGTGTCTACGAACTGGGACCTCGTCCAGCTCCCAGGGGCGCCGCCCGTAGTGATGTTCGGAGCATCAGCGCGGTCACCGCCGGGAACCTTACTTCCAGTCAGCCGCTCTCCATGACAAATAGTGCAAACCTCAGCAAGGTACTCGCCATATTCAGCGGACACTCCAACAACCGGCGACGGCGCACGCACGGCGTTATGATCGATCTGCGCCGCCGGCAGCAAGCTTTCCCCAAATACCGCGATGATGCGGCCCAAAGGGCCGAGCCCAGACTCCTCCAATTCGTTATCTACAGGAGGAAGAGTTTTAAGATAGGCGATCATGGCGCCGAGGTCTGCGTCGGACATCTTGTTGAATTGTTCCGAGGGCATGAGCACCAGCGACTTGTTATCGCGGCCGATCCCGTGCCGGATAGCCCGGACGTAGTCCTCGTCGGTAAAGACACCGCCGATCCCACCGCGCCCGGAAGTTAGATTCGTAGGCATCACTTTCCCGAACACGGGGTCGTCTGAGAAGGCAGTGCAAGGTGCGGCTTTGCACTCTTCTGCAACTGGCCCAGCTAGGTCCTGTCCGTGGCACACCTGGCAAGCCCCGACGGCTTCCACGTAGCGTTTTCCACTGGCGATACTCACCGCATCGGTGGGGACGGCCACTGGCGCTAGCTCGACATCGTAAGTACGGCTCACCTTCTGAGAGCCGACGAAAAATAGCACAACCAAGAGTGCGATGAATACGCCGAGCAGGCCGCCCGTAATTATGCCGAACCATTTTAGG
>JADFNR010000053.1:0-2320 GCA_022563275.1 Chloroflexota bacterium | reverse complement strand
CGGCCACTGGCGCTAGCTCGACATCGTAAGTACGGCTCACCTTCTGAGAGCCGACGAAAAATAGCACAACCAAGAGTGCGATGAATACGCCGAGCAGGCCGCCCGTAATTATGCCGAACCATTTTAGGAATCTTCGCAAAACCGCTCCTCATTTTTTTGGCAGGATGCCGTGATGATACCGGGGTACTTTCGCAAAAGTTGATCCAGAGTTCAAGGCCGCGTCTCATTGGCCTTTGACCGCACACACCGCGCCGTCACCAACTCCTCACTGTCTAGCATGACGTGATGCCCTTTCGCCCTTTCGTCGGGGAGATCCACGGTCCTCTAGTGTACGTTGCACTCGATAGGACCCTGGTGGCCTTTGTACTTACCGGTGGCGATCATCATGCGGCGTCGCATCCATGGCATGGTTTGGACCGTATCGAGCCGTTATACGGTGGGGGAAGGTGAGCATGTCATAATACCCCCGTCAGGACGCGGGAACCAGACCGGTGCCAGAATCGCCGTTATCGACACCAGTCCCGTACCCGCATCGGCACAACGGAGGTCTCCCTGGTGGGACAATGCGCAAAGATAACCAGATCCACCCGATTTAACAGGAGTTAATCCACATGGCAATCACCAAGGAAGAACTCGAAAAAGCTATGCGAGAATGGTTCGTTGCATGGGATAACAATGAAATAAAGGCCATCACCGTTATGATGGACAAAGTTGGATTCGGATATCGTGATGCAGCCTGGCGTGACCGAACTGAGAATGAATACACCGCAACCCTTGAGCGTTTTTTTAGTCAGATGGAATACTTCCGCTTAGAACTAGCGGACCTCCAGACATCGGTTGAAGGTGAGATTGGTTTGGCATGGGGTGTCTTCATTGAAGATTTTCAGGAGAAGGGACGACCACCTGAGCGTGCACGCGTGCGATTCTCTAGTACCCTTTTAAAGGAATCCCGAGGATGGCAAACTCTCTTGTTCCATCGTGATATCCAACCTTTCGAGGCAGATGGCACTTACCCTAGAGAGCTGAATTTGCCTCACGGGTAGCCGTCGCCCTCCATAGATATTGATGACCCGAGGCTCATGGTGAAGCTTCTGTTTGCAACCCTCGCAGCTAGCCTGCTAATTGGTTGCACGACCACAAAGACCGTCTCCGGTATAGATGCGGACAACTTGCATGGTGGCCTCCATAATTCAGGGGTTCGGGGTGACTGGGGCATCATAGCCGCAGGCGTGGCAGGCGCCAATTTAGCCATCAGCTTTCAGCCATAATCGACTGGCCCGTGGCGCAGATGTCCAGGAGACAGCAGCCTTCGCAGCGGGGCGTCTTGGCGCAGGCCTCTTTGGCGTGGCGGTCCCAGAGGGCGTGGAACTCGTTGAACAACTGGGTATCGCCCGGCCGGTGCTCATCGTGGGGCAGGTTGTCATGAAAGACGGCTTGATAATCCCCGTACTTGGGGCGGGCCAAGTCCGGGGCGATGCCCAGGCGGTCCATGATTCTGCGAGTGTAGGTGTCGATGACGAACGATGGCTTGCCCGCGGCATAGACCATGATGTCGTCGGCGGTTTCCTCCCCGATGCCGTGGATGGAGAGCAACTCCTCGCGGAGCGGGACCATGGGCCTGGCTAGGAACCGGTCCAAGTCCCCCTGGTAGTTGACGGCCACGTGGGCGGCGAAGGCCTTCAGCTTCCGGGCCTTGGCGTTGAAGTAACCAGACGAGCGCACCAGTTCCGCCAATTCCTCAACCGGGAGTTGGTGCACGGCTTTCAGGGACCAGCAGCCGGCGGCCCGCATGTTGGTCAGGGCCAGCACCACGTTGGCCCACGCCGCCGACTGGGTCAGGATGGCCCCGGCGATGACTTCGAATGGGCCGTCGCCGGGCCACCAATGTTGGGGCCCATAGGCGGCGTAAAAACGTTCATAGATGTCCATGAGCCCAGCGGCCATGGGATCGCGTTCAGGCATCGCCCACTACTTCGGCGTAGGGCCGGATGGGCAGGCTCTGGTCCAAGCGGATCAACCGTTCGGTCACCTGGCAGTTATAAGCGTAGGCCTCAACCCCAGCCGACACCGCGGTACGAAAGGCCTCGGCCAGGGCGGGGTCGGATGGATCACTGGTGGCGAACGCGTTGGCGTCGGGTCTTTGAATCACGAATACCACCGCAGCCCGGTGGCCGGCTTCAATCACCGTTACCAGGGTGCGGAGGTGCTTTGCTCCGCGAGCGGTGGGAGCATCGGGAAATAGGCCAACGCCATTCTCCACCAGGGTGACGGACTTGGCCTCGATGTAGCATCTGCCCTGCGGGCCTTCCAGCATCAGGTC
>JADFNR010000052.1 GCA_022563275.1 Chloroflexota bacterium | reverse complement strand
AAGACCAGCAGATAAGTTGACATAACAGGGGTTTCGGCGAACCGGATCGACTTCAGTCCGGGACCGGGGACACTTTCCTCCGCCACTGGGGTGTTGGAGATGGCCTGGTATTCGTCCGAGAACACCAGTGTCACTTCGAAGGTCGCCTTTTTGGCCGGTTCGTCCCAACAGGGAAAGGCGCGGCGGGCGTCGGTGGCCTCGAATTGGGTTGTGGCCAGGTAGCGGGTCTCCCCGTCCTGGGAGGTGTACTCGGACCGGTAGAAACCCACCAATTTGTCGTTCAGCTCTCCGGTGAAAACCATGTCCAACCGGGCTTCGCCGGGCTGGACGATTTCCCCGAAGTCCAACGTCGCCGTCTCGGCTTCTTTATCCAGGGTTATGGAGCGGCTGGATAGCGCCGTCCCGTTGGTGTGAAGGGTGGCCGCGCTGATGTCCAGGTCCACCGAGTTGAGCACGATGATGGAAGTTGCTTCCAAGACCTGTAGGTCCACGCTTTGCTCGCCGCTGAAGGTGAAATTTTTTAGGTCGGGCTGGAGCTTGATGCGGTATTTGCTGGGACGGGCCGTTTCGGGCAGGACCACCGCTTCAGATGCGGGCATCGCAATCTTCCTCCGTAGTCATCAGGCGTGGGCGTCCGGCGTCAGCTCGCGGCCGACGGGCCGGTTCTCACGGAAATTGGTACAAATAACCGCTCTGGATGCGGGTGTCAGAGGCCCCATTGCTGGCAGATACGGCGGCGATGACCCGCCGATCGTGCCCGCTGTTTGGGCGTAGGGCCAGTGTAACATTAACCCAGTCTACGCGGCGTTGCCGCCAACGCTGTAGCCTGATGAAAAATTTATGGCTGGCGGGCGGTCCGCAGTTGAGAGCCGGTGCAACGCCCCGTTCATCGCGTTGATCGCAAAGCCCTGGAAGGGCGAATCAGAGGCCCAGCAACAAATAGCTTTCGACGAGTATCGTCCCGGCTCAGAAGGATGTCTTCCAGCCGGATTCGCAGCCTTCCCCAAGCGCCGGTTTCAGACGTGGCTTTTGGCTCGGGTCTCGGGCATTAAGACACCGGCAATCACCAAGAACCACGCTCCCACGGCGAAAATCAGAAACCCCGGCATGAAGCCGCCCGAGGCATCCCGCATCGCGCCCACCACGATGGGCGATACAAACATCCCGAATCCGGATACCGTGACAAATGTTCCCCAGACCACCGCAACCTTTTCCGGGGTCATGCCCGGTAGCTCCATGGGCAGGGAAAGAAGGGTGGGCGCGTACGACCACGACCCTATGCCCAACAGTACGATTGAAACGTAGATGCCGAATGAGCCATCGATCAGGAAAGAGCCCAAGCCGCCAAGCCCCAGCAGAATCCCGGGCACGATGAAAAATGGCTTCTTTGATGCGAATCTGAGTGGAAGAAATCCGCCTGCCAAAACTGCGAACACACCCACGAGGGGAAGCAGCCCGGTAACAAATCCGGACTGGATAAATGACATTCCCCGGACCTCGTGATAGAAGGTTGGCAACCAAGTGGTGAGAGCCGTGTATTGCATGAAGACTAGAGCATCCGCGGCCACCAAAAGCAATATTGTCCGGTTGCGTAGAATGCCCCAGACTTCGTTTAGCTGTATTCCCGCCCCGCGAGCCGCCGTGCCGGATTCGACCCGGCCGAAGATGCCCCATGCGACGGCCCCCAACAACGCGATGCCGCCAAACACGCTCAACGTGTTCTGCCAGCCCACCGCATTCGCGAGGGGCGCCGCCACGGAAACCGAAATGCCCACCCCCAAGCTCAGAGCGGCGATATCCAAACCGTTCATGATGGTGATTTCCCTGGGCCGAAACCATTGCATCAGCAGCGGCCCCGTGGCCGGGAAGATGGCGCCGAAGCCGACGCCATAGACCAACCGCAGCGCCAGCAGGGTCCCAAAATTGGGCGCCACCGCCGACAAGACCGGCAGGCCAACCATGAGCCAGCTTAGAAAATACATCCGTTTCAGGCCGAAACGGGTGGCTAGGATCCCTCCGGGCAGCCCAAAGAAAGAGTGGACCAGCAACGCCAGCGCTATCAGAAGGCTGGCGGTAGCGCGGTTCACTCCAAAGTCATCGATGATAAGCTGTAAAAGAGGCGCAACGACAAAAAAATTGATTCCAACGGAGAAATGAGCAAACAGTATCAAGCCTCCGATGACAAACCGGTACCTCGGATATCCGGAGGCTTCTGAATCTATCTCAAGGTCTCTTGATTCGGTCATGACAAATCGGCGGACAAAATCCAAGGGTCCAAAGGACTTTTCCGTCGCCCCAAAAGCGGCTGATCGAGACGGCAGACATAAATGGGCATTGATCGTAACAACTTACTTAGCATCCGTCCCGGCAGCCAGGGTTAGACCCGCATCGCGGTTGATCCCAGGCGCCTGAGAGCGTCGCAGGATCGTCCGATTCGGGCCGCGGCGGCTTGGACCCGAGTGGAAGCGCCGCTCACGCTGCGCTCTCCAACACTTACGGCCGCCCCAGATTTTTGGCCGGATCCGGTTTTTTGGCGAAGACGAACAAGACCGCGCCGATAACGCCCAGAACTGCCAGGATCAAGATAGGAAAGGTGTAACTGCCCCGCGTATCGAACATGAAGGCCGCGAACAAAGGAGCTACCACCATAAACCCGTACAGCGGCGCCATGGAAAGCCCAGTAATGGTGGCGAATGCCCTCTCCCCGAAATAATCTCCCCTGATAGAGATGGTTAAGGGATTACGGCCTCCCACGCCAACGCCATAAACAGCGGCGAACACGAATGCCATGGCGGTGCCGTCAACCAATACCGCCATGGCGAAACCGCCGGCTTGAACCGCTGAGAAAAATGCGATGGCGAGGTTCTTTGGAACGCGGTCCCCGACAAATCCGCCGATCAATTGAAACGCGAAACCAACCGCCATCATCGTGGCCCATGCACTTGCGGCCATTTGGAGAGATAGTCCTTGGTCCGTGAGCATGGGGACCATATGCACGGTCATGGTTGCGATGAGCATCGACGACAGGGCATGGCCGAAGGTGATAAACCAGAAGGCGCGGGTGCGCAACGCCTGGCGCACGGTGAAGCCTTCCAACGGCCGAACCGCATGGGCCGCGTTTGGTGCGGCGTGGCGACCCACGCCGCCATCGGCAACGGCGGGCACGCTATCTCCGTCGGGAAGCTGCCCGTATTGCTCCGGATTGTTTCTGATCAACCGCGACGCCGGCCACGCCGCTATCAAAAATAGCACTCCGATCCAGAACGCCGTGGCGCGCCAGCCAAGATGGTCCGGGTCTACCAACCACGCTAGGATTGGCGCCGCGATCACTCCGCCTAGGAAATAACCTGAACCGGCAATGCCCATGGCGCTGCCTCGGCGACGGTGAAACCACCGGTTCAAAGCAGTCATCAATGGAAGCCAGGCCCCAGCCGACGAGCCCACCATCAGCACCGCAAAGGAAAGATAAAAGACCACGAGATTCGTGGTGGAGCTAAAGAGGATAAATCCGATGCCGATCAAAAGAAGGCCGAGCAAGACCATGCGCCTGGCTCCGACCCGATCGATCATGTACCCGACAAATGGCCCGATGAGGCTCCCCTGAACCTGCGCTATCGAAAAAGCACCGGTCAATTGGGCGCGGCTCCAAGCAAACTGCAGCTCCAGCGCCCTCACCCAAACCCCCGTGGCGCCCCAGATCGGTCCGCTGGCGGCGGTGTTGATCAGGAGTGAGAAGCCCACCAACCACCAGCCGTAGAATTTGCGGCTGGATTGCGGTTCCGAGCCAGCTGGGATTTGCTGACTAATCCCCAAAGCGAGTCCCCGCCGGTCTCACATTGTCCGCGATGATTCCCTGATCAAAGCCGCCGCTGATGCCGATCGCAATGAGACCGACGTACACCAAGACAAACGAAAGGTAATTCTGCGTGAAGGCGAGCAAGATGAATCCAAGCCCCGCCAAGGCGCCGCTGGCGGCAATCATTCGCCTGGGACCTGCTTTGTCGATCAGATAGCCGGCGAATGGGGCCTGAATTCCCCCGGCTAGGCGCGCTAAACCCAATGCCAGCGACATGGAGGTCCGGCTTAAACCCAGGTCTCTGGTAACGGGAAGAAAGTAGAAACTGAATCCGCTAAAGTAGGCGCCGCTGGCCAGGGCATAGAGGGGAGTTATTACAGAAAGGACCCACCAACCATAGAAAACCCGGCCGGTTCTCACGGCCGGCGATTTTGGTTCAGGTGGGTTGGAAGCCATAGTCAAATGTCGGCGTTAACGGAAACGCCCTATATATGGGCCCCTGAATCCAAACAACTCATCGTCCTATACGAGAGTGGTTGGATTCGGATTCCAAGAAAAAACTGATTTCGCTAAACGTGCGGGCCTGGGAGGTCTCGGATTATAAATCGGCATCCCAGGCCCGTCAATTGCCCTGCGACGCACCCATCAGATGCCTCAAGAACCGTTATGCGATTCATCCCAGCTATAAAACTATACGAAGGGATTACCGCAGATATGCCGCGCATTGGTTAATAAGAAACCACGATCAGTTTGATTCGGCGGATTTTCCGTGGCACACCTTTAACCTTAGCAGGAAATACGGGTTGACCTGTCTAACCCATTGTCACCTCTAGCCACAACGAGGGCAGCGGCGCAGACTGGACCGGGCGTGGTATCCGTCCCACATGGTGCTATAATACGGCCCGGTTTTCGTCGCCCGGTTTAGGCGTGGGAAGTGGGTTTTGAATGCGGTCCTTCCAAGTCTTGGAAGGACTGGGGGACAGGACCAGAATCTGATTTTCTAAGGAAGACCTAAATGCCTCCCAAGACCATGTTCGAGAAAATCTGGGACGACCATGTGGTTTCGCAGGAACCGGGCGAGCCCGCGGTGCTCTACGTCGACCTGCACCTGGTCCACGAAGTAACCTCCGCCCAGGCGTTTGACGGTCTCAGGGACGCCGGGCGGAAGGTGCGGCGTCTCGACCTGACCGTTGCCACCGCCGACCACAATACACCCACCTGGGACCTGGCCCTTCCGGTCACGGACGAGATCTCCAAAAAACAACTGGACGCGCTAGACCGCAACTGCGCTGAGTTCGGCGTCACGCTGTATGACCGGTTCAGTCCCCTGCAGGGCATCGTCCATATAATCGGCCCGGACCTTGGCTATACCCAGCCGGGCAAGACCGTGGTCTGCGGCGACAGCCATACCTCAACCCACGGGGCCCTGGGCGCTTTCGCCATCGGCATCGGCACCTCCGAGGTGGAACACGTGCTGGCCACCCAGACCCTGCGTGCGTTCAAACCCGACACCATGGAAGTCCGGGTCAACGGGCAGTTGCCCAAGGGCGTAACCGCCAAGGACATCATCCTGGCGATCATCGGCAAGATCGGCGTCAACGGCGGCGTGGGCCACGTCATCGAATACACCGGCGAGGCCATCCGTGCTCTGTCCATGGACGGCCGCATGACGGTCTGCAACATGAGCATCGAAGCTGGGGCGCGGGCCGGAATGATCGCCCCCGACCAAACTACTTTCGATTACCTGCGCGGCCGCCAGTTCGCCCCCCAAGGCGCCGACTTCGACGCCGCGGTGGAGCGGTGGAAGGCCTTGCCCAGCGACGCCGGCGCCAAATATGACAAAGTGGTTGAGCTGGATGCGGCCCAGTTGGAGCCCCACGTGACCTGGGGGACCAATCCCGGCATGGTCGTTCCCATCTCAGGCAAGATACCGGACCCGGCGGACATGGACGACGAAGCCGAGCGGGAGGCCACCGTCCGCGCCCTTCAGTACATGGACCTCAAGCCCGGCATGGCGATTCAGGACATCAAGATCGACCGCATCTTCGTGGGCGCCTGCACCAACGCCCGGCTGGAAGACCTGAGGGCCGCCGCCGAGGTGGTCAAGGGCAAGAAGGTCCACGACGACGTTTACGCCATGGTGGTGCCCGGTTCGGCCAAGATCAAGAAAGAGGCCGAGGACGAGGGCCTGGACAAGATATTCCAGGAAGCGGGCCTCGACTGGCGGATCGCCGGCTGCTCCATGTGTCTGGGAATGAACCCGGACATCCTCGCGCCGGGAGAGCGCTGCGCCTCCACCTCCAACCGCAACTTTGAAGGGCGGCAGGGCAAGGGCGGCCGGACTCACCTGGTCAGCCCCGCCATGGCGGCGGCGGCGGCCATCGCCGGCCACTTCGTCGACGTTAGAGACCTTTAAGCGCCCAGAGATAAGCGCCCAAACACCCGGCAGATCAACGGGAGATTAACCATGGACCCCTTCACGACACTAACCGGCGTGGTCGCCCCCATCGACCGCGTTAACATCGACACCGACCAGATCATCCCGGCGGTGTTCCTGAAAAGCATCGAACGCAGCGGCTTTGAGGACGCCCTGTTCTCGTCGTGGCGGTACAACACCGACGGCAGCCCCAACCAAGACTTCGTTTTGAATAAACCGCCCTACAAGAACGCCCACGTCCTGGTGGCCGGGCCCAACTTCGGGTGCGGTTCGTCCAGGGAGCATGCACCATGGGCGCTCCGGGATTACGGGATCAAGTGCATCATCTCCACCAGTTTCGCCGACATCTTCTACAACAACTGCTTCAAGAACGGCGTACTGCCCCTGATACTGCCCGAAGAGCAGGTGCGGCAGATCATGGATAAGGCCGAGTCCGACCCAGGCATCGAGTTGAATGTCGACCTGGTTAGCCAGCGGGTCTGGGACGAGAGCGAGGAGATATCCATCTCCTTCGACATCGACCCCGCCCGCAAAGACGCCTTGGTAAACGGCCTGGACGACATCGGCCTAACTCTACGCCTGGAGAACGATATCGCGGCCTACGAGTCCAAGCACGGGCTTTAAAGCGGTCAGCCAACAGCAGTCAGCCGTCAGCTTTTGGCGCTCATACAAGTCTGTCATTCTGAGGTGGGAGCGAAGAATCTCGTTGCCAGTGTTACAGCACATTTGAGAGGCAATGAGACCCTTTGCTTTACCCACAGTGACTGAGGAGCAGGTAGGACTTTCGCTAGGGTGCGAAAATCCCCCAACCCCCTTTACGAAAGGGGGCTCCTGGGGGATTTTCAAATTACGATCTTCCCTGATGGCTGATGGCTGATGGCTGATGGCTGATGGCTGATGGCTGACAGCCCGCTGCTACCCCGGAAACGCCCTTCTGACCTGTTCCTCAAAGTCTGTCTCGTAGCGCTGCATCCGGCCTTGGCGCACCTGTTCGTCTAGGGACGGGCGTTGCACGGGGCGGGGGTTGGTGGGGCCGTAGCCGATGATGCCCGCCTCTTCCAGGGCCGCCAGTTCGCCGGCGGTCTTGCCCAATAGGTCTGAGAGGACCAGCGCATTGTGCTCTCCCATCAGAGGGGCGGCCTTGCCCTTGACGGCCGGGGTTTTCGACAACTTCCAGGGGCGGCCGGCGTAGGGCAATGGCGGGATTCCGGTGCTGTCGTGGTGGGTGACTACCTCGTAGAATTCCCGCTCATTCAGATGGGGGTCAAAGAGCAGGTCCTTGCTGTCCAAGACCGCTCCGGCGGCCACTCCCTCTTTCTGCAGCGCGTGCATCAACTCATGGGCGTCCCATGGGCTGGTCACCGGCCCGATCAGGGCGTCCAGTTCGTCCCGGTTCTTCCAACGGCTTAGCGAGTCCTCGAACCTGGGGTCGGCGGCCCATCCTTCCTGTCCCAACACCCGGCAAACTGCTTGCCATTCGTCGTCGGTGGCGACGGCCATGGTGAGCCAGCGGTCGTCTCCCCGGCACGGATAGCAGCCGTGGGGCGACATGGCGGTGTCCTGATTGCCCATGCGCTGTCCGGAGCGCCCGTTGGCCGAGTAGTCCATCAAGACTTCGGGGATGGTGGCGCTGGTGGCCTGGGTCTGGGATATGTCCACGAACTGGCCCTGGCCGGTGCGCAGCCGGTGCATCAGAGCGGCCATCACGGCGAAAACCGTGTGCTCGCCTGAGGTGTAATCGGTGTAGGGTATCTCGGCCATCACCGGCGGCCCTCCCAGGTAGCCGGTCTGGTAGGCCAGCCCCGCCGCGCCTTCCGTGGCCGGGCCGGTGGCCCCGAAATTGGCCCACGGGCCGTAGAACCCGTAGCCGGTGGACGACACCATTATGATGTCCGGCTTTATCTTTTTTAGGTCCTCGTACTCCAGCCCAAAGTTTTTGATCACCCTGGGGGTGAAATTCTCGGAGAACACATCGGCGACGGCGATGAGCTCGCGAAGGACCTGGAGGCCCTCTGGTTTGGTCAGGTCCAGGGTGATGCCCAGTTTGTTGCGGTTCTGCTCGTAGAAATTAGCGCCCTTGTTCCAAAACTCGCCGGAAACGTCGTTCTGGTAGACAGAGTCGGCGCGGTAGCTCTCCAGCCGGCCGGTGGACTCCAGGCGGATGACCTGGGCTCCCATGTCGGCCAGCAGCTTCATGGCGAAGGGGATGGCGATGAGTTGGCCCATCTCGATTATGCGGATGCCTGCCAAAGGACCTGACATGCTTCAGTATTTCTCCGGTCTTAGATAATTTGCATGGCGCGCATCTGGGCCAGTTGTTCAGGGGTGTGGCCCAGCCGTTGGCCGATGACTTCCTGGTTGTGCTCGCCCAGGGTTGGGGCGGGGCTGCGGGCCTCCCATGGGGTGGCGCTCATCTCGAAGGGAGCGCCGGGATACTTCAGGGTCCCCAATGCCGGGTGGTCGATATCGACGAAGTAATTTCTGGCCTGGAACTGCGGGTCGGCCATGACTTCCTCAGGCGACTGGACCACGCCAAAGATGAACCGCCTCTTGTGGGAGGCGTAGAAGATGTCGTATTTGTTCTGCTTGATGAAATACTCGTCCAATATCCGGCCCAGTTCTTCGGCATTGGCCAGCCGGGCCGAGGGGGTGTTGAACTTCTCGTCGTCAAGCTCGGGGAGACCCAGGAAATCCACCACGTTGTCCCAGTTTAGCCCGGCGCCCATACCCGGATTCGGCAAGAAGTGGCCGTCGGCGCTGGCCCGCATGCGGGTGAGGTCGCCGCTGTGGTTGGGCTGGCGGCGGCGGACCGCGCCGGTGTAGGTGAAATTGTTGACCACGTCCCTGAGGCCGGTGGCCACCGCTTCCTGGATGGAGACATCGACCCTCTGTCCCTCCCCGGTGAGCCGCTGGTGATAGGTGGCCATGAGGGTGGCGGAGGCGGCGTCGGTCCCAGCCTTGAACTGGGCTTGATTAAATGCGTGCTTCAGAGGTTCCCGGTCGTAGGCCCCGAAGATATACATCAGCCCGCCCAATGCATATTCGACGATGTCGGCGGCCTTGTAGTCCCGGTAGGGCCCGGTCTGCCCGAAATTGGAGATCGAGGTCATGACTAGACTGGGGTTGATCTGTTGGAGAGTTTCGAAGTCCAATCCCAGGGACGGCATGACTTTGGGGGCGAAATTCTCCACCAGAACGTCCGAATCTTCCACCAATGACTTGAGCACCTGGATACCCTTCTCGGATTTCAGGTTCAGCGTCACGCTCTGCTTGTTGGTGTTCAAATAGGCGAAGACCAGGCTTTTTTCCGGGTCGGCTTCGTCGTGGAGGAATGGCGCCATCCGCCGGGCCGGGTCACCGCCGGGCCGCTCGACCTTGAGGACTTCGGCGCCGAAGTCGGCCATCAATTTAGTGCAGTATGGTCCGGCGATGTGGTGGGTGAGGTCCAAGACCTTCACCCCTTCCAGGGCGCGTTCAGTCAAAGGGCGTCTCCTAGATAGACGTGGCGGCATTTGTAGGGGCATCCCGATTCTATCGGGTCCGTGCCCCTATGCTGTTACGCCGATAATAACAGTGTTTTAAGCGTCGCGGCTTGTGGCGGATCCAATTTGAATTCGGCCCGCGCGGCCTACTCCTCGGGATAGGTCAGCCGCAGCAGGGTGTGCCGCCGGTTGGTGGTGTAGGGCCGGACCTGCTCCGGCCAGCGGCCCAGTTCCACGGCGGCGCCCCATTCGGGAGAGCTGAGGATCTCCGGGCTCTCGATCTCGTACATGGCGTGGAAACGGGGCTGGCCCTCCGGCGAGATGGTCTGGGTCTGCCCTCCGATGAGGACCTGAAAGGCCTGGGCTTCGAACCGGGTGATGGCGCCTACTCCGGCAAGCTTGCCCAACTCCGGGCAATGCTCGGTGTTGTAGACCTCGTGGAACAGGGCCTCTTTTGCTGGGTCGACGTCCATACTCGCGATGAAGAGGTACTTCGATTTTTGGGCCATGACCAGCCTCCTTGATTATTAGGTTGTTAAGTCGAGGGTCTAGAAAGCCCGCCGGTGAGAAAATTCAGTCTCCTCGTTGGTTATGAACTCCAGCAAAACGGCCTTGCCCTCTTCCTCGGTGACCTTGCGGGCCCTGGCGAAGGCGGCGCTGATCTGGCTGGGGTCTTCGACGCGTTCGGCGTAGCCGCCCATGGCCTTGCCCAGGTCGGCGTAGTTGCCGCCCAGGTCCCGGGTGCCGTAGAGCCCGTGGGAGTCGGTCATTGATTGGGTCTCGATGGCCATGGTGGAGTTGTTCAACACCACGGTGATGATGGGGATGCCGCTGCGGACGGCGGTCTCGAAGTCCAGCCCGACCATGCCGAAGGCGGCGTCGCCCATGAAGTTAACGCAGACCTTCTCGGGGGCCGCCAGCTTGGCGCCGATTGTCAGGCCCAAGCCCGTGCCCAGGCCGTGGGACTTGCCCCAGCCCAGATAGGTCCGGGGGCCGTTGGACCGGTAGAAGGGGGTTATCTGGTCCCGGGGACTGCCCGAGTCGTGGGTCACGATGGCGTCTTCCGGCGGGATAGTGTGCATGAAATCCCAGATCACCCGGTAGGGGGTCATGGGGGTTGAGTTGTCGGAGAGCTTGGCCCGCCACTGGGACAGCCACCCTTCCCGTTCCGACTGCACCTCTTTGGCGGTGGACTGGTCGTCCTTCCGGCTGTCACCGGCGATCGCCCGGCAGGCCTCGATCATCTGGCGCAGGACCAGCTTGGCGTCGCCCACGATGGGAAAGTCTACGTTGTAGTCCTTGTTGATGTCGGATGCGTCGTTGGTGGCGTGAATCACGGTCTTGCCCGGAGGTATGTTCATGCACATACCGTGCTTCGTGAAACTGGTGCCGACGCCGAAGATGAGATCGGCCCGGCGCACGAAATGATAGGCGTGTCCCGACATGGTGGGGCCGGTGCTGCCCAAAGCCAGGGGATGGACCTCGGGAAAGGAGCTCTTGCCAAGCAGGGTGCTGCATACGGGGACCTGGAGCAGTTCAGCCAGTTCCACCAGTTCGCCGGATGCCTTGCCGTAGAGCACGCCCTGACCGGCCATGATCACCGGAAAATGGGCGGCGCACAGGGCCTTGGCGGCCGCTTCGATGTCGCTGGGGTTGCCCTGGGAGGCGACCGGCCTGCTGGGCACATAGTAGAAGGACTCCTCGCTGACGTCCTCCAGGGCGACGTCGGCGGGAATCTCAACGGCCATGGGGCCGCCGCGGCCCTGGCGCAGTCCGGCAAAGGCACGGCGCATGATATCTGAGGTGCGGTCCGGGGCGTTCACCTGCTCGATGCCCTTGGTGACATCTTCAAAGCTCTTGAGACCGCTGAAGTGGGGCGATATGCCGGCCCGCGACCTGGGGTGGCCCAAGGGCAGCAGCAGGAGCGGGACTGAGTCGGAGTAGGCGGTGGCGATCCCGGCGTAGGCGTTCTCGGCCCCAGGGCCGTACTGCATGGCGAACACGCCCATCTGATCGCCGTTGGTGACACGGCTGATGCCGTCGGCGATGCCCACGCCGACCCGCTCTTGGCGGCAGACGATGGGCCTGATGCCGCCAAGAGCGGCCGCTTCGATCACCGGGGTAGTGGGAAAGCAGGGAAGGAACTGGACACCTTCCCGCTTGAGAATCTCGGTTATGGCTTCAATTGTATTCAACGGGGCCGCCTCCTGAAATGTGTTATTGGCTTGAGCGCCGGTCCAAGAAGGTCCAAGTAGAGGCCGGGACAGCCTGCGTTTCGGATTTCTTTCGGTATCTTTTCCGGGCGGATGGCGTGGAAAAAGGAGCCCGTCCCAGCCCGGTTTTTAGCCACGGGGAGTATACCACCGCCTAGGAGCGCGGGCATCAGCGGACGGAGCTCAGGACGAACGGGTGTAAGACGCCCCCCTTTGCAAAAGGGGGGTTGGGGGGATTTCCGCTGCCCATCAGCAAACGTCGCCCATCTACCGCTCGTCCTGAGCTCCGACCGAAGTCGAGCGCCGATTCTATCGAGCGTCCTCCCCGATGAATCGGGGGGAAGTCTCTCCGATATATCGGGGGACTTGTCGAAGGACCGGACGGAGGGTAATACGGTGTTTCGGAATGACTTCTAAGGTCCGGCGTTGTTGAGGGCTTCGATGCGGGCGGCGCTGGGTTTCAATATGGCGTATAGAAAATCGTTGGCGGGAGTGGGCACGTCCAGTTCCCGGGCCATGCGGACCACCGTGCCGGTCAGGCCTTCAAGTTCCACGGGACGCATGTCGGTAAAATCCTTGGCCATCGAGGCCCGGCCTTGGCCGGGGAAGCGGTCTAGGGAGTCCATGGCCCAGGCCAGAGAATCGGACATGATCGGCGCGCCCTTGGCCCGGCCCACGGCCAATGCCTCTTCGATGGCGTGCTGGATCAGGGCTCGGGTTTCCGGCTTGGTGCGCATCTCTTCATAAACGCAGTTGGCGGCGGCGCAGACGGCGGCCGAACCAGCGATGTAGGCAAACTTCTTCCAGAGCATGCCGGGCATGTTTTCGTGGAGGTTCACCCGCCAGCCGGCCTCCTGGAATCTCTGGAGCAGATTCTCGCCCCGGCGGCTGATGCCAACTTTCATCTCCCCAAAGGCGGCCAGGCCGGGCCCAGCCTGAGTGACCACTCCCGGCTCGGAGACGCGGCCTTCCAAGTAGGCCGAACCGATCATCACATGCGACTCGCCCACGGCCTTGGCCAGTATGTCGCCGTTGTCGATGCCGTTCTGCAGGGTCAGCACCACGGTGTCCGGTCCAATCATTGGACCAAGGTGTTTGATGGCTTCCGGGTTGTGGTACATTTTTACCGTGAAGAGCACCAAGTCTTGTTCTTCGAGTTCGGCCGTGTTGTCGGTGGCGTTGCCGGGCACGGTGAAGGTGCCGTCCAGTTGGCTCTCGACTCTCAGGCCGTTCTCTTTGATGGCCTGAAGATGAGCGCCCCTGGCGATAAAGGTCACCTCATGTTCGGCTTGGGCCAGGAGTCCGCCGAAATATCCGCCCACTCCGCCGGTCCCGATCACCGCTACTTTCATATGCTCCCTGGCTCCTATAACCATGGGCTCTCAATCTCCATCTCCGAAGAATCACCTTTGGATTATCCCGGTTTTTCGTTCCCGATGTTTTAACCCCGGTTTTCCACCGGATAACTGTACTCATCCCGCAGGTCACGTTTCAGCACCTTGCCCATCGCATTGCGGGGCAGTTCCCTGACAAAAACCACCGAACGGGGCCGCTTGTATCCGGCCAGCTTTTCCCGGCAGAATTCGATGACCTGCTCCTCGGTGACCCGGTCGGAGCGGCCCACCACGACGGCCCGTACTTCTTCGCCCCATTCCACGTCGGGCACGCCGATCACCGCCGCGTCATCCAATTCAGGATGGGAACGGAGCACCCGCTCCACCTCTTCGGGGGAGATCATCTCTCCGCCCCGCTTGATGAAGTCCTTGGCCCGGCCCGACAGGTAGATATAGCCGTCTTGGTCCTGGTAACCCAGGTCCCCGGTGTAGATCCAACCGCCGCGCATCGTGTCGCGGGTGGCCGATTCCTCCTGCCAGTAACCGGCCATCATGCGGGAGCCCCGGGCCACTATCTCGCCGGTCTCACCCACTGCCACGGCCTGCCCGGATTCATCCACGATCTCCACTTCAACATCTTCCAACGGTTTTCCGATCGACGTCAGCCGCTTGAGTTTCGTCTCGATCTCTTCCGGGCTGCCTTCCATCACGTGGTCATCCGGCGGCAGCATGGTGATGGTTGAAGCGGTCTCGGTCTGGCCGAAGGCGTTGATGAACCGTGCGCCGGGGAATCGTTCGATGGCCTCACGGATCACCTCCAGGGGCATGGGGGCTGCTCCGTAGGTGATGACACTGAGAGACGATAGGTCGTAATCGGAGAAATCTGGGTGCGCCATGACGTGTTTCAACATGGTCGGCACCAACATGGCCCGGTTGGCCCGGTTCTCTTGGACCAGCCGCAGCCACTCCCCCGGCTCAAACTGCCGCATCACCACCAAGGTCCGCCCGCCGTAGACCGCGGCCAAGGCGGCCTGGAGTCCGGCGATGTGGTAGAAGGGCACGCTGATCAGGTTGCGCTCTTCCACGTCCGGGTCCGCGGGATCCACGGTGGCCAGCAGATAGGAGGAAAAGCTGTCATGGGTCAGCATCACGCCCTTGGGCACCCCGGTGGTGCCGGCGGTGAACATGATCACCGCGGTGTCTTCGTCACCGGCCTCCGGGAAGTGCATCTGGTCCGGAGACCCTCCGGCCAGCAGGGCGTCGTAACTTGGGTGGCCGCCGGGTCCTCCGTCAACCGCCCCGTCCAGAACGATAACCCTTTCCGGAGGGATGCTGCCCTCGCTGACCATCGGCAGATACCGCTCGCCGATGAGCAGACAGGAGGGCTCGACGATGTTCAGCATCTGTGCCAGTTCATCGCTTTTGGCCCGGAAGTTTATCGGCACGTAGATCGCGTCCAGTTGTGCCGCGGCGAAATAGGCCTCGATGCACTGGTTGGTGTTGACCTGCATGGTGGCCACCCGGTCTCCGGGGCCGACTCCCATCCCGGAGAGTCCGTTGGCCAGCCGGTTGACCCGCTCAGCCAGCCCTTCAAAGGTGATGCTCTGGCCGTCGAATATGACTGCGGGCCGGTCGGGAACGATGGCCCCAGCGATGGTCAAAAATTCGAAAGTGTTCATCTATCTGTTCTCACTTGCCCGCTCTCTTGGTTAACCGGCCAACCCGGCCGCAACGCGGCCCTCCAGGTCCAACGCTTGGGGTAGGTCTAGGTCCATCCCCTGGCGCAATAATTGTTTCAATGCCGCAACCGCCTTGGCGGGCAATTCGGCCAGGCTGTACGCCAACCGCCATGCCTCATCTCGAAGTGACTCCGGCGAGGTCAGGCGGGTCACCAAGCCCATGGAAAGGGCCTCTTCCGGCTGGATGCGCCGGCCCGTCAACAGCAGGTCCAGCGCCCGGGACCGGCCCACCGTCCTGGGCAGAGTCTGCGTGCCGCCGGCGGCCGGAATCATCCCCAATCGGACCTCCGGCAGGGCGAACACCGTGCCGGTGGCGGCGATCCTCAGGTCGCACAGGAGGGCGATCTCCAGGCCGGAGCCGATGCAATAACCGTGCACCGCGGCGACGACGGGTTTGTCCAAGTTTAACAGTTGCCCCCAAACGTCCCGTTCCCAACGCACTTGCCGGGCGACGACTTGCGAAGGGGCGGCGCCGAACTCGGTCAGGTCCGCGCCGGCGCAGAACCCCCGGCCCTCGCCAGTGATCAATAACGAACGGACGTCAGGGTCCTCCCGGACGGCCGATAACGCCTCGGAAAAATCATCCCTCATCTGCATGTTATAGGCGTTCGCCACCTGGGGACGGTCCAACGAGATATGGGCCACGGCGCCGCGCTTCTGGAACAGCAGGGTCTCGAAGGCGCCTTTAGTGGACCTGGCTGAAGTGGACATGTGGACTGTTAATCCCGTGGGACGGCCCTGGCGTAGAGGTCGTCCAGTTCCACTTCGGTGTAGCGGAGACCTATATTCTCCAGGTTGTGGGCGTCGCTCACTTCTATCAGCATCAGGTTGTGTTCCAAGGCGACCTCCGCCACCTGGTCCTTCCGGATGTGCCAGTTGTGGATGTAGTTGTCGATCTCTATGGCGTGGATATCCGGCTCGATCAGGATCTCGGGGGAATAATAGCCCGGGTGGCAGTAGGTGCGGAAGACACCGCCGCCGTTGGGCAGGAAAAGCTCGGCCACCTGGTACTCGGCGAAGGGGTTGGCTTCGGGCCGGACCTCTATCTCCCAGCCCGGCAGGATATGCACCTGTCCGGGAAAGTGTTTCTCCACCAGTTCGCGGAACTCGAAGGCCCACTCCTTATTGTGGTGGTCGGTGATGCCGATGCCGTCGATGCCCTTGGACTTGATCTGGTTAACCACTTTTTCCGCGGTCTCCACGGACGGCGGCGCGAAATTGAAGGCCTCCCATACATGGGTGTGGAGGTCCAGTTTTAGCTTCACAGGGATTCCTTTTTCATGCCAGTAACGGGGTCCATCTTTAAGACCCGGTAAACTCGGGGTCCCGTTTCTCCAGGAAGGACTTGATCCCCTCGGCCCTGTCCGATGTGGAATGCAGTATAACGTTCAGATCGGCCTCCAGTCTCAAACCCTGGTCCAGGGTCAGGTCCATCCCCTTGCCGACCGCCTCCTTGGCGTAGCGGGCCCCGATGGGACTCCCCTCGGTGATGTGCGCAGTAAGTTCAGCCACCGCGGCGGCCAATCCGCCAGGCTGTTCTGTCACCCGGTTCACTAATCCAATAGATAGGGCTTCGTTGGCGTCCACCATGCGGCCCGTGAGCAGCATGTCCCGGGCCCAGGCCGGCCCCACCAGCCGGGGCAACCGTTGGGTGCCGCCGTCTTGGGGGAGCACGCCCCGCGCCAACCCGGTGAATCCGAACCGGGCGGATGGCACACAGACACGCAGGTCTCCTGCCAGGGCCAGCTCCAAGCCGGACCCGGTGGCGTCGCCGTTCAACGCCACCAAAACCGGGACCGCCAACCCCGCCACCTGCGCCGGCGCGCCGGGTTTTCTGGGAGTGTCGCTTCCCATCCCCGGCCGTTCGGCTGTTTCATTCTCTTCATCGATAGAAAAGACGGCGCCGGTGGCGGTCAGGACCACCAGCTGCAGGTGGTCGTTCTCCGCGATCACGCGGCAGGCTTCGCCCAAGGCGTCGGCCATCTCCGCGTCTATCCGGTTGCCGTTATCTGGCCGGTCCAGGGTGATGGTGGCCACGGTTGCGCTAACCTCGAGAATCACGGGCCCTATGGTTTTGGGCCCTGCGTTTTTCGGATCGATGGCGATGCCGGTTCCTCCTCTGGAAATCCGGTTGGATTCCCTCGCCCAGATGATTCCGGGCAGTTCAGAATCAAGAAAACAAGCTAAAATTCGTCCTTGAAACAACCCCTAAATACTAGGCCGGACATGTCAATCTTGACAAGGTCTCATGCCCGTTCTACCATAACTTGGCACTCTCGAACTGAGAGTGCTAACCCCATCTGAGTTTAATGCCGGGCTACCATATTGCCCCGGCGAATAAAAGGAGGCCGCGGTGGCAAACTTTACGCCATTGGGAGAACGTGTGGTGGTGAAGCCCAGCGAGGGTGAACAGACCACTAAGGGCGGGATCTATCTGCCCGATACCGCCAAGGAAAAGCCCCAGGAGGGCGAGGTCGTCGCAGTTGGACCCGGAAGGGTCAGCGATGACGGCAAACGGATTCCCATGGAGCTTGCCAAGGGAGACCGCGTGATCTACTCCAAGTTCGCCGGAACCGAATACAAAGACGGCGACGATGAGTTATTGATCCTTCGGGAAAGCGATATCCTAGCAAAGATCGGCTAGCCCTAAAAACCCAATCTGGAATCAAAAAACAGGGCGGGCAGCAGCCCAGCCCTGACCTACCTGCAGGAGGATTAGGATGCCACCAAAGAAGTTGGCCTACGCCGAGGACGCGCGGAAGTCACTCCGTATCGGAATCGACATTTTGGCTGATGCAGTAAAAGTCACCCTTGGCCCCAAGGGCCGGAACGTGGTGTTGGACAAGTCATTTGGCCCGCCACAGGTGTGCAGCGACGGCGTTACCATCGCCAAAGAGATCGAGCTGCCCGACGCGTTTGAGAACATGGGCGCGCAGCTTCTGAAAGAGGCCGCCACCAAGACCAACGACGCCGCCGGCGACGGCACCACCACCTCGGTTGTGCTGGCCCAGGCAATCATCAACGAAGGCTTCAAGAACGTCACCGCGGGCGCCGACCCCATGGCCATCAAACGCGGCATAGAAAAGGCCGTTGCGTCGGTCGTGGTGGAAGTACAGAAAATGTCCGAGCCCGTGGAAACAAAGGAGCGCATCGGCCAGGTGGCCAGCCTCTCAGCCCACGAGGACGCCATCGGTGCGACCATCGCCGAGGCGATGGAAAAGGTCGGCAAAGACGGCGTCATCACCGTTGAAGAATCCAAGGGACTGGAAGACGAGATCGAATACGTGGAGGGGATGCAGATCGACCGCGGTTACATCTCTCCCTACTTCATCACCAATCCCGACCGCATGCAGTCGGTGTTGGAAGACCCAACCATCGTCATCACCGACAAGAAGATCTCGGCCGTCGCCGACCTGCTTCCCGCCCTGGAGAAACTGCTCCAGGTTGGCAAGAAGAACGTGGTGATCATCGCCGAGGACGTGGACGGCGAAGCCCTGGCCACCCTGGTGGTCAACAAGCTCCGCGGCACCCTCAGCGTGTTGGCCATCAAGGCCCCAGGCTTCGGAGACCGGCGGAAGGCCATGTTGGAAGACATCGCCATCCTCACCGGCGGCACCGTGATCAGTGAAGAGACCGGCCAGAAGCTGGACACGGCCACCATCGAAGACTTCGGCCAGGCCCGCAGCGTCACGTCAACCAAAGACGAGACGACCATCGTAGAAGGCAAGGGCTCTGAAGAGGCGATCCAAGGGCGGATCAACCAGATCAAGGCCCAGATAGAAGACACCACCTCCGAGTTCGACCGGGAGAAGCTCCAAGAGCGGATGGCCAAGCTGTCCGGCGGCGTAGCCGTGATCAAGGTCGGAGCGGCCACCGAGGTTGAGCTTAAAGAACGCAAAGCCAGGGTCGAAGACGCCCTCTCCGCCACCCGTTCGGCGGTTGAAGAAGGCATCGTCCCAGGCGGCGGAGTCGCCCTTGTGCGCGCCGCCCGCGGCTTGGATGACCTAGGCGACCTAACTGCCGACGAGAAGGTCGGAGTGGAGATCATCCGCCATTCCCTGGAACAGCCCCTGAAGCTGATCGTGGAGAACGCCGGGTTCGAGGGCGCAGTGGTCCTCAACCAGGTTAAACAGCAGGCTGACGACTACGGTTACGACGCCGAAATCGGCGAATACGGTCCCATGATGGAACGTGGCATCGTCGACCCGGTTAAAGTGACCCGGTCTGCCCTGCAGAACGCGGCCAGCGTCGCGGCCATGGTGCTAACCACCGAGTCCGTGATCAGCGAGATTCCCCAGGATAAACCGGCCATGCCGGCCATGCCCCCCGGCGGCGGAATGGACTTCTAGAGAGACAGTCCTTCCAAAACCCGAAGCAAAGAAAAGCCGCCCCGCTAAACACGGGGCGGCTTTTTCGTGGGCCTCGTCCATCGAGCCCCCGTGGTATGTCCGGCTTTGTGCCGCTATAATGCTTTGCTGCTGAAAACGCCCAACCCCATAGGTGCAAGAAACTTCCCATGACCGGAGTTCCCGACAACTCTCCCCGGCAGGGCAAGCTCTACCCCTCGGCCCTAGCGGCCCTGGAGGGCATCGTCGATGGCGCATCTGTGCTGGTCGCCGGGTTCGCCGGGCGCGGTGTACCTGAGAATCTGCTGCGTGGGCTGGCCGAGACCGGGGTTTCAGAATTGACCCTGATCTGCCAAGGGGCATGGTTCCAGGAACCAGGCAGGTTCGGAGTGGCCGATCTGGTTGCGGGTGGACAGGTAAAAAAGATGATCTCGCCCCTGCCGTTTCATCCCGAGGCCGGCGGTCCGGTGAAAGACCTGTGGGAGTCGGGCAAGTTGGAACTTCAGATAGTCCCCCAGGGTGTCTTGGCCGAGCGGCTCCGGGCGGGTGGCGCAGGCATCGGCGGCGTTTTCCTGCCAACCGGCGCGGGCACCAGGTTCGCCGAGGGCAAAGAGGTGCGCCGGTTCGATGGCAAGGACCACGTCTTGGAATCCGCTCTGAAGGCCGATCTTGCTCTGCTCAAGGCCCAGACCGCCGATACCCTGGGCAACATGGTGTATCAGGGGACCGGCCGCAATTGGAACCCCACCATGGCCATGGCCGCCGCGGTCACGGTGGCCGAGGTTGACCAGGTACTCGAGCCGGGCGGGATAGACCCGGAAACGGTCATCACCCCGGCCATATTTATCGACCGTTTGGTCCTGGCCGCCTAACCGCAGGAGATTATTTTTAAGATGTCGAGTACGCCGTTAGACCCAACCGCCATGGCACGCCGCGCCGCCCAGGAGCTGTTTCCTGGAGCGGTCGTTGCCCTGGGTCCGGGATTGCCTTGCCGCCTGCCCGGAGAATTTTCTTCCCATGGCGGCGTTTGGTTTCTCGCTGATAGCGGTGTCGTAGGCATTCGAGGTCTGGAACCAGACGCCGGCGCCGTTGACGCGGAGGGTAATACCGTTGCTCTGCTGTCCGGGGGCGCCTTCACCGGCGTGGTGGAGACCGCCGCCATCCTCCGGGGCGGACACACCGATATTGCGTTCTTGCAACCGGCCCAAGTAGCCGCCGACGGAGATTTCGTGCACTGGACGACCGCGGCCACCCAGGGGTTATTCGCCCCCGGCCCGGCGGTGGACATGGCCTACGGCGCATCGAGGGTGGTGGCGCTCATGCTCCATCAAAGCCCGGAAGGCCGTCCCAATATCGTTTCGCGGTGCAGCTTGCCGGTGGACGGGGTTGGGCAGATAGACATGATCATCACCGACGCGGCGGTGATGAGCGTCGGCCCCGGCGGCTTGGAACTGGTCGAGGTTGCGCCCGGTTGGACCGCCGAAGAGATCGTGGCCATCACGGATGCGCCGCTGACGGTCTCATCCGGCGTGAAAGAGATGACCTTCCAGGCGCCAACCCTGAAACCGCTTAATAAGGTCTACCCAAGCGCGTTGGAAGCCCTCAAGGACGTGCCCGAAGGCTCGGTGATCAACGTTGACGGCTTCGCCGGCCCCGGCGGGATGGCCCACTACCTCATGGTTGGACTGCGCGACCTGGGCGTCAAAGGTTTAAAGCTCATCAGCAATACGGCTGGGGTCGCCCGGGTGAGCGGCTTCGGGTCGCCCAATATCATCGACCACAGCATCCTGGTGGAGAACAACCAGGTCGCCAAGGCCACGGCTTCCTACCCGGTCTCCCCTTCGGCCTCCCGGCCCAGCGCCTTCGAGGAGGCCTACAACCGGGGTGAAACGGAACTGGAAGTGGTGCCCCAGGGGACCCTGGCCGAGCGGCTCCGCTGCGGAGGGGCCGGGGTGGCGGCCTTCTACACCCCCACCGGGGCGGGCACTCTGCTGGCCGAAGGCAAAGAAGCTAGGACCATTGACGGCAAAGAGCACATCTTGGAGATGGGGCTGCGGGCCGATTTCTGCATCATCCGGGGCCACAAGGCCGACACCCTGGGCAACGTGGTCTATAAGGGCACCTCCCGGAACTTCAACCCGGTGATGGCCACCACCGCCAAGATAACGGTGGTGGAGGTGGACGAGATCGTGGAACCGGGCCGGCTGGGCCCCGAAGAGATCGTCACCCCCGGCCTATTCATCGACCGCATCGTCCTCCGGCCACCGGATTTTTCCGCCTATCTGTGACTAGAATTCGAACCGAAATTTGATCCTAATAATAGGTCCTGCCGATGACATCGCTAGCCGGTAAAGAGCGCCTTACGAGAGAGATCGTCGCCATGCGGGTTGCCAAAGAGCTGCCCGACGGCGCGTACGTGAACCTGGGCATCGGTATCCCCACCATGGTGTCCAGCTTTTTGCCCGAGGGACGGACCGTCTTCTACCACAGCGAAAGCGGAATCCTGAACTGCGGGCCCGTCGTCGAACCGGGGGATGAGGGGGAAGAGGACATCGACCTGATCAACGCCGGAGGCCAGTACCTGCAAAGAGTTGGCGGGATGTCGTTCTTCGATTCGGCGGAGGCCTTCGCCATGATCAGGGGCGGCCATGTCGATGTCACGGTCCTGGGTTCCCACCAGGTGTCGGCCACCGGAGACCTGGCCAACTGGATGCTGCCCCAAAGGGGCGTGGGCAACGTGGGCGGAGCCATGGACCTGGCCACCGGGGCCAGAGGGGTCATCGTCGCCATGGAGCATACCGACCGCAACGGCGACCCCAAGATAGTGGAAGAATGCACCTTCCCGCTGACCGGGAAGGGGTGCGTCTACCTCATCGTCACCGATCTGGCGGTGATCGAGTGCGACGGCCATGGCTTGACGTTGAAAGAAGTGGCCCCGGGTTGGACACCTGAAGAGGTGCAGCAACTGACCGGGGCCACATTGACCATATCTCCGGACCTTAAGGATTTCGAGCTCTAGTCTCTTATCCCTCGATAAAGATCAACCGAGCATCGACGACGAATCCAGTGTCGATTAGTTGGGCGGCCGCCGTGCCCGTGTCGAAGACCAGCAAAGACCGGTCTCCCATCAGATCGGAGGTCATCCCAGAGATTATTCAGTCGAGGGAAGGCCCGTTGGTTCAATCTTCGGACGATATCTAAGGTAAATCAATGTCACGCGAGAAAACCGTGGCAGCGGTCACATGGGTTTCACCGGCTTTTGACTTCGCGAAAATCTTTCACCAGCCGGGTTTTCGAGGCGGATTATTTCGTTGACACCCCCTTGGGCCGGTGCTATTCTTTTCCGTAACAGAGCGGTAGATACGTTCTGGCGGGAGCTTGGGTAAGCCAGGCTGAGAGGGCGGCCAAGATCGCCGCCGACCGTCTGTACCTGACCCAGGTAATACTGGCGCAGGGATTAGACGCAGCAGAGGACTTACGAAGCAGCCTCCAGGCTAGATACCTGGTGGCTTTTTTTATACTCCCGAAAGGAGATTGGACCAGATGTCCGATGAGCTAATTATCGGTGGAAAGTCATTTAACTCCCGGCTGATAGTGGGAACGGGCCGGTACCGCACCATGGAGGAAATGGTCGCGGCGGTTGAGGCTTCTGGGACCGAGATGATCACGGTGGCGATCCGCCGCCTGGACCTGGACGACCCCACCAGCAAGACACTGCTGGATTACATAGACTGGAACAAGTATCAGATACTGCCCAATAC
>JADFNR010000051.1 GCA_022563275.1 Chloroflexota bacterium | reverse complement strand
ACCAGATCCTGGTCCACGCCGAGGCCTGCGGACACCTGCACCGGACCGTCTCCCGCATCAAGGACAAGGGCAACCAGGTTGGCGTGGCCATCAATCCCGGCACCCCGATAAGCGCCGTGGAGGATGTTCTGCCCCTGCTGGACATGGTGATGGTGATGTCGGTGAACCCCGGCGCGTCCGGCCAATCGTTCATTCCCCAGAGCCTGGACAAGATACGGCGGCTCAAGGCCATCATCGACCAGGAGAAGTACAGCGCCCAGATCGAGGTGGACGGCGGTATCAAGGCCGACTGGACCGCCCAAGACTCGGTGAAGGCCGGCGCGACCATCCTGGTGGCCGGATCAGCCATCTTCAACGACCGTGAAAGCATCCCGGAAGCCATGAAGGGGATGCGGGGGTGTTTGTTTAGCTGACAGCTAACAGCCGTCAGCTTTCAGTTTTTTTGGAAAGAAAAAGGCCCCGGCGTTTAGTCCGGGGCCTTTTAGTTTTCTGATATTTTTCTACTTAGAGGGCGGCGAAGACTTTTTGGACCTTCTTGGATTTGTGGAGGGAGCGCAGGCAGCGGGTGCAGATCTTGACCTTGACCGACTTGCCTTCACGCACCAGGGTCTGCTTGTGGACGTTGGCCACGAAACGGGTCTTGGTGTGCCGGTTGGAGTGGCTCACGTTGTTGCCGCTCATCCCGGCTTTTAAACAGATCTCACAGCGCATTTCTTCGTCCCATTTACCGCCGTCCTGGCTCACCGCTAGACGGCATCATATCTCGTTTTTGTTTAGTTGAACGAACCTCAGATTAACACAATCCCCACGCTCAAACAACCGCCATAACCGCTTCAGTTAAGTTTCCATCAATACTTGGCGTGGCCGCGGGCTGGCTGTATCTCCCAGTTGGATGGGAGTGTATTATCCACTCTGGATTTTACGTCTAAAATTTACGCAGCCCCAGGAGGTTTTTATGAAGGTGATCCGAATCGCCGAGGTTGAAATCGTCCCCATCGACACCGCAACTCCCATCCCTGGCTGGACCGGCGGCGCCGTCAAGCGCACCAGGCAGCCCCTGCTACCCGAGGGCGCCAGCAAGACTTTCAACAGCAGCATCGTCAACTTTGAAAAAGGCGCCACCACCGGTTGGCACACCCACAAGAGCGATCAGATGCTGATAGTCACAGCGGGCATCGGCATCGTAGCCGACGAGAGCCACGAGCAAGAGATAACCGTGGGAGACGTGGTCCACGTCCTACAGGGCGAGAACCACTGGCACGGCGCCAAGGCGGACTCCTATATGTCCCACATCAACATCACCGCCGCCGAATAAACGCGCGGGCCTTTGTTGTCATCGTAGGGGTCTTTTCCAGCGGGTGTTGCATCAATCACCAGATGAGTTGCCTGGATTCCGGCCTTCGCTGGAATGACAGTCTCGATGGTTATGGTGGCCTAATCCTGTAGGTCAGGGGCGCTCTTCCATTCCGGTTGGGGCGTCTTCCGGCCTCGCTGGGGCACGTACTCCGATGTCTCGACCAACCTGTATCTGTGGATGTAGCGCGGACAGTTCTTGTACGACTCCGTCACCCGCACGCGCACGATGAACTGGGCCTCATGGTACTCGGCCAACAACGGGTCGTCATCGTCGATGGTCGCCACGCCTTGAAGGCGGAGCCGCAGTTGGCCCTCGAAGTCGATGAACAGAATGCCGACATTGGGGTTCTGCAGCAGATTGCCCATGGACTGGTACTTCCCGTTGCCGTCGTAATTGGGAAATGCGATGGTCCGTTCGTCCACCACCCGGACAAAGCCCGGGTCCCCGCCTTTATAAGAACAGGTGGGCAGGCCCCGGTCGTCGCAGGTCGCGAGAAAAAACATGCGGGCGCCTTCGATCATCTTGCGCTCATCGACGCCGAGGGTCTCGGTCGCCCGTGCCGCCAGGCGGTCGGCCAATTTCCGGGTGCCGAACTTGTCCTGGAGATGCCTGTTGCCTTGGTGATAATCGTGGACTTTCATACTGGTTCTCCCGCCGATTAGGTCTCCCGCCGGCGCGTTATCTCGACGGTGGCGTTCTCGATCACCGACCCGCGGATGGGCGGGTGTGGCTTCTTCACCCGGACGGCGACGGATTCCACCGGAAATTCGGAAAGTATCCGGTCGGCTATGGATTGGGCGGCCGCCTCCAATAAGTTGCGGGGTTCGCCTTCCATGACATCTCTCACGGCGCGGTAGATGTGGGTGTAGCTGATGGTGTCTTCCAACCGGTCCGATCTACCAGCCCGGCCAAGGTCAATCTCCACGGCGAGGTCGACCAGGTATTCTTGCCCCAGCACCCGCTCCTCGGGGTTCACGCCATGAAAACCGTAGAACCGCATGCCTTCCAGGACGATCCGGTCGGTTTTAGGGAAATCTTCTTTCAAAATCAAACAACCAAAAGAAATGCGCGCTTAGCGCCCTCGGCCCTCGATGGCGTCGGCAAAGGCTAACAGATTCTGGGCCCGTTTCACCACCGGCACGTCCACCATACGGCCGTCCATGGCCAGAGACCCCCTTCCTTCGGCCTCGGCCTGTTCCCAAGCTTCCATGATCCTTCGGGCGTAGGCGATCTCTTCGGTGGACGGACTGAAAACTTCATTGATTATGTCAAGTTGGGAGGGATGGATGGCGAACTTGCCGGTGTACCCCATCTGACGGGCCCGTTTGGCGTCGGCCCGCAGGGCATCGGGGTCTTGAAATAGAACGAAGGGGGAGTCCAGGGACGCCACATTCGCCGCCCTGGCCGCCACCGGGACCAACGACCGGGGCACCAAGACCTCCTCGCCGGTGTCCGACCGTTCGATCCCCATGTCGTTGGTGAAATCCTCGGCGCCAAAGGCCAACGCTATGACCCGAGGCGAGGCGTTGGCGATGTCGCGGGCATCAATCAGCGCGCTGGCGGTCTCGGTCCAGGCGACGATCTTGGTCGAGCCTGGCTCCACGCCGGCCACCGGCTCGATGGCGCTCAACATCCGGTCAACGTCCCGGATGTTCCAGGTGGAATCAACCTTGCCCAGGCTGATGCCGTAGAGGTCTGGTGAAACGATGGCCTCCAGCTCCGGGCGGGTGAGTCCGGTGTCTAGGGAATTCACCCGCACCATGACCCTTTGGCCTTCGCGCCGCAGGACGGGCACCCATTCTTTGGCCAGGTCCCTGGCGGCGGTCTTCTCGCCGGGAGGGACCGAGTCCTCCAGGTCCACCATCACGACATCGGCGGTGAATTTACGCGCCCGTTCCAGCATGTTCGCCCGATTGCCAGGCACAAAGATAACGCTGCGGAATAGTTCCATGTTTGGTTGATTTTCCTGCTCACTGCGGGTTCGACCGGCAGTCTGATTATTTCGGATCAGTAATTTCCAAGTCTAACGCTACTCTGCCGCACCCTTACTCCATATCCCCCCAGGTGGGGCCCCATTTGGCGTCTACCTTCAGGGTTACGTCCAGGTCCATGGCGGCGGGCATCTCATCGAACACCAGGTCCTTGAGGGCGTCCATCTCTTCCTTGGGCATCTCGAATACCAGTTCGTCGTGCACCTGCAGCAGCATCTTGGTGCGCAGGCCCTCATCGTCCAACCGTTTCTGCACCCGGACCATGGCCAGCTTCATGATGTCGGCGGCCGTGCCCTGGATGGGCATGTTGATGGCCATTCGCTCGGCGCCGCCCCGGACGTTGAAGTTGGCGCTGTTGATGTCGGGCAAGTAACGGCGGCGTCCCAGCAGGGTCTCGACGTACTGGTCCGCCCTGGCCTTGACCTTCACTTCTTCCAGATAATCGTTGATGCCTGGGTATTTCTTGAAGTAGGCCTCGATGAACGATGCCCCCTCCTCCCTGCTGAAGCCCGTCTGCTGGGATATGCCATGGGCCGACAGGCCATAGATCACGCCGAAGTTCAGCACCTTGGCGATACGGCGCTGTTCCGCGTCCACCTCGTTCAAAGGGACGTCGAACATCATTGAGGCCGTAGAGGCGTGGATGTCCTCGCCCCGCTGGAACGCTTCCAGCAGAGCCGAGTCCTTGGATATGTGGGCCAGCACCCGCAACTCGATCTGCGAGTAGTCGGCGGAGAACAGCAGCCAGTCCGGCGCGCCGTCGGCCACGAACGCCTTTCTCACCTGCCGTCCCATCTCGGTGCGGATGGGTATGTTTTGTAAATTGGGGTCGCTGCTGGACATGCGCCCCGTGGCCGAGCCCGTCTGGTTGTAGCTGGTGTGCACCCGTCCCGTCGCTGGATTCACCATCTCCGGCAGGGCGTCCACGTAGGTCGACTTGAGCTTGGACACCTGGCGGTACTCCAGGATCTGGTCCACCACCGGGTGCAGGCCCTTCAGCCCCTCCAGGGAGTTGGCGTCGGTGGAGTAGCCGGTCTTGGTGCGTTTGGTCTTGGGCAGGCCGATCTCATTGAACAGCAGGTCGCTCAGTTGTTGCGGCGAATTGATATTCACCGTGTGGCCGATGGATTTGTAGAGTTCCTCTTCCGTATGGAACATCTGCTCTCTTAAATCTTCGGACATCTCACGCAGCACGGCCGAGTCCAGCTTGATGCCGTGACGCTGCATGGTCACCAGTACCGGGACCAACGGCATCTCCATGTCGGTCATCAGCGAACTCAAGCCGTCCCTGACGATGGGCTCCTCAAAGGCCAGGCGAAGACGCCCGGTCATGTCGGCGTCGGCGGCGGCGTAGGGCGCGGCCTGGGCGATGTCCACCTGGTCGAAGGTAAGCTGCTTGCTGCCTTTGCCGATCAACACGGTGATGGGAGTCATCTCTTGGCCAAGGACGTCCAGCGCCAGGTTCTTGAGCCCCAGTTGCCCCCGGCTGAGGAGATGGGCGGCAACCATGGTGTCGAAATCGACCCCCTGGCATACGATGCCGTGGCTGGCCAATATCGTCATGTCGTAATTGGCGTTGTGGGCGCACTTGCTGATGTCCGGTGACTCGAACAAAGGGCGCACCGCCGCCAGGACCTCTTCCATGGGCAATTGCTCCCCCGCTTGGTGGCCCACCGGGACGTACCAGGCCACGGAGGGGGCCGTGGAGAAGCTTAATCCCACCAGGCCGGCCTGCACCGCGTCCAGGCCCGTGGTCTCAGTGTCGAAGGAGAAACTCCCGGCCTCCCGCAATGCCGCCAGCATCTGGTCCAACTGTTCTTTGGTCTGCACCACCGTGTAGTTGACGTCCTCGTCAGTGCCCTGCATGGGTGCCACCGAGTCTGACGTTGATCGCGAGCCACCCGTTTCCGGGATGCGGGGAATAACCGTGAAGAATTCAAGCTCGGTCATCAACTGGACCACCGCGTTCCGGTCGAACTCCCCAAATTTGGCCTTTTCCAGGTCCAGTTCCACCGGACTGTTGCGGTCGATGGTCATCAACTCCCGGTTGGAGAAGGCCCGGTCCTTGTGCTCCTCCAGGGATTGCTTCACGCTAGGCCGGGTCACCTCGTCAAGGTGCTCGTAGATCCCCTCCAGGTCCCGGTATTCGTTGAGCAGGGCGATGGCCGTTTTCTCTCCAACCTTGGGGACGCCGGGGATGTTGTCTGAGGAGTCGCCCACCAGCGCCTTGAAATCGGTCTGCTGGGCCGCGGTGAGGCCCGAATAACGTTCCGACAACGCCGCTTCGTCATAGACCTTGCGGTCTTGGATGCTGGAGGCCAGGTCCACCCTGACCCTGGTGGAGATCAACTGGAAGGTGTCCCGGTCGCCGGTGAGTATGACCGAGTCCAGGCCCATCTTTTCGGCCTGGGCCGACAGGGTGCCGATCACGTCGTCCGCTTCCCAGCCATCCAGTTCGAACACCGCCACGCCGAAGGCCTCCATGAGCTGCTTCACACGTCCGAATTGGGGCCGAAGTTCTTCGGGCGTCGCCTCCCGCTGGGCCTTGTAGGCCGGAAATTTCTTGTGGCGGAAGGTGGGGGCTGGGGTGTCGAAGGCGATGGCGCAGTAGGCCGGGTTCCACTCGTTGATCGCCCGTAAAAACACGTTGGCGAAGCCGTAGACCCCGGTCACGTCCTCGCCCGTGGCGTTCACGGTCAGGTGCCGCTGAGTGGATATGGCGCGGAACGACCGGTGGACCATGGCGTGACCGTCCATGATCATCAGCAGGGGCTCGCGTTCTTTGGCAACCGGAGCGGCCGGGGCAACCGGAGTGCCCGGCGAGACTGGAGTTTCAGTTACTTCCGGCTGCTCGTCGCCGAACATCGGAAGAGTGTGGGCTTTTTCATCCGCCATTACGGCACCTCTGCTTAAATGCTAGCAGCCTTGAAAGCCAGCGGCTCGGGTGGCCGCATTATACAGTAGCCAATCCTGGTCCGCG
Source organism: Chloroflexota bacterium (assembly GCA_022563275.1). Next base: position 16,830 of record JADFNR010000051.1, on the reverse strand, counting down.
CGCCTGAGCAGTCAACAGCGGTGCGTTGCCGTCCCCCAGAACCACATGCTATTGCACCATGTTAAAATGTATCTCTTGATCGGGAAGCAACCGAAACTGGCTGGACCGGATTAGACACGTGCCTCTCTACGAATACCGCTGCGGCGACTGCCAAAAAATCACCTCGGTTTTGGTCTACAGTTACTCTGAGAACCAGCAGCCGTGTTGTGAGCATTGCGAAAGCACCGATCTGCAGCGGCTAATCTCCAAGTTTTCCTTCCGTCCGTCCTGGGGCAGCAGCCTCAACTGGGCGCCCAGCCGGGAGACGACCAGCGACCTCGATGAGAGCAGCGGGGCCAGCATCGACAAATACATGGGCCGGATCAAGAAGGAAATGGGCGGCCAGACAACACGCGAATTCGACCGGGAACGGCGCGAGATGAAGGACTCCTAACTTCCTGAAAGCTGACGGCTTACGGCTCCACGGAGACAGCCCCGATGCCCATATATGAATACCGCTGCCAGGCCTGCGCCAAGCTCTCCTCGTTCTTTCTGAGGTCCATAAATAGCGAGTTGAAGCCGGTCTGCTCTCATTGTCAAAGCGAGGACATGGAACGACGCATGTCCTCCTTCGCCACGGGCAAGACCGTAAGCTCGGTCCACGAAAGCTTCGCGCCGGGCAGCGAGCATCGGTCACCCGGTTACTACAGCGACCCACGGAACATCGGCCGCGGCGTTGAAGCCGCCTTCACTAAATACGGCATGGACATGCCCCAATCGGTCCGGGACAACATCGACGCCGCCCGCTCCGGAGAGACCCCCAAGGGCTTGGACCTGTGACCGGCAACCGTGGCCCCAGCCAAAGCCACTACCAGGTTATCTTCCACTGCATCGAAGCCGCGTCCCGCTTCGTCCCACCGGCCGGATCGCCCGCGCCGGCCCTGCAGAGTCTGCGGGAGATGGTCGCTTCCATGCCCGCGGCGTCCGCGATGGCCGAGGCCGACGACGGCCCGCCCACCACGGCCCAACAGACGCTGGAACTGGTCACCGTCGCCGTGGACCTGCTTTCCCTCCTTGATGAATCGTCCAGCGCCAACCCCCTGGGCTGGGAAACGGTGGCGGGGGTGAGCCGCATCCTGGATGACCTCACCGGCCAACTTGGGGCGACGGTCCGCGGGGAGAAGGCGGACCTGGTGCGGGGACTCTACGTGATAATCGACCCTCAGGTCACCGGCGGCCGGGACCCCCTTGCCGTTGCCCAGTCAGCCATCCGGGGCGGGGCCCGGATGTTGCAGCTCAGGGACAAGCTCCGTGACAAGGGCGACTCCCTGCCTCTGGCCCGCAGCCTGCAGAAGCTCTGCGCGGAGTCCGGGGCTTCCCTGATCCTCAACGACCACGCCGACATCGCCGCCATCGTTGGCTCGGCGGGACTGCACGTGGGCCAGACCGACCTGCCCGTGGACCAGGCCCGGCAGGTGCTGGCTCCTCACCAGGTGGTGGGCCGGTCCAACCATGAGATCGAAGAACTGGTGGAATCCGAGGGGATGGGCGCCGATCACGTGGCTTTTGGCCCCATCTACCACACCGACACCAAGGGCGTCGGCCGCCCTCCCCAGGGCATCGAACGGTTGCGTCTGGCCCGGGACGCCGCCAAAACTCCCTTGGTAGCCATCGGCGGCATCAACGCCGGGAACGCCGCACCGGTGATCGAGGCCGGCGCCGACGCCATCTGCGTCACCGCCGCCGTGGGGTCCGCAACCGAACCGGAGGCCGCCGCCGCCAGATTGGTAAAAATCATCGAAGAGGCGGGCGGGCGGATCTAATGAAGGACGCCGGGAGACGAATCTAATGCCATCGCGTTATAGCGCGGACCTATCCTTGATCGGGACCGCCGTCATCGAAGAACTCACCGAACGGAACCTCGACCGGGAACTAGCCTTGTCGGTCTCCAGGGAGGTGATCCGGTTCTCCGCCAACGCCATCCGGGCCGTGCACCGCGGCGACTTCGATGATGCCCGGGAGTTGATCGGCAAGGGGGACGCCAGGCTGCGGGAAGCCGACCACATCGAGAAAAGCAGCCCGCAGATATTCAATGCGGGGTTCATGAATGACGCCCGGAAAGAGTTCACTGAAGCCAACGTAACCCTGGCGGTCATCTCCGGAGCCGATATCCCTACCATCAGCGACCTGAAAGTGGACGCGGCGGCCTATATCAACGGCATGGCGGAGGTCATCGGAGAACTGCGCCGGTACATCCTCGACTCCCTGCGCCGCGACGCCGTGGACGGCTGCCAAGAGTTCATGGACATCATGGACGAGATGTACGGCGTTCTCGTGACCATCGACTTTCCCGAGGGTGTAACCAGCGGCCTTAGGCACAACACCGACGCAATGCGGGGCGTGTTGGAGCGCACCCGGGGCGACCTGACTATGGCCCTTCGCCAGCACTCCCTGGAAGCCCGCCTAGCCGAGTGGGAGAAGAACCGCACCGGCGCTTGATGGCGGCACATCCCCGAATAAAGACGAAAATGACATTGACATAGCTCTGGGCCGTTATTACGATTCTCCAGACCCACTGGAAACCCAGAGCCCCTCCAATCGAGCTAATCATCCCAGGGAGCAGAGCAATGCTTTCAAAATCCAGCGCCGCGGCAACCCCGGAAGTCCTGGACGAGTTTTACCGTGAACTGGAGGACTTCAGTCTGGCCCCTTTGTGGCAGGTACAGGAAACAGCCCTGATCAGCGAGCCCACCAGCAAAGCCGTACCCTACATCTGGCGCTGGAAGGACCTGGAGCCCAAAGCCCTGCGCGCCGGGGAATTGATCGGTACCGCAGACGCCGAGCGGCGGGTGTTGATGCTCCTTAACCCCGGCATCAAGGACCGGATCGCCACCACCAACAGCCTGTTCTCGGGCCTGCAGATCGTGATGCCGGGGGAAGCCGCCAGGGCCCACCGGCACACGCCTTCAGCCCTGCGTTTCATCATCAATAGCGACGGCGGGTACACCACGGTCAACGGGGACCGCATCCCCATGTCCCCCGGCGACCTGATACTGACCCCCAATTGGACCTGGCACGACCACGGCAACGACTCAGGCAAGCCAATCATCTGGTTGGACGGCCTGGACATACCGTTGGTCCACCTGCTGGAGGCGGTCTTTTTCGAGCCCTATCCAGAGGACGTGCAACCGGTGACTGAGCCCATCGATTCTTCCACGGCCAAATACGGCGTGGGCACCTTGCGCCCCACTTGGGAGGATAGACCTTCAGAGAGCTATTCGCCCTTGATGCGCTATCCCTGGGACCAGACCTGGGCCGCGCTGCAGCGGCTGGCCCCCAACGTGGACGGCAGCCCCTTCGACGGCGTGATCATGGAGTACACTAACCCCAACACCGGCGGACCGGTGATGCCGACCATCGCCTGCCACGTTCAGATGCTAAGGCCCGGCGAGTCAACCAAGGCCCACCGGCACACCAATGGCACCATCTATCACGTGGTGCGGGGCCAGGGCCATTCGGTGGTCCACGGCAAGAAGATGGACTGGGAGCCCAAGGACGTGTTCTGCGTGCCCGGTTGGACCTACCACGAGCACGTTAATGCCTCGTCCACCGAGCCCGCGGTCTTATTCAGCTTCACCGACACCCCGGTGCTAAAATCGCTGAGTTTGCTCCGGGAGCAGGCCCACCCCCAGGACCACCAGTAGCTTAATAAAGGCTGTTTCAGCCTTCAAGTTTTCCGGAGACGATCAGATGCCCGAAATGAAGATCAGCTTTCTTGGCACGGGGTCCGGCACCTCGACCAACCGTGCCCATACCGCCATGGTCTATGACTGTGACGACGGCACCCGGCTCCTGATCGACACCAGTTCCGGCAACTCGGTGGCCCGCGGCGGATCAATATTGGGCATTCCCGTGGAGAGTTTCGACACGGTGTTGCTCTCCCACCACCACCCCGACCACATGTCGGGCCTGTTGTTCGTCCAGTTCGTCCGGGCTCTGGCAAGGCAGGACGCCCCGCCATTGGACGTCTACCTCACCGAGGAATCACTGGAGTGGGCGCAGAAGATGTGCACCGCCAACCACCTGAACGTCTCCGAGGTAGACGGGGAGGGGGCCAAGAACTCCGACGGGCGTCAGGTTTTACGCTGGCACGTCGTGAAGCCGGGTCAGGAGATCAGCCTAGGGCCCACCACCACTGCTTCCTGTTTCCCCGCCGACCACATCGCCGGCGCAGTGGGCTGGCGGGTGGACTCCGGGGGTATGTCGGTGGTTTTCTCGGGGGACACACGCTTCAGCCCGGAGTTGGTCAAGGCGTCCCAGGGCGCACGGCTGCTGATACACGAAGCGTTCCGGACGGACGGGGAAAGCGAGTACGCAGACGCCCACGGCCACTCGACCGCCGGCGACGCAGGCCGGGCCGCCGCTGAGGCAGGGGTCGCCGAACTGATCCTAACCCATATTGACTCTGAGTTTGACGCCAACCCCCAACCCCTCCTCGACGACGCGCAGAAACACTACGAAGGCCCCACCAGCGCCGCCACAGACCTCCATCAGATAACTGTCAGCAGCCCGTAGCACGGCGGGCCCCCGCTATTTTCGCGAGCCTCGCAGCGCTATCTTCGACATCGGCCAGATAAGCTGTGTTGGGTGTTGCCGCCTTTAGCAGTTCTTAAACTGCTGCTATCCTTTTTTGTCCCAAGTTGTTATATCAAGCAGCTAGAAAGCTGGACGAGAGCCCCGCCTGTGTCGGAAGAAAATCCCAATGAAGAAGCGCTGATCCTCTCCGCCCAAAGGGGAGACCGTGACGCCTTCGCACAACTATATGAAGCGAACGTGGAGCGAGTCTACCGCTACCTGATGGGCCGGCTGGGCGAACCCGCCGACGCAGAGGACATCACGGCAGAGGTCTTCATACAAGCGATGAAATCCCTGCCCTCGTACAGACCAAGGGGGACCCCGCTTATCGCCTGGCTGTTTCGTATCGCCCACAACCAGGCGGTCAATCACCTGAAGAAGAGGGCACGGCGCAAAGAGACAGTCTTGATGGAGTCGATGGCCGCTTACGATGGTCCCGAGGAAGAAGTCCTCGGCCATGTCGGGTTCGGAGAGGTGGTCCAGGCCTTGGGGGACCTCACCGACCTGCAACAACAGGTGCTCAACCTTCGATTCGCCGCCGACCTTTCCATCGCGGAGGTGGCCAAGGTTATGAAACGCAAGGAAGGCGCGGTGAAGTTTCTGCAATTCAGCGCACTGAGGGCCCTGCGCAGAGTCTGGGGTCAGCAAGAGGCGGTTAGCCATGGAAATTAGTACACAAGACATCGTTCAAGAGTGCCTAGAACTGCTGCGGAATGGCCGGTCGCTGGAAGAATGCCTGGAGCGGTACCCGGAAGAGGCCGCGGAGTTAGAGCCGGTCTTGCGCAACGCCCTCTCAGTCCGAACAGGTCTAACCGGAGACATGCCCATTGCAGCCCGGACCCGTATCAGAGGCCGGGTGTTAGCCGAGTGGGACCGCCGGCGCCAACCAAAACAATGGGATTGGCGCATCCCTTCACTGCTGCCCAGATTGGCGCTCTTTCCCAGATGGGCTTTCGTGGCTGCATCGTTGGTGCTAGTGTTGGCGCTTGGTGGCCTGGGAACCGATACCGCTGCGGCGAACGCAGTGCCAGGGGACGTGCTGTACCCGGTCAAAGAGTTCCGGGAGTCGGTGCAGCTTTGGTTTGCCCGGTCTCCCGAGGCCAAAGTTGAGATGTACACCAGCCTTGTTAAGAAAAGGGTGGAAGAAGTTAAGAAGATCGCGGCCCAGCAGCAGGCTGACCTCGATGCCCTATCGGATGCGTTGGCACGGATGGAGGGTCACTTAGCGGCTCTTAATATCGTGGTCGAGAACAAGCTGGCTGGACGCGTGGCCGGGGAGGTAGATGTGGGCTTCGTGACGGCGCTGCAAAAATCAATGAGTGAGCAAGGGACCGCTGGAGGCTCTTTGGAGAAAGCTCTTGAAGAAGTGCCCGCGGCAGCCCGCCCAGACCTCGATAACGCCCTCAAGGCGATTCAACTCGCACGGGAAAGAGTGGACTCCGCCCTGGAAGCGGCGGGGTATTCCGGTTCCAGTGATTAAAAAGGCCGAGGCGATCGAATTGACCGGCAAGTCCACATCAACATTCAACGGAGGAATCTTCTTGGAACGCAAACCAGCCGCCCGCTCTCTGCCGGGCGTGTCTATGATAGGAGTTATCCTGATCTTAATGTTGGTCCTGGCTGCGTGCGGCGGAGAGAGTCCGAGTGCGAGCCCGGTAATACCACCGACGGCAGGACCGGACCCGACCGTTTCAGCCACCCAGACAGTCCCCCCAACTCAGGTATCAACTCCTGTTCCAACGCCGCCGCCAACCCTGGGTTCGATTCCTGACCCCACAACGGAACCCACGGCATCCCCCGGTTTACCCCCCACATTGGAGTTGATCGCCCCCGAAGATGGCGCCGGTGTCGAGGTCGATGCCATCAGGGTTATGGGCATAACCAGCGTCGATGCGGCCGTAGCCGTCAACGGGATCCCCGTGGAAGTCTCCGCGGATGGGAGCTTCCAACTCGACCTCGACCTAGAAATGGGGGTCAATCTGATCGAAGTGGTAGCTACGAACCTATCCGGTGAGACCGCATTTCAAGAGGCGGTGGTCTTCTTTATATCCACCGCGGCAGGGCTGCCGTTCACCTTGTTTTATCCTCCAGATGGACTGGTGGTGTCGGACCCAGACATACCGGTTACCGGCGGCACCAGGCCAGAAGCGGTGGTGGGAGTGAATGGGATTCCGGTAGACATCAACAGCCTGGGAATCTTCTCCACCACTGTCACCCTGGAGGAGGGAGGGAACTTCATCGAAGTGTTGGCCACCGACATCGATGGGAGCGTCCGGTTCCAGACCGTAGCGGTGTTCTACATCCCATGAGTTTTCCCATGGGTTTTCCCACGGGGTTTTTTGCAAGTGCTAACTTCGCGCCGCTGCGGGTTGTTATAAGAGCAAGACCATTCCCGGGAGGCAGGACCGTGAAGATAAAAATCGGAATAATCATGCTGCTGATCGCAGGCCTGATGCTAACCGCCGGACTTGTTTCGGCGGAAGAGACCGACCCAGTCTTGGACTCAGTCAGCGGCGAAGTATTGGACGCAACGAACGGAGTTCCGATCGAAGGCGCGTTGGTGGAAGTAGAAGATTCAGACCCAGTCCTCTCAGCGAATACCGATCCCTTCGGCGAATACACCATTGATGACGTGCCCGTAGGGGAGCAGATAATCGTAGCGTCTGCTGATGAGTACGAAAGCGAGGACGTTGGGGTTGTGGTTTCAGACACCGAGGAAGCCTCGGCAAACTTCACGCTTCAGCCGGTGAAAGGGAAACTGGAAGTCGTGGGGTCCGAGGGTGATGTTCAAAACGTGAAAGTGGCAGGGACCCGCAAAGGGTACGTTGGTATTTTCACCGCCGTGACCGGCGCGGTCACTGGTGCGGGAACGTTTATCGTCACAACGAAAAAAGGTGACGAGATACAGTTTCTCGCTGTAGATCTTGAGTCCATTACCCGGAGACCGGGCCGGCCCGCGGGGATCCCCGAGGACGGGGACCGGGTGGCGGTACTAGTAGAGTTCGTGGACCCGGGTTCGGGTGAACTGGTCACGATAGCCCGGCAGGTCATAGTCAGACCCACCCCGAAAGCGCCCATCTTCGGGGCGGTGGTGAGCATCACAACGGATGAGAACGGTGTCCGGACCATGAGCATCATGCGCCCCGATGGCTCCACAAAAGTGGTGCGGCTCGTTTCCAAGGGCCAACCGCCCGAAGTAGGAGACCTCGTGACCGCCTTCCAAGGAAGGGGCGGTGACGATGACGGCGATGAAGAAGACGGCCCCCCTGTGATCAGAGGCCTTGTCCGGGCCCAGGAAGTGCGCCAGCGCCTGGAGGGGTTCCTTGAAGACCTGACCAGCGATCCCGGACAGGTGCCCTCTGATGTAGCAGACCGCCGGGCCCAGCGTGTTGCTGATCTGGCGGCAAAACTGGAAGCCCATGCCGCCAAACATGCAAAGATCATCGAGCGGGCGAGCCAGAACAAGAAATTGCCTCCTCAAGCCGTCGCTGGCATGTTGAGCGGTCTAGAAAGGGCCAATAATGGCCGTGCCCAGGCGAAGGCTAGAGCGACTGAAGCTAGGACTAAAGCGGCGGACGCTAGGGCTAATGCGGGACCGCCAACCATCCTGGGTAGACAAGGCGGCCCGGACCGGGGTAGCTCCAGCGGCCAAGGCGGCCAAGACCGGGGCGGCTCCAACGGCCAAGGCGGCCAGGACCGGGGCGCCTCCAGCGGCCAAGGCGGCCCCGACCTGGGTCGCCAACGATAAAGTCATACCGCGGCAGACGCCTCAGTATCAACGTAAGAGGGTGGCATAACGCCACCCTCTTTTCGCGTCATGACATCGCGCGAGATTCACTGAAATCTGAACGGGAACCTACGCATCGCAAAATGTAAGACGGACCCCATCAGACGTACCGTAATGAAGTAGATTTTGTGTCGGGCCCGCCGTTACTGCTGGGTACATAACTTGCCGCAGTGTCCGACCCCCTGACCCTTCCAAGGTATTGGGAAATCCAAGCTACGAATCTCCGGCTATCCAACCGCCGGTGTCATCCCGATTGTTTCCAACACCGTTCACAAAAGCGGTGTACGGTGCACGCATGATCTTTCCTTGATTTTATGTTACCGGTCACCTAGCCTTAGGTTCTTCGCTTCGCCGATTCCAGATAGTCCGGCCGCACCGTAACCAGCGTTGGATAATATTCGACCAAGATCTAGGGGAGGCCCCGCATGAAGTTCCTGGCCATGACCCTCATCCCGTACGCCCCGGACCCCGTCACCGGAATCCAGCCCTCCACCACGGAACGTTTGCGAGCGGTGGTGGACAAAGCGGTCCTCGCGGAGGAGTTGGGCTTCGACGGGTACGGCGTCGGAGAGCGGCATGAGCGGCCTTTCCTCTCTTCGTCGCCGCCGGTCATCCTGGGTCACATCGCGGCACGGACGTCTACGATCAGATTATTCACCACGGTGACCACATTGAGCCTGCTGGACCCGGTACGGGCGTTCGAGGACTACTCCACGCTCGACCACCTCAGCGGGGGCCGGCTGGACCTGATGATCGGCAAGGGAAACGGGGCCGCCCAGGCCCAGCTATTCCATGTCACCGAAGCGGACCAATGGGAGCGCAACCGCGAGGGCTACGAGCTATTCCGCCGGTTGTGGCGGGAGGACAAGGTGACCTGGTCCGGCCAGTTCCGCCCGTCGTTGGATGAAGCAGAAACCTGGCCCCGCCCGTTGCAGCAACCGATCCGCGTTTGGCACGGCAGCGCCACCAGCGAGGCGTCGGTGGACCTGGCCGCCAAGTGGGGAGACCCGCTATTCTCGGCGAACGTCACCAATCCCATTGAGCCTTACGCCAAACTGGTCCGCTACTACCGGGAACGCTGGGAACACCACGGCCGCGACCCGGGGGACGCGTTGGTTGGAGCGGGCACAGCCGGATACTATGCCGCCAACAAATCACAGGACGCCATCTCCACGTACCGCCCAGTCTTTGAGGCCAGGCAGGCGGCGTTTAAGAGGCAGGGTGTTCCGCCGGTGTTTCACTCGCTGGAGGATGCCATCGAGCGCAGTTCGGCATTGATCGGCAGCCCGCAACAGATCATTGACAAGGTGCTCCGGTATCACGAGCAGTTGGGGCACGAGGTGCTCGCCTTAAACGCCGACGGGGCCGGCCTGACCCCTGAGCAGCACCGTGCAACGCTGGAGTTGTTCCAGACAGACATCGCCCCGGCGCTGCGCCGCGAGATCCCCAGCCGCCCCTTTCCCCCGGCAGTTGTGTGAGCAAGCGACACCGGCTAACTGTCAGCAGCCCGTAGCGCGGGCATCCGTCCTCCCTTAGAGTTACCTCGGCAACCGGCCCGTTAGACCACCAGAAGTTCCCCAATCTTCCCCTTGGCCGGAGCCAAAGGAGCGGCTGCCGTGCTAGCCAACGCTCAGACCTGTGCGGTCGTTGGACTCGACGGATTCGTGGTCCAAGTGGAAGTGGATATCTCCCCTGGCCTGCCTGTCTTCAACATCGTCGGTCTCCCAGACGCCGCAGTCCAAGAAGCCAAAGAACGGGTGCGCGCCGCCCTGCGCAACAGCGGCTGCGAGTTTCCCCTCCGCCGGATCACCGTGAACCTGGCGCCAGCCGACCTGAAGAAGGAAGGCCCGGCCTACGACCTCCCGATCGCCGTTTGCATGTTGCTGAGTTCGGGGCAGATCGACTCGGTGCCTGACAGAGCCGTCTTCCTGGGAGAACTTTCGCTGGAAGGGGCCCTGCGCCACACCAAGGGCATCTTGGCCATGGTGTCGGTGGCGCGTGACCAAGGCTATACCTCGGTCTTTGTTCCCACAATCGACGCCGATGAGGCATCCTTGGTGGAGGACATCAAAGTCTACCCAGTCTCCAGTTTGAGGCACCTGATAGAGCATCTGCGGTGCGAGAGCGAGATCCAGCCGCTGGACGACGATGTCTGGCAAACCGTTGACGACACCACCGTCCATTACGAGATGGACCTGTCCAACGTTAGGGGCCAAGAGCACGCCAAGCGGGCCCTGGAAGTCGCCGCCGCGGGGTTCCACAACTTGATATTCAACGGTCCTCCGGGCAGCGGAAAAACCCTTCTCGCCCGGTGCCTGCCATCGATCCTGCCCCGCATGGCCCAGCAAGAGGCACTGGAAGTGACCAAGATCTACAGCGTCAACGGCGCCCTGCCCGCCGGCAACCCCTTGGTGTTACAGCGGCCTTTCCGGTCGCCCCACTACACCATCTCAAATGCGGGACTGGTTGGCGGAGGCCGAACGCTCCGGCCCGGTGAGATCACCATGAGCCACCGGGGTGTGCTGTTCTTGGACGAATTGCCCGAGTTCAGTCACACGGCCCTTGAGTCGCTGCGCCAGCCGCTAGAGGACAAGGTTGTGACCATCAGCCGGGTCAGCGGCAGCATCACTTATCCGGCCAGCTTCATGCTGGTGGCTGCCATGAACCCATGTCCCTGCGGTTACCATACCCATCCCACCAAGGAATGTACCTGTTCGCCTTCCACCGTGGCCCGCTATCAGAAGCGCATCAGCGGCCCTCTGCTTGACCGGGTCGATGTATTCGTGGAAGTGCCGCCGGTGGAGTACGAGAAACTGGTTGAGGACCAACAGGCGGAAGACTCCAGTCGGCCCAGGTTGAGGGTGGAGCAGGCAAGGGCGATTCAAGGGAAGCGATTCAAGGAGTGCGGCTTTTTCTGTAATTCCGAGATGGGACCGGCCGAGGTCTGGAAGTTCTGCCAACTGGACGAGGGCGCCAAGGGCCTCCTGCAGACCGCTACCCAGCGGCTTAACCTGTCGGCCAGGGCCTTCCACCGCATACTGAAGGTGTCCCGGACCATCGCGGACTTGGAAGGATCGGAGGGCATCAACATCGCCCATCTGGCCGAGGCTCTCCAGTACCGGCCCCGGACGGCGGTTAGCTAGCTCCCGGTGACTGCGGGTTGTTACCGGCCGCGGCCGTTTAGCTTATTGACCCGCTCAAGCACCAGGTCCAACTCAGCCGATTCCCAGGGTTTGTTCAGGTAATGCTCAACGCCCAACTCCTTTGCCTTCTTTTCCGTGTCGCGGGCGTTCATGACCGTAACGATCACCACGGGAATCCCGGATGTATCTGGGTTTTCCTTTAGTCTTGAGATAAGATCAAGGCCATCCATCACAGGCATAAACACATCCGCGAAAATTATATCGGGCATCTCTTCGCCGATGCGCTGCAATGCGATTTCGCCATTTCCGGCCACCGAGACCTGGTAGCCTTTGTCTTCCAACACCTCAAGCAATAATTGCTTGATATCTTCCTCGTCCTCGACGATCAGCGCTTTGAGCATTAGCTGACCTCCTCGGCGTATGTTCTCCTTCCAAGGTAACAACTGCCGTGTTAACTACAACCCCCAGTCATAAAGCCCAGGGAAAAGCGAACGCCCCGGCGTATCCGCCGGGGCGTTCTAATCTATTTCCCCAATGAAGCCGGCCGCCGCGTGTTTGCCCTAAAGCTTCATTGCATCCAGGCCAACCCGGGATATATCTTCATCGGCCTGGCCGCTGGGGTAGCCGCCGACGCCGATGCCGCCCAGAATAACGCCGTCCTTCATTATCACTAGGCCGCCTTGCCCGTGGGTCATCATCGGGTCGCCCAAGTCGGCAATGTTCCTGCCTCCACCGTGCAGCCGCTCGGCATGGGCCCCCGAATCCATCCCCATCACCGCCGACGTGTAAGCCTTCCTCTGCGCGTGCCGGCGGCTGAATATCCTCAGGTTGTCCATCTTGGCGTAGGCTTCCAAATTGCCGGCCGCATCTACTATGGCCATTGCTATGGGCTCGTTGGGCTTTTCCATGGCCTTGTCCATCATGGCCTTCATGGCGGCCTGGACCTGCTCCATCTTCAGTCCGTCTGCCATCAGCGATCCTCCTCGAACGTTTAACTATTTAAGGGCCTTTGCCGCTTAATGGGTGGATTATACATACAAACTCCAGGCTACACTCCCCGCCGACCGCTCGGGCAAAATCCCAGGCAGCCGGGGATTAGCGCCGTAACTGTGGATTGCACCGGTATGTCACCCTTGCCACGGAGAATCGACGGCGTCTATGATAACGATAATGGAATCGAACAAGGTCAAATACCCCCTGGGCGCAGTTGCCGATATTGAGGTCCTAACCTTTGGCGAGCCCGGCCTCCGGACGTTTCGCTTGGACGCCCGTTCGGGCGCGGCCTCCTGCTCTATCTGGATGGAGAAGGAGCAACTCTTCCAACTTGGCGTGTACCTACGAGACATGGTGGGCCACCTTTCCCAGGAGCAACGAGACAAGGAAAGCGATCTCCGGGAGGAAGCTTGGTCCGGGGGCGAGCTGACCGTCGACTTCAAAGCCGGTCAGATGCTCCTTAGCTACGATCAAGACAGCAACGCCTTCTACCTTCAGGCCCATGAACGCGAGTCTGAAGAACGGGCGGAAGAGGAGAGTCGCCCCAGCGATGAGGCAGCCGAAACCGAATCGGTGGGCTTCTGGATCACCACCATTCAGGCAGGCGCCCTGGGAGAAGAGGCTTTAAAGATCTGCGCGGCCGGCCGGCCGACGTGTTTCCTCTGCGGACAACCGATCAACCCGGATGGTCACGTCTGTCCCAGAGCCAACGGGCATACCGTCTTGGAGGCGGGTTAAACCACGACGCCAACGCGGCGGGATTGACCTTTTGACTATCAAGTTGAATCCTGAATTGAATTCCGAGTTGAATTCCGAGTTGAATTCCAAGCCGACCGCCACAGATATTATCCGCCACGGCGAGATAGTCTCTTATGAATTGGCGCCTCTGGGTTCCAATTACACGTTCGTGGTCAAGATAGAGATGGAAGGCAGCGAGAGCCTGGCCATCTATAAACCTCGGGACGGAGAAGCCCCCCTTTGGGACTTTCCCAGCGGCACCCTCTATAAACGGGAGTATGCCGCCTATCTGTTGAGCGAGATACTGGGCTGGGGAATCGTCCCATTCACCATCATCCGGGATGGTCCCTACGGGATCGGCTCGGTGCAGCAGTTCGTCGACCACGACCCCAAGCAAAATTACTACACGTTGCAGGACGGGTGGGCCGACCAATTGAGGGTCATCGCCTGTTTCGACTTGGTCGCCAACAGCACCGACCGAAAGGCCAATCATCTATTGATGGGGAATGGCGGCAAGATCTGGAGTATCGACCACGGGCTGACCTTCCACTCGGACATGAAGGTCCGGACGGTGATCTGGGACTTCTGTGGCGAACCGATACCGGCGCCTTTGCTTAAATCGCTGACCAAACTCCGGGAACAATTGGATTCGCCCGTTGATTCCTATCCCAGTCTGCTCGAAGAGCTGGTGACGCTATTGCCTCCGGAAGAGGTGGTCGCCCTCAAACATAGGCTGGACTGGGTCTTGGAAGAGCGGGCGTTTCCAGGTCTGCCCGGACGTGGCCGCCGGCGCGGCTAGCCGACGCACCCAACCGCCACCGAAGGAATTCGCTCGAAATCTGACCGTGTAAACAGGGCTGGTCAAGTTGAACGTTCGGTCCATCAACGCCGTAACCCTGGCCGTGGCCGACATGGCCCGGTCCGTGGATTTCTACCGCGACAAGGTTGGTCTGGAGATCCTGTACGGGGGCGCCTCAGCATCTTTCAGCAGCTTCAGGGTGGGGGAAGGCTACCTCAACCTCATATTGGACTCGGAGAGGAAAACCCAGGACATCCGGACCCGGTGGGGACGCCTGATCTTCCATGTTGACGATGTAGACGCGCTCCACCGGCGTCTGGTCCAAGCCGGCCTTAGCCCCTCAACCGAACCGGCTGACGCGTCATGGGGTGAGCGCTACTTCCACATCGAAGACCCCGACTCCCACGAGCTATCCTTCGCCAAACCGCTCTAAGCCTGGCGCCCCGGTGGCCTTTCTCCATCTTGGATTGCAGCGCCTAAACACGGCTTTTGCTGGGTATTTTTATATCTACACCCACCTTAATGTTTGATTCTAATTATCATGTTATATCACTATAGCTGTATTGACAATCTGCATCCTTTAATCTTTAATTCATCGGTATTAAACGTAGATATTTAACCTGATGATGGAAATTACTCGCTTAAATGATCAGATATCTAGTCGTAACACGTAGGTAGGGAGAAGGTACCATGCCAAAGTCAAGAAACGGCCCACAGATCATGAAACACTTGCCCAAGGCAATCGTGCTATTATTCGTGGCTTTGCTGTTCGCCTGCGGGTCCTCCGCGACCGCAACTCCGAGCGGTGCACCTTCGCCCACGGCGGGGCCCCAGGCGACAACGGCTCCATCCACCGGCGGTGGACCCGCAGCCACGCCAGTTCCCACGGCGATGGCCCAAGCCACGGAAGCGCCGTCCGCGATGGTTAAGCCGTCCGGCACCATCAACATCGGTCAGCGGGAGACCGGCATCTTCCAGGGACATCCGAGCCAAGCCTCGAGCCCCAGGATCCAATTCCTCAGCAGTTCCATAGGGGAAGGGCTGGTAACCATTAGAGAGGACCTCTTGCCCAACCCCATGGTGGCCAGGTCTTGGGATATCTCCGCAGACTTCTTAACCTGGACCTGGAAGCTCCAGCCTGGCGTGCAGTTTCACAAGGGTTATGGAACAGTGACCACCGAAGACGTCGTCTATACCTACGAACAGTGGTATGAAGGCGCCCTCCTCGCCAGGGCCGGGTTCATCGGACAGTATTTCGGCTTCGACGGTAACGCGGATATCGGCGCATCCACCACTATAATCGACGAGCTCACTTTTGAGGTCTTCACCGGCGAGCCATGGGTGCCCGCGCGGGTATTTGAGTTCCTGCGCAACGGCGGCGGCGTCAGCACCTGGATCGTCAGCAAGAAGCAGTCAGAAGAGCTTGGAATCGATAAGGCGAGCGTAGACATCGCCTCCACCGGTCCCTGGGAGATCGTGGACCATGCCAGCGGCCAGTTCTGGAAGTTCAGCGCGGTGGAAGACCACTGGCGCCAGACTCCTTTCTTCGAGGAGTTGGTCTTCTGGACCATCCCGGAGGAGTCGGCCAGGGTCGCCGGATTCCAGACCGGAAACCTGGACAACTTCGCCATGGACTTCGACTCCATCATCACGATTGAAACCGTGGAAGGCGCGGTCCTCAAAGGCGTACCCAACGCCGGTCAGGCCGGGATAAACTGGTACGGTCAGACCTACGGCTTGGACAGAGACGGCAACGAATACGAGTTCTACGATCCTAGCCAGGCTTGGGTGTCTGCAGATCTGGACACCAATTCTAAAGAGTGGCAGGACGCCCTCATGGTCCGGAAGGCGATGAACATCGCCATCGACCGCCAGACCATCGTCGACACGCTTCTGTTAGGGTTCGGGCGGCCCCAGTACCTCAGGGACTGGATGGGCCACGAGGCCAGGGCCAACCCAGATTGGGTCTACGAGTACAACCCGGAGCTGGCCAAGCAGATGTTGGCCGAAGCGGGTTATCCAGATGGATTCACCATCACGTTGACTCCGGCCATCCGGGGAGCACCCGCCGAGGTAGAAACCTGTCAATCGCTTGCCCAGTACTGGGAAACCATCGGTATCTCGGTCAGGATTCAGAACATCCCTTACGCCACCATCCGGCCTTCGTTGATCACCCGGAAATACCAGGGCATCACCTGCCTCACGGTGGGCGTACGCCTGACCCCCCTCATCGGGGCCTCCAATTACCCGATAACGTCGACCTATAGCTACGGGACACACCACCCGATCATAGATGAGATCTTCGGCCGGGCGTCGACGCAGACTGACCCGTTGAAGATTCAGGCAGGGGAACTGGAGTTCTATAACTGGATGTGGGATAACGCAATGGCATCCTCGATATACGTCCACGACGGCGTCTGGCCGATCGGCGTGCGCCTGGACCCAGATTTCGACCCGGCCGACTACAGCGACGTCCGGACCGCGACTGGATTCGAGTACACCAAACATCGGTAGGCCGTCGGTCTAAAACCGAGCAACATGAGCCCCCGGCAGTATCTGCCGGGGGTTTTTGCCGCTTTCGCAGCAAGGGGTCAGACGGCCGTGTCCAGCTCCTCGATCGGGTCATGAACGTTATGGGCCGGTGGAGTGGTCCTAAATAGGGCTCTTTTTTCACCGTGGTGTAGCAGAATGACCGATACCTCTCCAACGCCGGCGGGCCGTTTTTCGCCAACCCCCAGTTAAACCCGATTGCCTCG
>JADFNR010000002.1 GCA_022563275.1 Chloroflexota bacterium | reverse complement strand
CCCCCACGTAAGATGCTCCGTACATCCCCACTTTGCCGTTGGACCAGGGTTGGGCGGCGGCCCACTCCACAGTGTCGAAACCGTCGTTGATGTCGTCCCGGAAGGCGTAGAACTCGCCCTCGGACGCGTGCCGCCCGCGGGTGTCTTGAATCACCACCGCGAACCCGGCCTTGGCCGCCCTGATGGGGTCCAGCATGGTGTGGGTAAGATTGGCCGTCTTGTCGTAGGGCGTCCGCTGCAGGATGGTTGGGTAGGGCCCATCGCCGTCGGGCCGGTAGATGTCGGCATAGAGGGTAACGCCGTCTCTCATGGCGACGGCGATATTGCTTTCAATCTTGATGCAGAAGGGGTCCGGCATGATACTGCTCCTATCCTGGAATGGTTGATCGGGGGATTGTTAACCCTGGAAATGGGGCATCACTTGGGAGGCGAACATCTCCATCTGGCGGTAGAAATCGTCCGGTTCTGAGGCCAGGAAACCCAGGTTGATGTGCTCCACTCCGGCGGAGATACGGTCCTCGATGGCCTTGATGCAGTCTTCGGGGGTACCCGCGATACACAGCGCCTGGGCGATGCTCTCGGCGCTGCGCTCCGGGGTGACGTACCGTTCGCCGACGTTGGAAACCGCCAGGGCCATGGCCTGCGAGGCATCGTCGGAGATGGCGGTTGGCTGGTTAAGGCCCCAATGGAATCCGGTTAAGTCGCGCCCGGCCTCGGCGGCGAACTGGCGCACCATCTCGTTGCTGGCTTTGATCCGGCGGACCGTGAACAGGTAGGGATACCAGCCGTCGCCCATGACGCCCGCCCGCCGCATGGCTGCGTCGCTGCGGCCCGAGACCCAGATCGGGGGATACGGTTTCTGCGCCGGAAAAGGTAACAATGTAACGTCGTCGAAATCGAAGAACCTGCCGTGGTGGGAGACGTGTTCCTCGGTCCAGAGCCGTTTCATCACCTGGAGCATCTCGTCGGTGCGCTTGCCCCTGGTGTGGACATCGACGCCCACGGCATCGAACTCGATCTTGGTGCCCCGCTGGCCGCTGATGCCGATCCCGAAGTCCAGGCGGCCTCCCGAAACCTGGTCCACGCTGGCCACTAGTTTGGCCAACGTCACCGGATGGTAAAGGGGCGCGACCACGATCCCGGTCATCACCCGGAGGTGCCTGGTTGCTCCGGCGGCGGCGGCCATGGCCGGCAGATTTAGCAGCGTGGGCCGCGGCGGGTTGCCGTCCATGATGTGCTCGCCCATGGTCACCCG
Source organism: Chloroflexota bacterium (assembly GCA_022563275.1). The sequence goes on along the minus strand of JADFNR010000002.1, from coordinate 63,199 downwards.
GCCGTAGCCCAGGTCCTCGGCCCGGCGGGCGAACTCGGGGACGTCCCAATAATTTTCCACCGAAAGATTGACGCCAAAGGTGATCGTGGGACCTGCCATCGTTCCTCCTGGACCGTCTGGGTCCGTTTGATTACTCTTGATTGGGGTCCAGGCCCAAGGCGACCTTGCCGATGAATTCGATGGCCTGGTTCCGGGCCCAGGGTTGCATCAAGGGACCGGCCCTCACGTCCCGGTACATCCGCGCCAGGGTGCTGTTGGCCAGGTAAGCTCCGCCGCCATACAACGTGATCGCCCGGTCGACGATCACCCCGGATGTTTCCATCACGAACTTCTTGGCGCAGGCGGCGTTCTTGATGAGCTGGAATGCCTCTGTCACGGAAACATCGCTGGAAGGAACACCGGTGGGAGATGCCCCGGCGCCGGTCTGGTAAAAATCGTCGAAGGCCTGGGCCGCGCGGCTCAGTATGGCCCGGGTGGCGGCCAAGTCTATCTCGTTCTCGGCGACGGTTACCTGATTCATGGGATACCTGCCACGGTCCCGGTCCTTGATCGCGGTCACCGCTATCTGGTGGGCCGACTCGGCGATGCCCAGGAAGGTGGAACAGAGCCCCAGAGAAGTCCCGGAGGCCACCGCCAAGAATGGGGCGTTGAATTTCCCGAACTCGCCGATGTCATCGAACTCTTCGTCCTTGACGAAGTAGTCGGTGAACACTACATCGTGGCTGCCTGAGGCCCTCATGCCCATGCCGTCCCAATTGTTCATGATCTCTAAGCCAGGGCGGGTGACCGGCACGATGGCGGCCCCCAAACGCATCTCCCCGGCCTCGTTCTCGTAACGGGCGCGGACGGCCAGAACATCGGCGGCGGGCGAGCCGGTGGCGAAGGCCTTGGCGCCGTTGAAAAACCAACCTCCATCGACCTTGGTGGCCAGGGTCTGGGAGGTCCGGATGTTGGCCCCTCGTTCCGCGTTGGCCACCGCTATGATCAGTTCACCCGCGCCGATCTTCTTCAACAGGTCCTCGGACCGTTTTCGCCGTGCCTGGTCCCCGGTAATAACGGCGTCGCGAAGGGCCCGCACGGTGAGCAGGGTCCGGAACAAGTGCATGGTGAAAGCCAGCGGGGTTGCCCCATCGCCCCGCCCCAAGCGGCTCACGGCCACGACGCAGTCATGGATCGAGGAAACGCCCATTCCCCCGAACTCCTCGGGCACCGCCGCAGCGGCGAAACCGCTCTTTTTCATCGCCTCTATGTTCTCGAAGGGGAAGGTCGCGTCCCGGTCGTGCTCAGCGGCCCTCGCCGCGAAATCGGCGGCGTGCTTCTCAGCCAGTTCGACCATCTGCTTGCCGGGCGCGGTCGATGCTTGTAGTTCAAATTCCAACTTGAATCTCCGGTTGCCCGAATGTCTGGGACCATGTCTTGGGTCCAACTTTATCGAGCATCAGATTACTCCCTGAGACTCTGGGAATCAATTTATGCCAAGGCCGGTCTGCGCTCGCGGCGGCATTGTATTAACGCACGTTTTCGGAGACGATAACATGTGAGCTAGCATCCGCTGGCTCCGGAGGCCCTGATGGCGAATAGACATTCTTGCCGTTCCGATCTGATGGCAGGTAAAACGTGCCTGGTGACGGGAGCGACGGCGGGCATCGGGCGGGTGACCGCCCTTGAATTGGCCCACATGGGCGCCAACGTCGTCATCGTTGGGCGAGACCAAGCCAGGTGCTCCGTCACCGCCATCGACATCCGGGAAGAAAGCGGCAATCACGCGGTGGAATTCCTGGTGGCCGACCTTTCCTCCCAGGAAAACGTCCGCCGCTTGGCCAAAGAGTTCAAGGAACGGCACCAGCGGTTGGACGTTCTGGTGAACAACGCTGGAGCGATCCACATCAGCCGGAAGAAAAGCGCCGACGGCATCGAGATGACCTTCGCCCTCAACCACCTTGCCTATTTCCTGCTTACCAACCTTTTGCTGGACGTTCTGGTGGCTTCGGCCCCGGCCCGAGTGGTTAACGTGGCCTCCACGACCCATCAGAACGCCCGCATAGACCTGTTCGACATCCATGCGCCCCGCCGGTATTCCGGTTTTCGGGCCTACTCCCGCTCCAAGCTGTGCAATGTGCTCTTCACTTATGAACTAGCCCGGCGGCTTGAGGGCACCGGAGTGACGGCCAATGCCCTGCATCCCGGCCTGGTGGCGACCAATATGATGAGCAACAACGGACTCTTGGGCCGCTTCCTAAACCTGCTGCTTGGCGTACGGGGAATCAGCGTCGAGGCCGGCGCCCTAACATCGGTCTACGCCGCGTCTTCTCCCGAGATGGAAGGAGTCTCCGGCAAGTACTTGGACAAGAAACAGATCGTCCGGTCCTCCACGCGCAGCTACGACGAAGCCCAAGCCGCCGCCCTCTGGGAACTGAGCGCCAACTTGACCGGGATCCCATCGGCGGGGCCCATCCCCTCGCCCGCCGTCAGCTAACCTTCCGGCCGGCCCACCAGGCTCCCTTGCTTTGTTGACAGCTACGGGCGGCCCTCCCATAATTCCTGCCATCCCCTCCCCGGAGTCTCATCTCACATGGCCGAAAAAGTCGACGTCGCCGTGGTCGGCGCGGGAGTCATAGGCTGCTCTATAGCCTATTACCTGGCGAGAGAGGGCATCAAGGTCGCCCTGATCGAGCGTGAATCCATCGGCAGCGGTTCTTCAGCCCACGCAACGGGATTCATCAGCCTCTTGGGCACCGAGTTCACCCCCGGCCCATCCTTTCAATTCGGACTGGAAAGCTACCGCGAGTTTCCCTCGTTGGTCGAGGAATTGGAAGCGGCAACAGGCATGGACCTGCTGTACCAGCGGCGCCCCTCTCTGAGATTGGCCTTGGAAGAGAGCGAAGAGGAGCTGATCAAAGACCTCATGTCCTGGCAGCAAGAGCACGTCTCCATGCGTTGGATCTCCGCCGCCGACGTTCACGAACTGGAACCGAGGCTGACCCCGTCGCTCCGGGGCGCGGTCTATGAGGACGAGTCGGCCCAATTGGACAGCTACCGGCTGAACCTGGCCCTGGCCGCCGGGGCCGAACGCAAAGGCGCCCAGACCATCCTCCGCCAGGTTACCGGCCTGATCTCCGAAGGAGACCGGATCACCGGCGTGCGGACGCTGGGGGGCGATATCTCGTGTGGCACGGTGGTGGTGGCGGCCGGTCTCTGGAGTCCTGCTTTCCAGAAAGACCTGGACTTCCCCATTCCCGTGGGAGCATTGAAGGGAGAGCGCCTTTTGCTCCAATACGGCGGCGACCCGCTGCAGGTGTTGATCAGTTCCCCCAAACGCGGCCACATGATCAGCCGGCTAGACGGTTTTCTGAGTGTGGGCAGCACCGGAGGGCGGGACTACGACCAAGACCAACTGTACCAGGGCGAGGACATGGACCGGGTGCCCACCGAGACGGCCCGGGTGGAGATCATGCAGCGGGCCATCGATGTCTTCCCCGACCTGGAGAACGCGTCACTGGTGCAGCAATTGGCCGGGTCCCGGCCGCTCAGCCCCGACCGCATGCCCATCATCGGTCCGGTGCCGGGCAAAGAAGGCGTGGTGCTGGCCACCGGCCACACAACCAAGGGTATTCACCTGGGCCCCAGCACCGCCAAAGCTGTCACCCAATACATTCAGGGCGGCTGCAAGCAGGTCCCATCCTCCATCGAGATCTTCTCGCCGGCCCGGTTCGCCGGCATGACCGAAGCCGATTTTCAGACCGCCGGCCTCCAAGTCGATGAGTAACCCCCTTCTATCCATCTGAATAGGAGCACGACCGATGAAACGCGCCATCGAGTTCTACAGCGAGGGCTTCAAACTTTGCGGCGATGTCTATGTTCCCGACGGCCTGGCCGCGGGCGAAACGCGCTCCGCGGTACTCCTGTGCCACGGCTACACCGGGGTCAAGGACCTGTACCTGCCCGACAACGCACGGGTCCTGAACGAAGCGGGCTACGTGGTGATGACCTTCGACTACAAAGGCTGGGGCGACAGCGAGGGCGTCAGCCCCAACCGCCTGGTTCCATATAGCCGCGTCGCCGACGTGCAGGCCGCCATGACTTACTTGGGCCTCCAACCCGAGGTCAACGAAGATAGCATCGGCATCTACGGCACCAGCTATGGCGGGGCCACCGTTTCTTGGGTCGGGGCTGTCGATGAGCGGGCCAAGTGCATCGTCAGCGTGGTCGGCATCGGACACGGCGCCCGGTGGATGAGCCGCGTGCGGCGCATGGACGAATGGTTCGACCTGTTGGACCGTTCCAAGGCCGACCGGGAGCAGCGTGCCCTAACCGGAAAATCTGAGATGGTGGAGAGGGCTGAGATACTCCTTCCCGACCGTCAGTCGGCCGAACTGGCCGCCGCCGCCCGCAAGAACAATCCCGCCGCCGTGGGGACCATACCCGTGGAATACGTTGACGACACCATCGGCTTCAACCCCGAGTGGATCGTGGGCCACATATCCCCTAGGCCCATCCTGTTCATCACCAGCAGCGACGACCGCCTGGTGCCGCCGGAGGAGTCGGAGCAGCTATACGCCAACGCCGGGGAGCCCAAGAAACTGGTCATTCTCAAGGGCGTCGGCCACTACGAGGTCTACGCGGAGCCGGCCTTCTCCCAGGTCATGGATGAAACCGTGGCCTGGTACCAGAAATACCTCCCCGCCAAAGGCTGAAAGCTCCCTCCCTCGAACCGGCGGAAACACGCAGTACCTTCCCCCGCGCCGGGGCGTTGCCTCATAACCTTTAGGACACCTAGCATACGGAACTAGATGCCGTATTTTTATGTCACCCCGAGGGTAGCGAGGGGTCTCATTGCTCTAGTCGAACGCGCCTGCACCGCAAAACGAGATTGTTTCCCGACCAGTCGGGAGCGCTCCTCAGAATGACAGTATTGAGGCAAGGCCCCGCGCCGGGGCAAGGTGAGGTCCCCCGATACATCGGGGAGACTTCCCCACGATTAATCGGGGAGGACGCTCGATAGAATCGGCGCTCGACCGTGTCGGAGATGGGGCCGTCCTCCGGCTACAGATTCCGGTTAATCCCTCTGAGAAGTCCATAGCACGTTTCCAACGTCGGAGCCGGGACATCGAGCCGGCGTGCCTCCGCCACCGCATATCCCAACGTCTCGTCGATCTCCAACCGCCGTCCCCGTTCCAGGTCTTGCAGGATAGATACCCGGTGCTCGGGTGCATTCGCTTCAAGATATGCGCCTAATTCTTGCAACATCGATACGGCCTCTTCTTCTGACCCGCTCACCCACGCTTTTACCGGGAATAGGCCGCTATTTTCCACAGTGATTCCCATTTTGTCGGCGATACCTGCAATTTCACGCGCGATTCTAGCAAAGATCAATGCGGAGTCTCGGTCCAACAAAAATCTGTAGGTCGCCAGCCGAGTCAGGATGCTCACCGGCGCTGCCGCCCCCCACGCCGCGAACTTTGACCATTGGAACGTCTGTATGTTGGCGACCGGTTCGGATTTTATGCCGGTATTCTGCAGCATCGCCGACAGGTCTTGGACCCGGTCCGATACTCCCTCGGGCAGCTCTCCGATAAAAAACCCGTCGTTAACGGTGAACCGCACATCACCGTTCGGCGACATCTCGCCGCTGAAATAAGCAGATGAACCAACTGTACAGGCTGCGCCAAAAAACCCTGCTAGTTGTTCATTTAAATGGACTCCGTTCTGTACGGAGATCACACTGGAAAATCTGACGTGGGCCAAACTGGAGATCGCGGCCTCCATGTCATGAGTCTTAACCGTTACGATCAAGACGTCGGTGTCGCGCAACTCACTGGGGTCCGACGTTATGGGGCAAGGGGTGTTGAATTCGGCCACCCCGGTTATGGTGATCCCGTTTTCCTTCAGATATCCGGCCCGGTCACCTCGGGCGATCAAAGTTACGTCTTCTCCGGCCCGCGCCAAATGACCGGCCAATATAGAACCAAGCGCCCCCGCTCCCAAAACGGCAACTTTCATCTTTAGCCCCTCAAATCCTTCGTGTGATTACGGGTCAATGATCAGGCCCTTGAACTTGAGCCCCAGCCACGGCTTGCGGCCCCAGGACAGCATCTTTCCCCTCGCTACCTGGCCCCACTGGTTAACCCGCCCGTAGAAGACCAGGAGCATCGCCACCGGGTCCGCCCACAGGTAGCAGTCCGCCCCTTTTGGTCCAGGTGATTCTATGGTCAAGACTCCGTCATTGAAGCGAGCGACGAACCGCACGCCGCCGCGCACCCTGACGTCGTAGGAGCCGTTGAATCCAGCGGCATTCTCCCGGTGCACGAACAATGGCATGGCTGGCGCTGTGCCGGCTAGGACCTGGGCGGCATGCTGTTTGCGGATATCCCAGCTTTGCCCCACCGACCTGGCGATGTCGAATCCATGGACCAAAAATTCGCCCAATACAGCCGCCAGCACCGTGCCGGCGTCTTGTTCGACACCGTCCACCCAGCGAACGGGCTGACCGGCTGGATGGGATCTGGCCGCGGCCGCTAATTCTTCGGCGGCCCGGAAAATACCGTTCGCCAACTCCCCCGGACTGCCGGGGTCCACCCGAGTCAGACCCTCGCTGTTGATGGCTGCGATGTCCGCTACCGCGTGGGGCTCCAGTGTCCCTTTGAGGATACCGGTGTTCAGCTCGGCCGCCGCCGCCACGTGGGAGGCAGTCTCCCTGATGGACCAGTCCAGGCCCTTGGTGGGCACATCAAGATCGGAGATGCCCCGGACCATTACAGCGAGGCGGCCGGCCACGATCTCGATGGACCGGCTCACCTCATGAATATCCACTCCAAGCGTGTTCATCGGCCTCAGATTTGCCTATGCCATCAATTCTTCGATGGCCCGGTTGATGTCGGCGGGGCGCTCGGCCATGGGAAAATGGCCTGCCTGTTCCAGCTTGATGTATTTAGAACCGGGCACCGCCTCGTGTATCTCCAACTCGTACTCCGCAGGCTTGCCAGGGTCATCCACACCCCGGACCAGGGTCAGGGGCGCCTTCAGCTCTCCGATGCGGTCCCGCACGTCGAATCTGTCGATGGTCACAAGGTCGTTGTACTGCGAGATCGGGCCGACCACTCTGTGACACTCGATCAGTTTCTCCCGGAGTTCCGGCTCAATGAACATCATCGTGTGGCGCATGGCGTCCAGCCATTCCTCGTGCACCTTCTCATCTTTGGCGGCGTTCAGGCGAAACTCCAGAGCGCCGGGGGCACGCTCTTTGGGACGCATGGCGATGGTCATCAAGAGCAGCCCGGCAACCTCATCGGGGTAGTCCAGCGCGTATTGCAACGCCACGCAGGCGCCCAGGGTGAACCCGGAAAGGACCAAGTCTTTGTTGTGCCCCTGTTTGTGGAGCCAGCCTCGCAGCCACTGGGTGTAATCGGCTACGGTGGCCAACGACTCGCCTTCCGGGTGCCCAGGAAGGTCCGGGGCCAGGCTGCCGGGGAAGTGTTCCAACTGATATTGATAACCGGCGGAGCAACTTCCTGCCCCAGGCCCATGGATGAAAACTAATTGGGACATTACCGTCTCCCCTTTTTATTCGAGTATGTGTTTTCAGATAAGACGCTTGGCCCGCGGGACAGGTCAGACGATCGGCCAGCGGGACGGGAAGGACAGGCCGGTCCGGGCCAGCATATCCTCGCCGATGCCCTGGACCTTCTGGGCCAATTCCCACTCGTCAACGAACAGCGGCTTGTGGTCCTCCACGACGATCTTGCCGTCCACCATCACCAGGTGGACACTCCGGCCGTCGGCGTTGTAGACCAGATTGTTCACTGGATTGAACAATGTCTGCCATTCCACCCGGCGGGTGTCGTACAACACCAGGTCGGCTTTCTTTCCAGGTTCCAGGGAGCCGATCTCTCCGTCCAGGCCCAGGGCCTCTGCTCCCTGGATGGTCGCCATCTCCAGGGCCGTCTCGGCGGGGATGGTCCGTGAGTCTTGCCGTGCGTCTTTGTACAGCACCGCGATCAGATACATGGCGCGGTTGGTCTCAAGGAGATTGGAGTTGTTGCCGGCATCGGTGCCCAGACCCACAGCCATGCCGGCTTCCAGCATCTCGGGCAATAGCCCGGTCTGGGTCATGCCGGCGCCGCCCTTGACCGCTGCCGTTGGGACCACCACCGCCCTGGTGCCGGTGCGGGCCAGCACTTCCACCTCGCTCTCGTCCAGACCAAGCATGTGGGAAAGGGTCACATTGGCCCCTAGAACGCCCAGCTTCTCCAGGTATTGGGTCGGCCTCAGGCCCGTTTCCTTGAGGCTGGTTTCCACATAATTCGGGCCGTTGTTGTAGTGCAGGGTGAGTCCGGTGCCGTACTGGTCCGCCAGGCGTTTGCATTGGGTCAGCAGTTCATCGGTGCAGGCGTTCGGGGCGAAGGGCATGGCCCAAGCCCGGACCCGGCCGTCCAACTGCCCATCGAATTCCCGGATGGTCGTTTCAACGGTGCTGACGGCGTCGGCGGTGGTGGAGACCGGCAGGTTCAGGGTGTTGGGCCGGTCGGTGACGTGGCTCCCAACGATTATCCGGCAGCCGGCTTGCCGGTAGGCATCCAGGCACCGGTCTAGGTGCTTGGTGCTGCCGGGGTCCAAAAAGGTGGTGGTGCCGTACTTCAGCAGTTCCGTGATGGCCAGCAGGCTGGTGTGGAACTCCTCGTCTTCAGTCATGATTGCCTGCAGCTTGAATACGTTGGGCAGGTAGGCCGAGCCCAGGTCATCGGGGAAGATGCCCCTGGTGGCATGGGCGTAGCTGATGTGCATGTGCCCGTTGCAGAACCCCGGGGTGACCACCATGTCGCGCGCGTCGATCACCCGGTCAGCCTGGACCGGCGCCAACTCCGCCGCCTTGCCGACCTGGAGGATGTGCTGGCCTTGGACGACCAGCGAGCCGTCGGCGATGATACGGCGCTGGGGGTCCATGGTGATGATGAAACGGGCGCCTTCGATCTTAATTGTTGCGTCTGGCATTTACTTCTTCAAACCTCGGGGCCTTTGGTTTTGACTAAGATATCCGGCAATAGCGGGTGATTGAGGCTAACGCCTTTGAAAGAAGGAGTATTATACCGTGCGGGACCTGGACTGCTTATTGACCGGCCAACAACGCCCGCCTATCATGCTGTAAATCTCCGGCCGATCTCTGTGTCTTGCCTAACTCCGTGTCTGGTATGAAACCCAATGAATAAGTCCGAACTGCCTTTCCTCAGCGCATCGGAGTTGTCCGACTTGATGGCCTCCAAGGAGGTCTCTCCCGTGGAGGCGACCGAGGCTTATCTGGAACGCATCGAGTCGCTGGACAGTAAATTCCGCGCCTACGTGACCGTGACCGCCGATCTGGCTCTGGAAGCCGCCAAAAGGGCGGAACAAGAGATTGCCCGGGGCGACTACCGGGGTCCGATGCACGGCGTTCCGGTTGCCGTTAAAGACCAGATCCACACCGAGGGAATCCTGACCACCGGCGGGTCTCCGGTGTTCAATGACTTCATTCCCACGGTCGACGCAACGGTCATCGCCAACCTGAAAGCGGCCGGCGCCGTGCTCTTGGGCAAGCTCAACATGACTGAGTTCGCCACCACTGGCCTGTCCCATCAGTTCGACCCGCCCCGAAACCCCTGGGACCTGGAACGGTCCACCGGAGGCTCCAGCAGCGGATCGGGGGCGGCCACGGCGGCCTTTCTCTGCGCCACGGCCCTGGGCGAGGACACGGGAGGTTCTGTGCGGTTCCCGGCGTCATGGTGCGGTCTGGCTGGGCTCCGCCCCACCTGGGGACGCGTCAGCCGCTATGGGGTGATGCCCGGCATGCGCTCGATGGACACCATCGGTCCTCTGGGACGGACGGTGGAAGATTGCGCCATAACCCTGGCGGCGATCGCGGGCCACGACCCCAAGGATAGACTGAGCAGCCATGAGCCGGTCCCGGACTACCGGGCTGCCTTAACGGGCGGGATCAAGGGCCTGAGGGTGGGTATCGTCCAGGAGCTCCTCTACACCGGTCTGGTGGAGGAAGAGGTCCGCCAAGCGGTGCTGGCCGCCGCCGCCAAGATGAGCGAGATGGGCGCCCGGGTGGAGGAGTTGTCGATACCGCTGGCGGCCAACGCCGGGACCATCTCCGGCGCCATCAGGGTGGAGGCGCCAGTCACCTACCGTGAATTGCTGCGTGACCGGCCCAGAGACATCGCCCACGATAACCGCATCGCCTACATGGTGGGCAGCATCATGCCCGCGCCCGTTTACTACAAAGGCCTGCGGCTCAGGTCTCTGCTGCGGGACCAGGTATTGGCGGCCTTCGGCGGCGTCGATCTGTTGTTGTCCCCAACCAGCGGAGTTGCCGCTCAACTCCTGGAGCCGGACCCGGTGATCGACGGCAAGGGGAAGGGCAACCGGATCCCCTGGTTGCTGACCACCACCTTCAGCCTGGCCAACGTCCCGGCCCTGAGCGTGCCCTGCGGCTTTACCGCCACGGGCTTGCCCATCGGCTTGCAGATCGCGGGCCGGCCCTTTGACGAGAGCACGGTATTACGCGCCGGCCACGTTTACGAGCAAGAAACCGGCTGGTATTCTCGTAGGCCCGATGTTTAACTGGCTAGCGGATCAGCCCTCGGTCCGACGTCGTGATGGATTGCCATTTCCTCGGCATTGTGAGAGATTTAACTGGTGCTTAAGTATCTCGACGTAAGAGCATCGCTGGAAAGCCTGGTGCTTATCCGCGATGACCGGTTGCCAGTGCGCCGGATTCCCCTGCGGAAAAAGCCGCTGCAACGCTACGTGCTTCCCTACCGGGGGCTGTTGGGCCTGCTCATGATCTGCATCGCCTGGCCCCTGTCTTGGGCGCAGAGCGGGGCCGGCCTTCAGTACACGTTCTTCCCGCTATGGCTGGGATTCATCCTCGCCATCGACGGTCTGGTCCTAAGGCGCACCGGGACGTCACTGATCGTCAGGAGCCCCAAGATCATGGCGTTGATGTTCATCGTCGCCATGCCCTACTGGTGGGCGTTCGAGGGCATCAACCACTTGACCCAGAACTGGGTGTACATCGGGGGGGAAGCGAACACCAACCTGTTGGATTACCTGGAGTCATCCCTGGCGTTCTCGGTGGTCATTCCCGCGGTGTTCGAGGTGTCCGAGCTCATCGGCTCCCTTGGTTTCGTCAAGCGGTTCGCCCGTCTGCCAGCCATTATTTTGGATCGCCGGCAGGTCGCGTTGATGGCTGTCACCGGCGTTTTGTCCTTGGCCGCGCTGCTGGTGTGGCCGGCTTACCTGTTCCCCCTCACCTGGGTGAGCCTGTTCTTCATCTTCGACCCCATCAATTGCCTCATGGGCAGGCCCAGCATCATTGCCCAAGTCAGGAACGGTGATTGGCGCTTGGTCATCGCCTTTGCCCTTGGCGCGTTGGTCTGCGGGTTCTTCTGGGAGATGTGGAATAACGCGGCTTCGGAGAGTTGGGAATACAACGTCGGGATCTTCGATTTCGCCCGGATCTTCCAGATGCCACTGCTGGGGTACGGCGGTTACCTGCCCTTCGGTCTGGAGACCTATGCGGTGTTCCACTTTGCCGCCGGACTGTTGGGCTGGTCTTCAGACGCCCGCGTTCCATTGAACGGCGACACCCGGTTAAGTGGGGAAAGCCAGGTAGCCCCTAGCTAACGGAACAAAAGCAGGTTCAGGCCCGCCGGTGGCAGATGGCCTACCCGGTCCTTCGAGCTAGACATGATTCTTGTCCCCCGCGCCTAAGCCGGTGTATCCTTGCTCCAACGGCCCGAGATCTTCCCCCGAGTCCATCGCGGATGGTCAACTGGGTCTATCCCCAAACGTAATCACGTCAACAAAGGAGATCCACAGATGAAATTTGGAATCTTCACCATCGTTCCATGGCACGAAAGCAAAGGGCAACGGCAGTCGCTGGACGAAGCCATGAAACAGATCGAACTGGCCGACCAACTGGGCATCGACGAGGTCTGGCTGGGAGAGCACCGGTTCTCCCGTCACGGACTGTTATCGGGCATCTGGTCCTTCGCCGGGTTGGTTGCCGGCCGGACCGAGCAGATCCGCATCGGCACCGCCGTGGTGGTGCTTCCCCTGCACAACCCCATCATGGTGGCCGAAGAGGCAGCCATGCTCGACAACATCAGCGGCGGGCGGCTCAACCTGGGGGTCGGCTCCGGCTACCAGCGCCAGGAGTTCGACGGCATCGGTGTGGACATCAACGAGAGCCGCGAAAGGTTCTATGAGGCAGTGGATGTCATCCAAAAAGCATGGACCGAGGAGACGCTAACCTACCACGGCAAGTTCACCAACGTGGACAATCTGTGGGTGCTGCCCAAGCCTTTGCAGCAGCCCCATCCGCCCCTGTTCCAGGCCGTGAGCACCTCGCCCGCCAGCATCGACTTCGCCGCCAAGAACCAGATCCAGGTCATCGCCGGCGGGCCCACCGACATCCTGGGCCAGGCGCCACAGGTGATTCAAGCTTGGCGGGATAAGATGGACGAGTACGGCCACCCCCACAAACACCTGGACCCGCCCATGGCCAAGGGAATCTACGTGGCGCCGACCATGGAAGAAGCCGAGCGCGACGCCGCTGAGTTGCAGAATTTCTCCTCGCGCATCCTGCGGTCCGAAGGCAACAACGGCCTGATCGGCTTACCCATCGACAAGGACGGGAACGTGCCTCCGGGTTACGAGCACTGGGCCAACCGGCAGAACGACCGGGACCGCCGCGACGATCCGGGCCACGCCGGCCTGCCGCCACTGGTGGGAACACCCGAGGTGGTCATCGAGCGCCTCAAAGAGACGCAGGCGGCCGGCATCAACCATGTGTTTGGCACCTTCGGGTTCCCTGGACTGGCCCACGAGAAGGTCCTGCGGTCCATCGAGCTGTTCGCCAAAGAGGTAATGCCCAACTTCCAAGGCGCCCCGGTGACCTAGCGCATGAACAAGTAAAAATTGGTGACAAAAAGGGGCGCGGCTTTCTCTGCCGCGCCCCTTTTACGAGTTTCGATTTCCCCCATCCGTAGGGGCGGGTTTCCAAACCAGTCCTGACGCTCTTAAACTACGCTCGTGTTCTCCAGAGTGTCGTCGGCCAGCTTGCGCCTACCCAACTACCCTCCGTTTCTACATTCACCGTGCCGAAGAAAAGGGGCAGGTTGGAAACCTGCCCCTACAGTTGTTTGACGCCAAGGTGCTAAATCAGTCCACCGGCCCTCCAAGGGGTGTGGTGGGTCCCTCGCAGGCCAGGAATTTGCCGTAGCCTGGTTTCTGTTCCAGCTTGCCTTGGTTCAGAAGCACCTGGCCCCGGAGCAAGGTCATCCACGGCCTGCCGCTCACCTTCCAGCCCTCGAACAGGGTATAACCCGCTTTGCTGTGGTGGTCCTTGGCGGTCACCACGTGGTCCGCGCCGGGGTCGAGGATCAGCAGGTCGGCATCGGACCCCGCCTGGATCACGCCCTTCCGGGGGTACAGGCCAAAGATGCGTGCCGGGTTCTCCGACATCACTCTGGCCAGCCACCAGATGGGGAAGCCGCGCTTCACCACGCCTTCGCTGTACATCAACGGGACCACGGTCTCGATTCCAGGGGAGCCAAAGGGCACCGACGCCCCGTCGGGGGTCACGAATATGTTGTCCCAGCCCGGCTTTTTCAGCTCCTCCGGGTGGGGTGAATGGTCGCTGCCCACCAGGGATATCTGGCCCTGCCTCAGGCCGTTCCACAGCGCCTCCCGGTCGGGCCCGTCCTCCGGCCGCAGGGGAGGCCCGATCTTGGCCAAGGGTCCGACTTTCGCCATCTCGGCGTCCGACAAGAGCAGGTATTGGGGGCAGGTCTCGGTCCAGATCTTCTGGCCTTGGGCCTGGGCCTGCTTGATCCGCTCCAAGCCCAGTTGAGTGCTAAGGTGCACCACGTATGTGGGACAACCGGTGGCGGCGCCCATCTTGATGGCCCGGTTGATCGCCTCTTCCTCGGCCCAATCGGGACAGGCGGTGGGAAAGTCCTCCGGGTGGGTGTGGCCCTCCGCGATGAGCTTGTTCTCCAGGTACTCTATGATGTTGCCGCTCTCGCAATGGAGTTGCAGGACACCTCCGCCCTTGGCCACCATATCCATGGCGTTGCAGATGTAATCGTCATCGCACATCCGGCCGGGCCGCTTCTTGTAGGTCATGAACATCTTGAAGGACTTAACGCCCAGTTCCATGGCCTTGGGCAGGGAAGCTAATATGCTGGGCCGGTTCTGCAAGATGAAGTGGAACCCAAAGTCCACCAGCGCCGCCGCTCCCACCTCGTCCTGGACGCGGCGGACGGCCTGGTCCAGGGTCTCGTCGCCCTCCAGGGCGTAGTTCCCGAAGGGGACCAGGGTGGTCAGCCCGGCGTGGGCCGCCGCCAGCGCCCCCAGAGCGTAGTCGTCATGCCCGTCAAGATGCACGTGGGAATCGATCAGCCCCGGCAGAACGAACTTGCCTTCGGCGTCGATGTACCGGTCGGCCTTGGGCAGCAGATGTTCCGGGCCGACGGCCGCGATCTTCTCACCCTTGATGGCCACCGCGGCGTCCAGCACCTGAGATGACGTAACCACCTTTCCGCCCCGTACGATCGTGTCCACCCGCACTTCTGCCATATCCTGCCTCCCGCCGGCGCCGGTACTTGAGATATCCAGCCCTGATTCCAAGTTGCCGGGAGTGTAATCTTGGCTGGATGGGCTGTCAACGAATCGGCTCCGTTGACAGCCCCGTTGGGCGCGGCTACACTCGCCTCAACCGCTCCCCGGACTATTTCCGTATCATTTAACGCGGAGATTTTACGCCTAAAGATTCCTAGAGGTTAATCATGCAATTGGAAGATAAGATCGCCCTGGTCACCGGCGCCGGAAGAGGCATGGGCCGGGCAATCTCTCTGCAATTGGCTGAGGCAGGCGCCAACGTCGCCGTGTCTGACATCGACGCCACCACCGCGGAGGACACCGCCGTGGCCGTGAAACATCTGGGCAGGGAGAGCATTGCTCTGCCCGCCGATATGGGCGATCTGAATGATATCGACCGCATGTTTCAGCAGGCCAAAGACGCCTTCGGCCGCATCGACATCGTGGTGAACAATGCCGGCGTGACGAAGTTTCTGGACATCATGGACGTGCGGGAAGAGGACTGGGACCGCATTCACCGGGTGAACGCCAAGGGTGTGTTTTTCTGCATGCAGCGGGCGGCCCGGGAACTCATCGGCCAGGGGCAGGGAGGCCGGATCATCAACATCGCCTCCATCGCCGGAAAGGGTTATGCCGGCACCTCCAACGCCGCCTACGCGGCCAGCAAAGGCGCGGTGATCGCCATGACCCACATCGCCGCGTTGCAGCTTGGTAAATATGACATCAACGTGAACGCCATCTGCCCCGGTTCGACGCTGACCACCATGGCGGCGGAGACCATGTCCGGCCGGGCCGAAAGCTCCGGTCAGACCATGCGGGAATTGGAAGAGGCCCGGGACGCCAAGATTCCCATCGGACGGCCCAACGACCCGGAAGACATCGCCGCCATGGCGGTGTTTCTGGCCGGGCCGGGAGCCCGCAATATCACGGGCCAGGCGTTCAACGTGGACGGCGGATTGGTGATGCATTAGGCGTCTGCATCAGGCGCTTGTTTGGTGCCAAGCCGCCCGGTCTGCCCTTCAGACCTCCTCGCGCCGCCTGATAAGATAAAATCAACAGGTTTCGGGAGGGGAGGCGGTGGACGTGCGGCCAAAGCTCGTCTTCCTTATTTTTTTGGCGGTCTTTCTTGCGGCGCCATGGGCCGGTCCGGTCTCCGGAGCGGCGTCCGCCAATCTTGCCTCGGACCTCGTCGTTTTTCCCCAGAACGCGGTCCCAAACCAGACAGTGGCCCTGTTGGGCACCGGTTTTACCGCATCGGCAATCGGGGGCGGAGCCGCGGGCTCCGGTGCGCACCAGATCACCGGGCTTGGCGCCAGCGTCATCACCGTTGACGGCGTTCCCCTTACCGCGCCCAATGCCACTTACCCCATCGACTTCGACAGTATGGGCAATTGGGCTGCTTCCGTAATTATTCCCGTTACCGCCGAGATCGTGGCTGGAGGCCCGATCACGATCACTGCCACGGACGATCAGGGTCTCATGCAGACCGCCCAGGTGATGATCAGGACTCCTGGTATCAGCGTGGACCCCCCATCCAGCAGGATAAATACGGACCTGTCCGTAACCGGCCAGGGATTTCCAGCTTCCAATCCGGCCACTGCGAAGGGCAGCCAAGTTTCCATATCATATGCCGGCGTCCTATTGGCCCTGGTGCCGGCGGATTCCAGCGGCAGATTCGATGCCACGGTGCGGGTTCCCGCGGCCGCGGCCGTCCTTTCCAGCAACACGGTCCGGGCGCAGGTAGTGGGTTTCAGCCGGTGGGCCACGGCCATTCACACGGTGCCTGGGCCCAGCATCACCGTTTCGCCTGCCTCTGGACGGCCGGGAACTGTGGTGACTATATCCGGGGAAGGCTTCCCCGCCAACGTGCTTGTCTCCAGCAACCGGGCGGGTTACATCGCGGTGTTGGGCTCGCCGGCCCCCGTCACCGACGGTGAAGGGAGATTCGTTTCGTACTTCGCCATGCCCCTGTTTACGCCGGGATTCCAGACGATCACGGCCACGGCGGGCGGGATCACCGCAGTCAGTAATTTTGAAGTTATCGAGGGCGCGGCGGTGAACGAGCCACTCCCCGCTCCCCAACCTTCCACGGTGCCTGAGCAGGCCTTGGGGTCGTTGACCCAGGGCGACAACCTGGTCCGGGTGTGGACCTTCGACAACGCCAACAAGACCTGGTCATTCTTCGATCCCCGCCCCGCCTTCGCCAAGGCAAACACCATCCGGTCCATGGTGCCGGGACGCATCTACTGGTTGCGGCTCAATAGGGTCCAAACCGCGGCGCTCAACGGCAAAAGGGTGGAACTGTTCGAGGGTTGGAACCTGGTGCCCTGGTGAACCAAGGGTGAGACTAGCGCCATAACAGCCGCTATGGGATAATGTTGACTCAAGCTCCAACCGGCCCGGCAGGCTCTGTCCCGGGCTTTTTTATTAAACAGCGTGATTGGCGCGGCAGGTGCCCAGCACATGGAACTCAACGTCAGGCTATTCGCTTTGTACCGGGAACGGGCCGGCCGGAACAGTATTCCGGTGGCCGTACCGGAGGGAGCGACGGTGGCTGACCTAACAGACGAGGTGCGGCGGCGGATTCCGAACCTGGCGCCGCCCGAGGTGCAGATCGTGGTGGCGGTGAACACCGACTATGCCGGCCCTGACGTAGTTCTCCAACCCGGCGACGATGTTTGCCTCATTCCACCCGTGAGCGGGGGTTGACGCGATGCCCGGCGAGATTGCGCGGAGATAACCCAATGCCTGGGGAGATATCCCGATGATAGAACTGACCAGGAACACCCTCGACCCGGAGAAGGTCACCGCCAAGGTGCGGCGCGACACCAACGGCGCGGTCGTGACCTTTCTGGGCACGACCAGGGATAATTTCGAGGGCAAGACGGTGCTGACCCTGGAATACGAAGCCTTCGAAGAGATGGCCGTCAAAAAGCTGGAAGAGGTGCGCCAGGAATTGATGGCCGAATTCGGCCTGGAACAGGTGGCCATCAGCCATCGCATCGGAACGGTCGGCATCGGGGAGATAAGCCTGGTGGTGGCCATCGGCTCGCCCCACCGCAAAGATGCCTTCTTTGCCTGCCACCAGGCCGTGGACCGCATCAAAGAAGTGGTCCCCATCTGGAAGAAAGAGGTCTACCAAGACGGGTCGCGCTGGGTGGCCTGCGAGGACCACGAATTTTCGCCCGCTGACCAAACGCCCACACTTGGGGGTTCCTAATTCCGCTCGTGGTGAGCGGATCACCCCAGCGGCAATTTTTGAAGGCAGTTATTAACCCGGCTCCAGCGCCGTTTCAGGGTCCCAAGCCAAGTCTTCGGTCCGGTCCTTGTCCCGGTCTTTGGTTAGGACCGCATTGATAGCCTGCCGCAACGTCCTCACTCCGACGGCCTTCATGCCTTGGGGTATCGTCAGACCCTCCAAACACGACTCCGGCAAGATGCATTTCTTGAGACCCAACCGCGCGGCCTCAGCCACCCTCCGTTGGGCCTGAGGAACGGAGCGTATCTCGGCGCTCAAGCCAACCTCGCCAAAGGCGAACATCCCGGGGTCCAGCGGGCAGTTGTAGAGGCTGGACGCCATGGCCAGCACCAGGGCGAGGTCCGCCGCCGGCTCACTTATCTTAAAGCCGCCGGCCACGTTTACGATGATGTCCTGACCGGACAACTCCAGACCGGCGCGGCGGGAAGCCACCGCCGCCAGCATGAGGAGACGGTTGTAGTCCACGCCGTTGGCGACACGGCGCGGCGCGGGCAGTTGGGAAGGGGAGGTGAGCGCTTGGACCTCCAAGAGCAACGCCCGGCTTCCCTCGACCACCGGCGCCAGGGCCGCTCCGATGGAACCCCCGGCCCGTTGCGAAAGCAATGCCTTGGACGGGTCGGACACATCGGCCAGACCTTGCTCGGTCATCTCGAACACGCCGACCTCGGTGGTGGCGCCGAACCGGTTCTTGCCGGCCCGAAGCACCCGGTAGCCGCCATCCTCCTGGGATTCCAGGTACAAGACCACGTCCACCATGTGTTCCAGCACCCTGGGCCCCGCCAATGAGCCGTCTTTGGTCATGTGGCCGGATACGAACACCGGCGTACCGCTGTCCTTGGCCCACCGGAGGAGCCGGAGACCCGCCTCGCGCACCTGTCCCACGCTGCCGGGGCTGGAGGTGTCGTCGTCGCTGTATAGGGTCTGAATCGAGTCGACGATGGCCAGGCCGGGCCGTATCGAGTCCAATTTCTCGATAACCGACGCCAGGTCGGTCTCGGCCAGCATCAGGATTCCCTCGCCGGCGAATCCCAGACGGTCTGAGCGCAGCTTTATCTGCTGGGGGGACTCTTCCCCGCTGACGTAGAGGACCTTTTGGCCTTTGGCGGCCACGTATTGGGCCAGTTGCAGCAGGAGAGTCGACTTGCCAACGCCCGGCTCTCCCGCCAGCAGCACCACCGACCCGGGGACCACTCCGCCCCCCAATACCCGGTTCATTTCGGCGGACGGCAACGGGTCTCGGGGTTGGTCGCTGGAGGAGATGGAGGATAGCTCGACCACTTCGGCCGCTGTTGCGGCCAGCCAGCCCGGCCGGCCTTTAGCTGCCGGGGCCACCGCGGTTTCCACCAGGGGACTTTGGGAGCCGCATCCTTGGGCGGGACAAAAACCCATCCATTTGGCGCTTTCGTTCCCGCAAGACGGGCACATGAATACTGTTCGCCGACGGTCCTTCACCTTAGCCACACCGCACCACCTCATCTAGAATCACGCTGGCGGGATCGCGGCAATTATAACAACAGAAGGCCCCACAATCGTGGGGCCTTCTGTCAGTTGTTCGGCGAAATTTTCCTGTATTGGCCGGCGCTAGTCGGTGGCGTTGGCCGTCTCGGCTTCCGCCTCCGCTTCTGCTTCCGGTTCGGCTTTGGCCTTGGCTTTGGGTTTGGCCTTGGCTTTCTTGGAGGTGATCTTGATGGCGCCGTCGTCGTCGAGGTCGATCATCGCCACATCACCAGCCACCAGCCGTCTGCTGAGCACTTCATCGGACAGGTTGTCTTCAATCTCGTCCTGGATCAGTCTCCGCAGCGGCCGTGCGCCCAGGACCGGGTCGAAACCCTTTTCTCCCAGGTGTGCCTTGGCCGCCTCGGTGATCTCCAGGGATATCTCTTTCTCGTCCAGTTCGTCGCGGACCTGGTTCATCATCAGGTCCACGATCTGTAGAATCTCGTCCTTTTTGAGTTGGTGGAACACCACGGTGGAATCGATCCGGTTCAGGAACTCAGGACGGAAGAACCTCTTGACCTCATCCATCACCTTGTCTTTCATGCGTTCGTAGGCGCTGTCGTCGGTCTGGGCCTCGCTGGACTTGGCCGCGAAACCGAGAGATGTCTCCCGCTTGATCAAGTCCGATCCCAGGTTGCTGGTCATGATGATTATGGAGTTCCGGAAATCCACCTTCCTGCCCCGGGCGTCGGTCAGGTGGCCGGCGTCGAAGATCTGCAGCAGGATGTTGAAAACCTCTGGATGGGCCTTTTCAATCTCGTCGAGGAGTATGGCGCAGTAGTTCTTGCGCCGGACGCCCTCGGTCAACTGTCCGCCCTCGTCGTAACCGATGTAACCAGGAGGCGCGCCGATCAAACGGGCGACGGTGTGCCGTTCTTGGAACTCAGACATGTCCAGGCGAATCATATTGTCTTCATCGCCGAACATGAATTCGGCCAAAGCGCGCACCAGTTCGGTTTTGCCAACGCCGGTGGGCCCCAGGAACATGAACACGCCGATGGGACGGCGGGAGTCTTTGAGACCTGCCCGGGCGCGGCGCACCGACTTGGAGACGCTTACGATGGCCTCATCCTGTCCGATGATCCGCTTGTGCAGCTCTGCTTCCATATTGAGGAGACGCTCGGTCTCTTCTTCCGCCAGCCGGGTCACCGGGATGCCGGTCCACATGCTGACGACCTCAGCGATATCGTCTTCGGTGACGACGCGGCGCTCTTTGTTCTCGCCTTCCTTCCATTCCTTTTCCAGGGTGTCCAGGTTTTCGTTCTGCCGCAGTTCCCGGTCCCGCAGCTCCGCCGCCGCCTCGTATTGCTGAGAATCGATGGCCTCGTCTTTCTCTTTGCGGACCTGCTCCAAGACCTGCATCGCGTCCTTCACCGACGCCGGGGTGACGCTGCCGCGCAGCCTTACCCGGGAGCCGGCCTCATCAATGAGGTCAATGGCCTTGTCCGGCAGGAACCGGTCGGGGATGTAGCGCTGGGCCAGAAGCGCCGCGCTGCGAATGGCCTCGTCGGTGATAACTACCTTGTGATGGTCCTCGTATTTGCTGCGGATGCCCATCAAGATCGCCACGGTGTCCTCATTGGAGGGCTCTTCCACCCGTACTGGTTGCAGGCGGCGTTCCAGCGCCGGGTCCCGCTCGACGTACTTCCGGTAATCGTCCAGAGTGGTGGCCCCGATGCATTGAATCTCGCCACGGGCCAATGAGGGTTTCAGGATGTTGGACGCGTCGACCGCGCCTTCCGCAGCGCCGGCGCCAACGATCGTGTGAATCTCGTCGATGAAAAGCACGCAGTTGCCGGAGGCCTTGATCTCTTCAATGACCTTCTTCAACCGCTCTTCGAATTCGCCCCGGTACTTGGTGCCCGCGACCAGGGCGCCCATGTCCAGGGTGACCAGGCGCTTGCCCTGCAGGGTGTCGGGGACATTTCCGCTGCTGATCAGTTGGGCCAAAGCCTCTACGATGGCGGTTTTGCCAACACCCGGCTCACCCACCAGAACGGGATTGTTCTTGGTGCGGCGGCTGAGGATCTGGACCATCCGCTCAATCTCTTTTTCCCGGCCTATGACCGGGTCCAGCTTATCTGCTTTGGCGGCAACGGTTAAGTCGATGCCCAACTGGTCCAGGGTTGGAGTCTTGGAGGTGGACCGGCTGCCTTGGGCGCCGGTGCCCGAAGTGTGGCTCAGGATGCGGTGGGTCTCGGCCCGGACCTTGTCCAGGGTGACGCCCAGGCTTTCCAGGACGCCGGCGGCCACGCCTTCACCTTCGCGCAGTAGACCGATGAGCAAGTGCTCCGTTCCGATATAAGTGTGGTTCATCCGCCGAGCTTCATCGACGGCCAATTCCACGACTTTCTTTGCACGGGGGGTAAGGCCGATCTCGCCTTGGGCCGGCTTCTCGCCGCGGCCGATGATGAATTCCACAGCCGAACGGACCTTGCTCAAGTCCACGGACAAACTGGAAAGCACCCGGGCAGCAACTCCTTCGGTCTCGCGGACCAAGCCTAAAAGGATGTGCTCGGTGCCGATGTAGTTATGGTTGAACCGCTGCGCCTCTTCTTGGGCCAGCGATAGCACCCGCCGTGCGCGTTCGGAGAACTTCTCGAATCTACTGCCCATATTTTCGCTCCTGATGGGAGTAAGGTGAGGAACCCATTTCAACATGGTCCCTAGAAGAGGGGGTTGCCACTTAAGAGTTAAAACCACCCAGGCGCTGCAAACACCCAGTAGCGGAAGGATCAACCTGTGGACCGGTCCCGTGTGGTGGGGACGGGGCCAGGGCAGAGTATTCGCCCTCGTGACCCGCGTGTATCCAATTATATTGGAGGCCCAGCTATGTGTAAAGGCACAATAGAACAGTTTATCTGCTGGATGGATGTATCCAACCGGACCGGAAGTGCGTGGGAGGACCGGCCTGGGCCGGGCCTAACAGGATTATCGAAGAGGCTGGATCCAACGGGGCCGTAGACTGGGAAGGTGCAGCAAGTGTGGGGGCGTTTTTGAAGAAATACCTCCCGGCGGTGACCTATTTTCCCACTCCGTCGCCAGAGCAGTATCGTAGGCGCTGAGGCGTTTCACTACCGTGTTCGGGATGGGAACGGGTGGGGCCGCTTCGCTAGAACCACCAGGAGATACATCTGCTACGCCAGTATGCATCATATTTCACAACCCCGCAAGGGCAATCCTGTCTAAGCCAGCCTCAAATTTTTGATACACTTTCCTGTAGTGCCCGGGCCGGTTGCGCGGCCCCTGAATTTCGGTTGACTTTTGACTCAAGATACTGATTAAATCATCGAAAGAATCGGTAACGGAAGAAGAGGTATGTAGGGATGGGGAGAAGGCTATTCAAAGAACTTGAGCGTTCATATGGTTTCGACGAAGTAGCGATCGTTCCCGGCCAGGTCACCATCAACCCCGAACTGACCTCCACCAAGATGACCATCGGCAACCTGGAATTCGAGATTCCCATCATGGCCTCCGCGATGGACGGAGCCGTTTCCCCGGGGTTCGCTTCTTACATGCATGAGATGGGCGGCCTGGGCGTCCTGAACGCCGAGGGCCTGTACACCCGATACGAAGATCCCTACTCGGTCCTGGAAGATATTGTTTCCTGCCCCCAGGACGAAGTCACCGGATTCCTTCAGAAAGTTTATTCCGAACCCATCCGCGAAGAACTAATCGGCCAGCGCGTCCGGGAGATCAAGAACACCGGCGCCACCTGCGCGATCTCATTCACCCCGCAGAATACCAAGCGCATGTCCCCCGCAGCCGTTGAGGCCGGAGCCGACATGATCGTGGTCCAATCCACCGTCACAACCGCCCGCCATATGTCCAACAGCTACCGGGGGTTGGTGTTCTCGGAACTCATCGACGCCCTGAAAGTTCCCGTGATTGTCGGCAATTGCGTCACCTATGAAGTGGCCCTTGAGCTGATGGAGACCGGTATCGACGGCCTGTTGGTCGGCGTCGGCCCCGGCGCTGCCTGCACCACCCGCGAGGTGGTGGGGGTTGGTGTTCCCCAGGTCACCGCGACCCTCCAGTGCGCGGCGGCTCGGGAAGATTACTTTCGCCGCACCGGCCGCTATGTCTCGGTGATCACTGACGGCGGGTTCCGGACCGGCGGCGACATCTGTAAGGCCATGGTCAGCGGAGCGGACGCCGTGATGTTGGGCACCCCCTTCGCCCAGGCCGAAGAGGCCCCCGGCCGGGGCTTCAACTGGGGTATGGCCAACGCCCACCCCGAACTGCCCAGGGGCACCCGCATCTCAGTGGGAACCAAAGGCTCATTGAAACAGATACTCTACGGACCTACTTCCAGGACCGACGGAACCCAGAATTTCATCGGCGCCCTGAGAGTGGCCATGGGTATGTGTGGGGCCTACACCATCCGGGACCTGCACAAGGCCGAGATGGTTATTGCCCCGTCCATCAAGACGGAAGGCAAGTACTTCCAGATGGGCGGCTAAACTCTCTAAATCGCGCTGACCAGGGAGGTTATCCATGGCGCCGAAAACCGGCATGATCGAGATTCTGGACCCCACCGCCGAGGATGTCCCTGAGGAGGTGGGTCTCAGCGCCAACCTGCCCGACCTCAAAGGCAAAGTGGTGGGTCTGCTTGAGAACCGTAAATACCACGCCGACGCTTTTTTGGGCGAGCTAAAAGAGGTCCTGCTCAAGGAATACGGCGCCGCGAAAGTGGTCTACGCCACCAAATTCACCTACAGCGCCCCCTGCGCCGATGAGACTATCCAGTCTCTCGCCGATGACTGCGACGTGGTGATCCACGCCATCGCCGATTGAGGCTCCTGCACGGCGTGGGGTCTCCACGACACAGTGATGACCGAGTCCAAGGGAGTGCCATCGGTCAGCGTCATAACCAGCACCTTCACCAGGGCGGCCCGCGCGCGGGCCACGGCGCTGGGAATGCCCGGCGTCCGCATCGTGGTGCTCCCCAGCCCGTTGGCGCCCCGCACCATCCCGGAGGTCCAACAGATGGCCCGCGATTTTGCTCCGGAGATCGTTGGAATGCTAACCGGAAAATAAACCTGTCTGAAAAGGGAAACAAAAATCCCCTCCTCCAAACGGGCGAGAGGGTTAAGGTGGGGGCGGGTTCTCAACCATCCGCGAAACCTAAGAGAGTCCAAGAGAGGCCGTCCGGGCCTCTCTTTTATTTTGTTGCGTATATTGACTTGCCGCCCATCCAGCCGGAAAATCGTGGCCTGATATTTCACCAACGAGGTCCGACGCCGTGAGTTCTGTTTCGCTTAGCGCCAGGCGGGTCGATGTGCCCGATTCTTTCCAGGCCATCCAGGACTATTGCTGGGAACAGGGCTGGACCGACGGATTGCCGGTGGTGCCGCCCACGGAACCGCTGGTCCGCGAGATGCTGGCCGGCTACGGCGGCGACCCCTCATTCTCTTTGGGGATCATTCAGCCGCGGAACGCGCAAACAACCCTGGAGAAATTGGCGATCAATGCCGTAATGGCCGGCTGTAAGCCGGAGTATTTCCCGGTGGTGGTGGCGGCCGTCAAAGCGGTCTTGGATAAGGACTTCAACCTGGCCGGGAATGCCGCTACCACCGGCGGCGCCGCCCAGGTCGTGATCGTTAACGGCCCCATCACAGAGGAGTTGGGCATAAACGGCGATGCCGCCTGTTTCGGCCCCGGCTCAAGGGCGAACGCGGCCATCGGCAGAGCGTTGCGGTTGGTTATTCGCAATGTCGGCGGCCTGATACCCGGAGAGATGGACAAGGCCACCCTGGCCACGCCGGGCCGGTACAGCTTCTGCTTCTCTGAGAACGAAGCACGCAGCCCCTGGGAACCCAGGAACATCCAGCTTGGATACGCCGTGGGATCCAGCACTGTGACCGTGGCCGCCATCAGAGGGGTCTACACGATCATGGAGACGACCGTCGCCACCGGTCTTGAGGTCCTTCAGACCATCGTCGGCAACATGAAAACGGTTGGCGTATCCAACTATTACCAGATCGGCACCGGAGCCCAGATAGTCATGGTGATCTGCCCGGAACATGCTGAGGAGATCGCCGCCTCCGGTCTATCCAAGTCCGACGTTCAACAGTACATCTACCAGAACGCCCGCATGCCGCTGAGTTTGTTGGTTGGCCGGGCCCACTACGGCAACCGAAACTGGCCCAACTGGGTGGACGAGACCAACCCGGAGACGTTGGTGCCTATCGTGCGGTCCGCTGATGACATTGTGGTCATCGTTGCTGGGGGCGACGGCCGCCATTCCGCTTGGTTGGCCGGCTGGGGCGTAACTCGCATGGCCACGGAAGTGGTGCTTAAGCACTCGTAGGCGTGTGTGGGAATTCCGCAGGCTTTTCCGCGGCATCCACGTCTGTTTCTTGGGCCGGGCCTTTCTCCGGTGTACTTCATTTTGGCATCCTCCCCAACCGCTGTTATCCCATCACACGGGGACGCCGGCGCCTGTGGACTGGGGTCCTGACACGTTCGGCTTGACCCTCGAAGCACTCTAGCGGAAAATTTAGGTAGGCAATATCCTCGCCGGCGGCGGCGAATTAAAGCCAGTCATCTTGGACCCTAAGAGTGCCGTTTGCATCTTAATCAATAACGGACCCAACACGATTCTGTAGCCGGTCCAAGAACCGGCCACCGGCTTAATGCGTAAGTCCGAAACCCTTTCTTTCACGTAAGAAACATTACAGGCGCCAAACACTACTTCAAGGCTACCTATCATCCCACTAAATAACGAAATCTGACAAATTCTTCCAATCGCACTATGTATCACAGCTATTGCACGGAACTAATACAACAATCATACAAAATACATTGACGAAATCGGCCATACACTGCTAGAATATATTCCTATCAATCAGAGGCTAAAGAACCATGGCACAACGCACTACCATCGCCCCCGAGCCCGAAGTAGAAAACAACGCTGCCGCAACTGTCGCGGAATGCCGGCACCACTGGGTTATCCAGCCCGCTGACGGCCCCGTGAGCATTGGCGCATGCCAGATATGCGGGGAAACCCGCGAGTTCAAGAATTACGTCGAGTCCGCCACCTGGGGCGACAGCCGAATCGCCAGCAAGAACGCCTCAGCTTCCGCCAGTGTCGTGTCGACTTCTGATGACGAGGACTCGGACGAAGGACGTGAATCAGACGAGGAAGAGGTCGGAGCAGAGGCATAGGTTTCTTTTCAGAAAATCCCTAACGAGGCCCAACAGGGGCACGCTGACATGACCTGGTAAACCTTGATCGGCCGGTCAGATCTCACCGAATATCGGTGGCGAGATGACCGGCCGATTTATATTGCCCCAGAGCGAACTATGTTACTCGCTTTGGTCTGGCCGATCGACAATCCGAAAATAATCGGCGTTTTCGTTCAGTCCGGCCGGCGGGACAGGGTTTATAATAGCCACTGCCAGTGAGCGGGGGACTCCTGATTCAGGCCGCCCCGACTTGGCATTATGCGGAAAGCACGGCCGCATTTTGTGGGGAGGCAGACGGGTTCAGTGTTCACGCACCTTCACGTTCACACCGAGTACAGCATGTTGGACGGCATCAGCC
The DNA here is from genome assembly GCA_022563275.1 of Chloroflexota bacterium. The sequence continues at coordinate 36,254 of JADFNR010000002.1, read as the reverse complement.
GTATTCCCAACTTGGTGGCCCGCACGAAAGAGCTGGGGATGGACTCCCTGGCCATCACTGACCACGGCACCTTCTACGGGGTGGTCGACTTCTACTCGGCGTGCCGGGAAGTTGGCATCAAACCCATCATCGGCTGTGAAGTTTACGTAGCCCACAACAGCCGCTTCGACAAGGACCCCTCCGAGCGCAGCCCCAACCATCTGGTCCTGCTGGCCCGGGACAACACCGGGTACCGAAACCTGATGCAATTGGTCACCAAGGCCCATGTGGACGGATTTCACTACCGCCCCCGCATCGATAAAGAGATCCTTGAGGAGTTTAGCCAAGGCCTGGTTGTCCTTTCCGCCTGTCCTTCCGCCGAGATTCCACGCCTGATCGCCGACGGCAACGATGATGCTGCGGCCCAGGCGGCCGGTTGGTACAAGGAGCGGTTCGGCGACGGTTATTTCTTCGAGATTCAGCGTCACGAGCACGTTCCCCAACTGCCCAAGATCAATGAGGGCCTGATCACCCTGGGACAGAAGCTGGATGTACCGCTGGTGGTCACCAATGACGCCCATTACGTGCACCAGGCGGAATCCCCCCTGCAAGACATCTATATCTGCATCCAGACCAGCACCACCGTGCAGGACGAGAAGCGCCTTCGGATGGAGGACGATTCCTACTTCATCAAGAGTCCCGCTGAGATGGCCCAGCTATTCCCGGACTTTCTCCCCGCTCTGGAGACCACTCAGTTGATCTCAGATATGTGCAACGTGGAGCTGGACTTTGGCAAGAGCCACCTGCCCAAATACCCGACGCCCAACGACATGGACGCCGACGAATACCTGGTCCAGTTATGCGAAGAAGGTTTCCGCCGCCGCTACCCCCACGCTACGCCTGAAGCCGAAGACCGGCTCCGCTACGAGTTGGACGTCATCCGCCATACGCGCTTCGCCAACTACTTCCTGGTGGTCTGGGACATCATCGGCTTCGTTCGGCGGAGCAACATACTCTACGGGGTCCGCGGCAGCGCCGCCGCCAGCGTGGCCCTGTATTGCCTGGGAATTACGGACGTTGACCCATTGGAGTACCGCCTGGTCTTCGAGCGCTTCCTCAATTTGGAACGCAAAGAGATGCCCGACATCGACCTGGACTTCCAAGACGACCGCCGGGACGAAGTCCTCCACTACGTCATCGATCGCTACGGCAATGACCGGGTGGCCCAGATCATCACCTTTGGGACCCTTGGCGCCAAGGCGGCCCTCCGTGACGTTGGCCGGGCTCTGGGCATGGCCTATGGGGACGTGGACCGCATCGCGAAGATGGTCCCCCTGAAGGCCCGCACTCTTGATGACGCCCTGCGTGTTAGCCCTGAGCTTAAGACGGCCTACGAACAAGAACCCAAGATTACCAAATTGATTAATGACGCACGAGGGCTGGAGGGCATCGTCCACCATGTGAGTACCCACGCCGCTGGTGTGCTGATCGCCGATGAACCCCTCACCGAGACGGTGCCGTTGCAGCGGCCGGTCCGGGGCGACGAGAGCAGCCCGGTGTTGATGACCCAGTTCTCCATGGACCCGGTGGCCCGACTGGGCCTTCTCAAGATGGATTTTCTCGGGTTGACCAACCTTACTATTCTTGATAGGGCCGTCAAACTGGTGCGCGAGACCCAGGGGGTGGAGATAGACCTGCAGGCCCTGCCTCTGGATGACGTGAGCACGTATGAATTGCTTTCATCGGGCAAAACCAACGACTTGTTCCAGCTTGAAAGCGCGGGGATGCAGCGGTATATCAAGGCCCTGAAACCATCTAATTTGGGTGACATCGCGGCGATGATCGCCCTCTACCGCCCGGGACCCATGGAGAACATCGAGACCTTTATCGAGGCTAAACACGGCCGCAAGCCCATCTCCTATCCCCACCCCAGCTTTAAGGAGCTGCTGGACGAGACCTACGGCGTCATCGTTTACCAGGACCAGGTTTTGTTGATCCTGCAGCAATTCGCGGGTTATTCCTTGGGTGCGGCCGACATCGTGCGGAAAGCCATGGGCAAGAAGATCGCTTCCCTCATGGCCGAAGAACGGGTAAATTTCGTCGCCGGCGCCCAGGCCAACGGCTATGAAGAGAATGTGGCCATCGAGATATTCGACCTGATCGAGCCCTTCGCCGGCTACGCGTTCAACAAGGCCCATAGCGTCAGCTACGCCATGATTTCTTACTGGACGGCCTATTTCAAGAACCATTACCCGGTGGAATACATGGCTGCGGTGCTTAATTCCCGGCTGGACAACCCGGAGAAGGTCCTGGGCTCCATGAACGAGTGTATCCGGCTTAAGATTCCGATCCTGCTGCCCGACATCAACCGTTCGGAAGAATTCTTTTGTATCGACCATGAGACTGGTGACCAGCGCCCAGACGGCCCGGGCGAAGGCGCGCCCAGCGGCCCCGGTCTCCGCATCGGTTTGGCCGCCATCAAAACAGTGGGAGAGGGCGCGGTCCGCCCCATAATTGCTGAACGAAAAGAGAACGGACCATACAAGTCCATCGACGATTTCAGCCGCCGGGCGGGAGCCGCCGGACTGAACCGCCGCACACTGGAAAGTCTAGCCAAGGCTGGGGCCTTCGACAGCCTGGCCCCCAGGGGCGCCGTGATTCAAGCCTTGGACCAGATCACCGCCACGGCCCAGAGAGAGGCGCGCACCCGCGACTCCGGCCAGAGCAGCATGTTCGATGGCGGCGAAGACGTTTCCGACGACGGAGGTATGAGCGGAATCACCCTCGACGCTCCCGACGTTTCAGACCAGGATAAGGCTGCCTGGGAGCGGGAGCTGCTGGGAATGACCTTGTCCCACAATCCCCTTCGCGCCCTGGCCGCCATGGATACCGGTGGAGCCTTCAATTCGCTGGAACAGTTGGGCGAGGAATTGGCGGGCCAACCCATCAACATGTTGGGCTACATCTCCACCGTCATTGAGCGCACCACCCGGGAAGGAAAGCGGTTCTTCATCGTGAACCTGGAAATCCTTGGCGGATTCCTGGAGGTGATGGTCTGGCCGGACACCCTGCAGCGGACTTCGGAGGTGTGGCAAGACGGCCGGTTGGTGATGGTCTCCGGCAGGTTGCGAATGCGCGGGGACCAGATGTCCCTTGCTTGCGACACAGCGATGGAATATGACCCGGAGAACCCGTCGCCGCCGCCGCCGGCCAGGCCACGCAACCGGTACAACGGGAACGGCAATGGAAACGGACACAAGCGCAACGGCAACGGAAATGGCAGCAAAACAACCGATCACAATATCAGCGAGAAGAAGGCGCAAATGACCACAGGCAACAACATTCCCGCGGAACCACAGAAAGTGGTCCGCTTGGCAGTGACCGAGTCCGATGATCCCAGTCTTGACGCCCATCTGTTGCGGGAAGTCATCGGAGTTCTATTGGAATATCCCGGCCGCGACCGGGTGAACCTGGACATTCGTACCGGGGAAAGACTGGTCAGGATGGACCTGCCGGTCGTCAGCACGGGTTATTGCGAAGGGCTGCATGCCCGGCTGGAAGAACTGTTGGGGCCGGACACGGTGGCGGTCCACCAGGAACTTGGGCTGGGCATGGAGCCTCCGAACGAATCGCCGGTGCACATGCCCCTTGAATCCGCCCCGCCGGCCGTTCCGGATTCGACCTCCCCAGCCGGTCCTGATCCGGCGGCCAATGAAAATCCTGAAACGGCCCCCGAGCCGTCCGGCGTCTCCGAATCCAAATCGTCCGAGGCCCCAGATGCTCCAGCGCCTGAAGTTCCGGCTTCTGCGGCCGCCGAAGTGTCTGCAACCGTCGGCACCGACCCCGAAGGAGACGAACCGCCTTTCTAGCTGGGAGTCGAGTTTTGAAGCCGATTCACGCCTGAGTATCGTCTGTTTATCGTGGCGATTCGGAAACATCGATAAAACAGTTCATGTTTTTACGATTCCGTCACGGTCTAGCGGCAAGACGACGGAGGCGGTCTCGCCCCACCGCCAATACGCACGCAGACCGGTAAATCGCTGGCCTCTAAAAACTTGACCCGCTCTTGACCCGCTGGTAGAATCCTCGGAATGTTCCCCGCAGGCCCCGAATAGGCTCGAAAAACAGCCCCTCGGGGTTGCTTCCACAAATTCAAACCCGCTGGAAGAGAGAATGTCGAAGTATTACCACGGCTCTTTAACGGAACCGTTTCTTAACCGGGTAGCTTTGAACCGTTCCCAATATCTAAACCCTCCGTCTCCCGCGGAGATCCGCTCCCGCGAAAACCACACCGTCCCCTGCGAGCCTTAAACCTCAACCTCAACCGCATAACCCCAGTATCCCCATTTCCCCATACCCGCCAACGGATTGGCGTCCGTGCTGAATTCCAGATCGAGTGACGATATATAGATACTTGCGGTCAAAAACGAGGCAAGAACTTGAATACGAATTTGGACCACGGCAACCAATCATATTAAAAATTAAAAAGCTATTGATGACAGGAGAAATAGGATGAGAGTTGTACTTAGGGCAAAGATTCACCGCGCCTGGGTGACCGATGCCAATCCGGACAACGTGGGCAGTATCCTGATCGATGAAGACCTGATGGACAAGATTGACCTAGGGAACTTCGAAAAGGTGCTGGTCTGTGACGTGACCAATGGCAACCGCTTCGAGACCCATGCCATCGCCGGCGAACGCGGGTCCGGCGTGTGCTCGGTCCAGGGAGCCGCCGCCCGGTTGAGTTCCAAGGGCAACTGCCTAATCATCATGTCCCTCGAGGTTACCGACGAACCCATGGACCCGAAGATGATTCTCGTCGATGAAGAGAACCGGTTCGTCGAATATCTGGAGGGCGGCAAAAATGTCCAGCGGGTTCACTGAAGAGGAAACCGAGAGCTACTAAGATTCCCAGGACGCCATCTACCGTTCCTTCTGGGACGAAGAGGGCAGCATACATTGGGGGGTATTCGACGACAGCACGGGCGACGACTTCCTTGAGGCCTGCTCCAATCTGAACGGCATTATGGTTGAGAAGGCCCGCATCGGGTCCGATGCCAAGGTGTTGGACCTGGGCTGCGGCAATGGCACCACCGCGATCTGGCTCAGCGGCGACCGGGATTGTCACGTCACCGGAGTCGATCTGAGTGGCGTACGTGTGGAGAATGCCCAGGATGCCCTGGCCGGTCTTGACCAGGCCGCCCAGGAAAAATTGGCCTTCGAGAAGGCGTCAGCAACTGAACTGCCATTTGAAGACGGCACCTTCACCCATCTGTGGAGCCAGGCAGTCATCTACCACGTCCCGGATAAGGAAATGGCGTTAAAAGAGGCCTACCGGGTCTTGCAGGACGGCGGGATCATGGTCTTCGACGATCTGGTATCTACTTTTCAGATAAAAAGTCGTCGACGACCCGCGCCAATTCCTGGGGCTTGTGGTAGCCGATATCGTGGATGGTCTCGGGGATCCAGTGGACCCGTCCGTTCTTGAGGTTCTTTTCCGCGGCGTCGACCATGCGGCGGCGCGTCTCGGCGAATTCAGATCCGGCGCGTTCGGGAGTCGGTCCCGCCGCGATCATCAGGGTGGGGCACTCGATCCTCGGCATAGTCACGGACGCCGGTTCGTCCCACATCGCCCGGATCACCTGGGCGTGGTTCTCGGGACGCAGGATGTCTTGAATCTGCCCGTCTTCATCTTCGTAAACCATGGTCTGGACGATGCGCTCTACCTCTCCGTTCCAGATCGCTCCCAGTTGGTTGCGGAGCCGGTCCAGAAATTCCTCCCGGTTCCCGGTCACGTCCCTGGGACGGACCCGGTGGGAGAACGACTCCCAGGTTGCTCCGGGGAAGAGCCTCCCGTCCAGGAAGCCCCCTTCAATCATGATTAACCGGCTCACCCGGCCGGGGTAATCGGCGGCGAAATTCGTGGCCACGTTGCCTCCCCAGGAATGGCCCATCACCGCCACCTGGTCCAACCCGATGTGGTCCAGCATCCCAGCTAGGTCGTCGGATAGGGTTTTCCAGTCATACCCGTCCGGGGCACTGGTGGTCTGGCCGTGACCGCGTTGGTCCGGCGCATAGATGTGGTAGCGGTCCCGGAGCAGGCGCGCTACGATGTCGTACCAATTGGCCGAAGAGGCCAGCCCATGGAGCGCCAATAGCGGTGGACCGTCGCCGCCCCAATCCAGATAACGGACCTTGAGGGCGCCAATGTCAGCCCAAAGTTCTCTGGGTGTTGATTCTCCGGTTGGAATTTCTTCTGTGCGGCCGTCTACCAAACTGCTACCTCCGCTTCGGCTGTCGCCGGCTGCAGGCTAGTATATCAATGGTCGAGATGCTCTGGAATCAGCGCCGGTATTCCGCCCAACTCCATCTGCAGCAGCCGGGCCTTTACTCCAAGACCGCCTCCGCCGTACCCGCCAAGTCCGCCGTCGCTGGCAATCACCCGGTGGCACGGGATGATCAGCGAGAACCGGTTTCGGGCCATGGCTTGTCCGGCGGCCCGCATGGCCAGTGGGCTCCCGGCTTCAGCAGCCAACCAAGCGTAACTCCTGGTCTCGCCGGGAGGGATGCTCCGGCAGGCGTTCCAGGCCGCGTTGAAGAAGGGAGTTACGCCTGAGAAGTCCAGCGCTATCTCGTCCAGCGCCGTCATGTCACCGCCGGCATAGCGGTGCAGACACTCCACCACCTGGGTGAAGGCGGCCGGGTCTTCCTCTGCGCCGTCCAGGTCCGTTCCCAGGTCTTCCAGGGCTTCCTGGGGCGAAGGCTTCAACGACGCCCGCTTCAGCCCATCTTTTCCGCCAAGAAGGACCATCCAGCCCATGGGCAGTTCGACCAGTTGGTAGCTGTCTCCCTTCACCGCGCCCTCCTTCTGATCACCGCCCACAGCATGGGCAGCCGCAATCTTTGCCACGCCACAGCCAACAGGCGCCGCTCGCTGGCCGTCGGCCTGCTATTCCCATACCGGCTGCGGACGTAGGCGGCCACAATGATGGAGACTGGGGTTTCCTGGGCCGGCAGGACCTGCCGCAGCCGGTGTCCGAACTGGTATGGGGTCTGAAATTCCGAGGGCCCGGCTGCCGCCAGTGCCGCTAGGGTGGTCATGCGTTGGAAGGCGGCCCGGGGATCACTGGGTGGCTCCATGACTTTTACCCAGAACAAACGGGCCACTCCACCAACCACGGCCAGTCCAGCCACCACGCCGAGCAGCCAAGGCCAAAGGCGGATGATCGAACTCCCCTCAATGCTGGCGGGAGCGCTCCCGAAAAGCGGCAGCGGATCTTCGATGCCGAAGCAGTCGTCGATCTCGTCCAGGCACCCCTCGTCCAGGGACCCTATGTCAACCAGGCCGGCTCCAAAAATCTCCTGGCGGTCCGGCTCTGGCTGATACGAGCCGGGCAAAAATTCCCCGGGCGTCGGCTCAAAGGGAATCCAGCCGAACGCTGGGAAATAGACCTCCACCCAGGCGTGGCTGTGGCTGTCGGTCACCGAGTAAAGGTTTTGCTCACCAACCTGGTCTCCGGTGGTGTAGCCCACCGCCAACCGGGCTGGGACGCCCACCGTCCGCAGCATGACCGCCAAGGCAGAGCCGAAATACTCGCTGTAGCCCTCTTGGAGGGTGAACAGGAAATGGTCCACTCCGTCGGCGTTGTAGGGGGGAGGGTCAACCCTGAGGTTGTAGGGGAAGTTGTTCCTCAGGTACCGCTCCACAGCGGTGGCTTTGTCGTAAGGCGTTGCTGCCCCGCCGGCCACTCTGGATGCCAGGTCCCGTACCCGCTGGGGCAGGGCCGGAGGCAACTGCAGGTACCGTTCCGAAACCCAAGCCGGGTAATCCGAGCTGGCGGCCCGCAATTGCTCTGGTCCGGCCAAGGAGATTGCCGACGTCACCTGGTAGGGGTCTCCAATCTTGAATTTGCCCCGGGGGCTGCTAACCGACAACACCTCGGGAATGGCCGGCAGGGCTTCCGTGAACCGGACCTGTATCGCCCGTCCCGCTTCCCGGTCCACCTTGTCCAATCGGAATTGGGGCGGAAGCGACCGCGCCAACTGCTGATCGCTGACGAAGGGGCCGCCGGCCTCAAGGGCTTGGAGCAGACCATCCGCCACACTCCCTAGATAATCAGGCAGGGACCCGCCCTGCCGCAGTCCGGCCAGGTTGATGGTGAAGACCGGAGGGGCCTGGGTCTCGATCATGACATCGCGGTCTACATACAAGACTTGGTCTCCCGAGAACAGCTTCTTGGAGGCGTAGAGAGGAGTCACGGTGTAGGTGATTTCCTGCCGCAGGAGGTCAACGGTCCCCAGGGAGAATTCAGGGGTGTACCCCAACGGCTCGGTCACCGTGTGCTCCGAGAGCCACCCTTTGCCGTTGTAGGTGCTGTAGGTCCTTGCCTTCCAATACAATTCCGCCGGCGAGTCCACCCACAAGACCTGGGTTGTGGTGGGATAGATGCTGCCTTGGAGGGCCATCACGTTGTCCCAGATGCGGAAGCCCATGGGCCGGCGGGCCGGCAGTCCGGCGAATAGGCGGTTGAAGTCGCCTTCCATCGCTTCCAGGGGGTTGCGCATGGTCTCGTAAGCGTCATTGGCCACGCCCCATTTGGGCGCCATGGGGAGCATGAACGCCGCTATGATGATCAGGACCGTCAGCGCGAAACTGTCGGTCAGCGAGAGCCCGGTCAGGTGGTCGTCCACCTTGACCGAGCGACGTTCCCACTCGTGTTTGCGCCTTATTGCCTGGACCCGGGCGACCAGCAGCAGGGCGGTGAAAAGGTAAAAACCAAGGTGGACCGCTGTGTTGGGTGGCAGAAACGTGAGATTGGACAATAGACCGATACCGCCTAGGACGAAAACGCCCCAGAAGTTGCCGTAGCGCAGGAACAGCCACGAACCCAGAAAGCCGGTCAGCCAGGTCGCCGTCATCAGCGTAAAGGTAAATGGAAGACTGTCGATGCTGATCGATCCGGAGAGCGCCGCGTCCAGCCAAAGGTCCAGACGTTCCAGGACCTCTCCAATCCCGCCCACGGTCACACCATCGATGGTGAAGGATGAAAGTTGCCACAGGATGATGGCCAGTCCCACCGCGAGTCCCACGGGCAGGAGGACGATGGACCACATCGGGATCCGGTATAGGACCAGGCCGGTCAGCATCGCCAGGAAGAGCAGTTGGACCAGACTTGGCGAGGGAACCCAATCGGCCTGCTCCACCGACAAAACCACCACCACCAGGTTGAGGAGTAGAAGCCCGGCGGCGATCCAACCCAAATCCGGCCGCAAGGTGCGCTCCAGCCAGGCGATACTGTCACCGATGAAATCCGTGTCGATCCCTTGTCGAATGGGTTGGCTGGTTCCCAGCGTTTCCGAGGTCATTCAACGCCACCAGCAACGCCGGCGGCCCAGCTCCGGGGTATCTCCCGCACCGGCGCCTGGAGGGCATCGTTCAGTTTGTCGTCCCGGCGCACCATATAGACCGGGATCAGATTGGCGCTCAGCGCTTCCAACGGAGCGTTCATGTTGGTCGGCGAACCGAAACTGGACCGGTCCACCAAAACCACCGAGACCTCCACTCCCTGGCGGCGCAGGTCGTTAAGCGACGCTACCCATTGGGTTTCGACGGAAGAAGTCACCAGGGTGAGCGCGTTGAACTGGTTCAGGTGGGAACGGACGGCATAGATGAACTCCTGAAGCGGGACCCGGCCTTGGGCCCGTACCGCGGAGAGGGTTTCCATGAGCCGCCCACGCTGCTCCGGGCTGCTGTCCGGCCGGAATATGTGTTCCTTATCGCCGTTGGCGGCAAACCCCACCGGCATCGACTGGTCCATGAGGCGGCCGATGATGGATGCGGCCACCATCACGGACAGCTCTTCGGTGTTGTTCACGTCGTCCAGGTCCACCCCATAGTGGGAATACTGGTTCATGTCCAGCAACACCCAAGCCTCGGCCGAAAGCCCCATGTCAAATTCTTTGACCATCAACTCGTTCATGCGGGCGGTATAGGGCCAGTGGATGCGGCGCATGCTGTCGCCTTCTACGTAGGCGCGGATCGAGGACACGTCGGTGGTGATCTGCTCCCAACGCCGGGTTGCCCGGCTGTCGCTGGGCAACCCGGCGAACCGGGGGTTCAAGTCGGGCAACGCTTCCACGGCGGGAAATACGATGTACGGGTTGGGGTCCAAAAAATCACGGTGCAGGCGGAAGAGCCCAAATGGGTCTTGGCTGACCAATTTGACCACACCCGACGGGTACACACCCCTCTTGGCCAGATAGGTACGGATGCGCCAACTCCGCACCTGCTCGCGGACCAGCGCCAGACCACGGCCGCTGGTGTCGGCGGAAGGGCCGGTGGCCTCGGCAACCTCCAACCAGGACTTGGGCATCCTGGTGCGGTTGACGATGGACACCTGCCCGACAAGATAACCTCCCACCTGGCCCCGGTTGGCGTCTCTGGTGACCCTCAGGTCGATACCGCGGAGGTTGAGCCAGGCCCACACGAACCCGATGCCTGTGACCAACAGTAGAACGTAAAGGAATCTAAAGAAGAAATCAAAGCCGGTGCCTAGGGCGTAGAAAGCCACCACCAGCAGCAGGACCACCATGCCGATGAACCGCCTGTTCATGCCCGGCCCCCGGGAATGATGCCGGGCGTGATGCTGCGTCTCGCGGCGGCGGAAGATTTGCCGGGAAGCCTTTTACCGAGATCAGGATGCAGCGCGGTCCTGGAAAGCCGTACGTTGGCGATAAGGTGCTGTGCCATCGAAAACGACCAGCTAACGGGTTGCGCCGGGGACCGCCACTGTCTCGAGAAGCCCGTCGATAACCTGGCGGGCTTGAAGACCTCGCATACGGGCGGACGGAGAGAGGATCAACCGGTGGGCAAGCACGGCGTAGGCAAGGTCTCTAACATCATCCGGGATCACGTAGTCCCGGTCTTGCAAGATGGCCATGCCGCGCACGGCCCGGAACATTCCCAGAGAAGCCCGCGGCGACGCGCCCAGAGAAACATCTTCGTGATTTCGGGTCGCCTCGATCAGGCCCACGATGTATTCGCGCACCGCGGAGTCCACGTAGACATTCTTGGCGGCATCTTGCAGTCTGATCACATCTTCCGGGGTGGCGACAGCCTCCAAATGGTCGATTGGATGGGTCTGCTCCTGTTGCTCGATCACCGAAAGCTCTTCGGCGAAGGTGGGATAACCCAGGCTGATGCGCATCAAGAAGCGGTCGAGCTGGGCCTCGGGGAGCGGAAATGTCCCTTCGTATTCGATGGGGTTCTGGGTGGCCAGCACCACGAAAGGCCTATCCAGGTAGCGGGTCACCCCGTCCACCGATACCTGCAACTCCTCCATGGCTTCCAGCAAGGCGGACTGGGTTTTGGGAGTGGCCCGGTTGATCTCGTCTATCAGGACCACCTGGGCCATCACCGGCCCCGGCCGGAACTGGAATTCTCCGGTGCTCTGGTTGTAGATCGAAACACCCACGATGTCGCTGGGCAAGAGGTCGGGAGTGAACTGGATGCGCTTGAAGGAGCACCCCATGGAAGTTGAGATGCTCTTGGCAAGCATCGTTTTGCCAACTCCGGGCACATCCTCGATGAGTATATGGCCTTGGGCGATAATCGCCGCCAAGGCCCGTTCAATCACGGCCTTCTTGCCGACGATCACTTTGGAGACGTTATCGACGATCTCCCGGGCTATACTTGTGGCCGACTGGGTCTCTTTCACCTGCTTCTCCGATTTATGGCTGTAGACTGGAACAAGACTGGACCCGTAGCTGACAGCCGAAGTTTATCACAGCAGATAACAGCTAGCTCCGGAGACCAATACCGGGCGCCCGGAGGGCTCGCCTTATAGTTTGGCTATGCTGTTCGTGCAAGGCAATTTAAGTACGAATCGCCAAGGATCTTGGTTCAAATAAATCCGTATATTTATCCGGCCCGTAAATTATACCGACACATAAGTTGGACCGGCCCTAGTCTCGCATCCCGCTGGGCGGGGGTGAACCCCAGGAGCCCCGGACCGTCGATTGGAAATGCTAACAGAATCTTTAAATTACCGGCCCATCAAGCCGCGTTGGATCATCAAAACCCGAATGAAACTGCCGGCCCTGGCTGCGGCCGCCATGGGACTGGTCTTTTTGGTGGCTGCTTGCGGAGGTTCTGAATCGATTGCGGCCACGGGTCCTACCGCCTCGCCCGACAAACCGTCCAACACCGCAACCGTGGCGCCTACCCAGGAAAGCCCAGCCGTCCCCACCGCCGGGGTGGCCACCAAATCCGCCGCTGCCAACGCCGACCGTAAGGTTGGCGGCGAGGTTGGAGATCGCGCGCCCGAATTTGGTGGAATCGCAGCCTGGATCAACGGTGGGCCTCTAACGATGGAAGAACTCCGCGGTCAGGTGGTCTTGATCGATTTCTGGACTTACACCTGCATCAACTGCATCCGCACTTTTCCCTATTTGAAACAGTGGAACTCCAGGTACTCTGACGACGGACTGGTGGTCGTGGGCGTTCACAGCCCCGAGTTCGAATTTGAGAAGCTCTACGAGAACGTGGTCGAGGCCACTCAGAATGACGCCCTGACCTGGACCATGGCCCAAGACAACGATTTTGTGACCTGGCGCCGGTATAGCAACCGTTTTTGGCCCGCGAAATACCTCATCGACAAAGACGGCGTGGTCCGTTACACCCATTTCGGCGAAGGCGGTTACGCCGAGACCGAAGAGGTGATCCGGGAGTTGCTGGCCGAAGCCGACCCGGAGTTTTTGGCAAATAGTCTGCCGTTGCCCGAAGACCAGACCCTGGACCCGGGTTTTCTAGCAGCCCGGAACGCAGAGGTCACCAGGGAACTTTACGCAGGCTACGGCCGGGGGGAGGGAGACCTGCTCTACGGGCGCGGCGGCTACGTTCGGCAGATGCAATACTATGAGAACAAAGACCGGGTGTCTGAGTTCACCATCGCTGGGGAACTGGAGCCTCACAAGATCTATTTCCAGGGGCCTTGGCACGTTGGTCCGGAAAGCTCGACCCACGGCCGGACCACCGAATCCTACGAGGACTATCTGGCCTTGGTCTACTCGGCTACCTCGGTCAACGCGGTGCTGACCTCGGACTCCGGTGAGCCGTACAAGGTGCGTGTCACAGTCAATGGCGAATACCTCACCGATGAGAACAAGGGTAGTGACATCATCATCGGCGGCGACGGTGAAAGCTACCTTTGGGTCACATCTCCTACCCTGTACACTGTCATTAGCAATAAATCATATGTTCGGCGTGAAACACTCAGAATGTCGTCAAATTCCCCTGATTTCGGGCTCTTCGCATTCGTCTTCGGCGTCTACGAGACGGGCCCCTAACCATTATTTGGTGAATAGGGCATCTTTATCCGCGGCCAAGCTGGCGCTGGCCGCGCTGACTGTCATCATGATCTCCGTCGCCTGCGCAAGTTATCAGGCGCCACAGATCAAGGGGATCGAGGCCTGGATCAACAGTGAGCCCCTGACCATCAAAGAGTTGCGCGGCAAGGTCGTGTTGATCGACTTCTGGACCTACACCTGCGTCAATTGCATCAGGACATTCCCCTACCTCAGAGAATGGAACGCCAGATACGCCGATGACGGACTGGTGATCATCGGCATCCACTCTCCCGAATTTGAATTTGAGAAAGATTATTCCAATGTGCTCCAGGCCACGAAGGACCACGGCATCACCTGGCCGGTGGCCCAGGACAATGATTTCAAGACCTGGCGAAATTACGGCAACCGGTTCTGGCCGGCCAAGTACCTGATCGACAAAGACGGGATCATCCGTTACTTCCACGCCGGAGAAGGGGCCTACGACGAGACCGAGAAACGGATCCGAGACCTGCTTGTGGAAGCTGGGGCCAACCTTTCGGACAGCCCTTACGAGGCATTCGGTGAGCAACCCATGGACCCGGCATTCACCGAGGCCAGCCGGGCGTCCATGACCCGCGAGCTGTATGCCGGTTTCGTGCTGGCTGAGTTGAGGGAGTACGTCCGCCAGTCCGATTTCTTCAGGAACCTCGGATCAGTCGTGGAGTTGAAGGCGCCGGAGGACCTCAAACCCGGAGTTATCTACTTCGACGGCCAGTGGGTGGCGTTGCCGGAGCACACGCGCCACGGCCGGAATACTACCGGATACGAGGACGTCCTCTCCCTGGTCTATTCGGCCCGCAGCGTGAACGCGGTCTTGACCTCTGATTCTGGGGAGCCCTACACCGTGCGGATAATGCTGAATGGGGAATTTCTAACCGAGGAGAACAAAGGCCGGGACATCACCATCTCGGCCGATGGCGAGAGCTTCTTGGCCGTGAACGAGCCCAGGATGTATAACGTGATCGAGGCCCAGGGATATGCCGAGGACAACAAACTGACCATGAGCTCCAATTCAGATGATTTCGGCATATTCGCCTTCACGTTCGGAGTTTACGAGACAGGACCATGATTAGGACCCTAAGAGATAGGTTAAATCTCCCGTTGCCAAAGGCCCGGCCGGTGTTCCCAGCTTTGGCCGCAATCATCATCGCCCTGGCGGTGGCCTGCGGCTCACCGGCGGCGCCCACGGGGACCCCACGGCCCACCACGGCTCCCGCCGACCCCACCGCCATAATCCCCATCCTGGCCACCACCGTTTTGGAGGTGGGGGAGCAACGGATCGCGTTCCTGCTGACCACGACCAAAGGCCTGATCAAAGCTCCCACCGCCTTGGTCACCACGGTCTACCTGGACGGCGACGGCACGCCGGGCGAGACGATGGAAGCTGTGTTCAACCTGTGGCCCTACGGCGTCCGTGGGTCGTACAGCACCTACGCCAACTTCGACCGGGCCGGCCGTTACCGTCTGGATATCCAGGTGGACAACCCCAACGGCGTGGACCAAGTCCAGATCGTAGTGGAAGTGATGGAAAAATCACCCATCCCGGCTTTGGGGAGCAGGGCGCTCCTCAGCATCACCAAGACCCTGGGCGAATATGGAACGATCGAAGAGATAACCACCGATTATTCACCTGACCCAGACTTGTACCAGATCACCATCAAAGAGGCGGTGGAGAACCCGCTGCCGTCGGTGGTGGTCTTCGCCAGTCCGGCCTTCTGCACCAGCCCCACCTGCGGCCCCCAAACGGACACTGTCAGCGAACTGAAAGAAAAATACTCCGGACGGGCCAACTTCATCCACGTTGAGATCTACGACAACCCTGCCGAGATCCAGGGCGACCTGGACCGGGCCGAGATATTCAGCGTGGTGGATGATTGGGGCCTTACGTCCATCGAGGACTACTTCAACGAGAGCTGGACATTTATCCTGGACCTCAACGGGCTGATCGACGACCGTTTCGAAGGCTTCGCCACGCTGGATGAACTTGAAACCGCTCTCCTGAAAGTTCTTCCTTAAACATAAACCGAAGTGCGGCCGGACCGTCGAACGGGCGCGTCAGGCGTTCGGTCCGCGCTCAACTCAGGTCAAATTTATATCGGGTTGACAGTCGATACGCGCCTGTCTACACTCCCAGGAAATACGACTCGTTCTGCCTGGCATGCGCCTTTCTTGCCTGGGCGGAACGACACCGGGAGGAGTACCCTAAATGGCTACACAGCAGACAGCCACTCCGCAGGCAGTCGGTCAGATTACCGACGCCGCCAAAGCATTTGTCAACAGCCTGAACGCCGAGCAGAAAGCCAAGGCCTTGTTCGAATACATGGACGGCGAGCGGGTGTTCTGGTATTACCCGCCGATGAACCGCCACGGCCTGGCGCTGAGGGACATGGAACCTGCCCAGCGGGAGTTGGCGATGGCGGTCCTGGCCAGCGGCCTGACTCCCGAGTCCTACGAACAGGCTAAATTGATCATCGAGCACGAAGAGGTCCTTGGCCCCTTGGAGAAAGAAAAAGGCATCGTGTCATTCAGACGCGATGTTGAACTCTATTACTTCACCATCTTCGGCGAACCTGGCGGCAAGGACCCCTGGGGCTGGAGGGTGGAAGGCCACCATATCTCCATCCACTTCAGCATCATGGATGACAAGGTCATCAGCACCACCCCCTTCTTCTTTGGGGTTAACCCCGCCGAGGTCCGGAAGGGCCCTAAGAACGGCCTGCGCATCTTGGGCGGACGCGAAGACCTGGCCTTTGACCTGATGAACTCCTTGGACGAGAAGCAGGTGGAGGAATCGATCATCTGCGAAACAGCTCCGGCCGACATCGTCACCTTCAACGCCTCCAAAGCCTCGCTGATGACCTACGAGGGATTGCCGGCGTCCAAGATGAACGGCGCCCAGAAAGAACTGTTGATGGCTCTGGTCTCGGAGTACGTGAACCAGGTGCGCTCCGACCTTGCCGGGCAGAAATTGGCCGACCTGGAGAAGACGGGGTTGGACCATCTGCACTTCGCTTGGGCCGGACCCGTTTCCAAGGACGAGCCCCACTACTACCGCATCCACGGCGGAGATTTCGTGGTGGAGTTCGACAACCGCCAGGACGGCGCGAATCATATCCACTCGGTCTGGCGTGACGTTGAGAACGACTTCGCGGCGGACGTGCTACGCGACCATCTGATCCTGTACCACGTCCTTTAACCCGGCTTCCACCAGACAGATAACGGCCCTGGCGAACACGCCAGGGCCGTCTTATTTTGCCGTATTTCCTTTCCCTGGAAAGGCCTGGGTCATTGACCCAGCCCGGCGCCTTAGCCGTCCATACCGGGTATGGGAATCTCGACTTTGTAAGTCTCTTGAAGCAGTTTCAGGAATGCTATCACCGTCGGCCCATGCTGTTGCCCGCGGCGCAACAGCAGGTAGGTCGGCAATAATACCGGCGGCACCTCGGCGAGGGAGATCAAGGTCAAAGAGCCTGATTCCAGCTCCCGGCGCACTCCGCTGCGCGGCAGGAACGAGATGCCCAGACCCAATAGGACCATATTCTTCGCCGCCTCGACGCTGTCCAGGTTCATCTCTACTTTGGGTGTGACTCCGGCGTCCCGGCAGACCCGGTTGATGAACTGGAAATAGGATGAACCGGGGTCGCCCGGGTCATAGACGATGAGTGGCTCCTGGGCCACTTCGAACATGGCCGCGGCGCCCGCCTTCGCGAAGGGATGACTGGGATGCACCACCAGCACCGCTTCTTCGTCGTAGAGGTGCAGGGCGTCCACGTCTGGGTGTTGCATGAACCGGGCCAGGCCCAACTGGACCTCTTCGTCCACCACCATCTGCAGCACATCCGATGAGCCGCCGACCTTGATGTGCAGGTTGGCCTCGGGGTACAACTGGTGAAATCTCTGCAGGGTCTCGGGAAGGACGTAGGTGCCGATCACTCTGGCCGTGGCCATGTTCAGGATCCCCGCCGAGGTCTGGCGGACGCTCTCCAATACTTCCCGGCCCCGGCGCAGGGTCTCCATTGACCGCTGGGCAAAGGGCAGAAAGGTCCGGCCCATATCCGTTAACCGGACACCCCTGGCGGTACGGTGGAACAATAGGACCCCCACTTCGTTCTCCAATGTCTGAACCCTGGCGCTCACCGAGGGTTGGGACAGGTAGAGGGCATCGGCCGCGCGGCGAAAGCTTCCGCGGTTCGCCGCCTCCAAGAAAGCTTCCAACTGGGAAATTTCCATTCCGTCACCTATGGCAACCCATTACTGGCGCCGGCGCTCCAAAACATTTCCCGCCGGCCCGCCACCCTACTGTACACAGAGTGATAGGTTGCGTCTATCGGTATGACAGTATTTTGGGTTCTAGTATTATCACTGATTGAACCTATACTACGGGTTAGCCACCTTGCCTAACGATTCGTTATCGATTCCGTAGAGACCTTGGGCTACGTCGATAAAGGCAAAGGCTCATCACGTGCTACCCCGATAGAGCATCTGAATCATATTCCCGCCCGGATAGCAGGACCCGCACCAATATTTGGCTTAAAGGAGTTAACGATGAACCAGCGCGACCCTGAATTCAGCCGGCAAGTTACCGAATTAGAGCGCCAATGGGCCACCGACCCCCGGTGGCAGGGCATCAAGCGGGACTACAGCGCCGCCGACGTGGTAGCCCTTCGCGGCAGCGTCCAGATCGAGCATACCTTGGCCAATGTGGGCGCCAAGCGGCTATGGGACCTGCTGCATACAGAGGACTACATCTCCACCTTTGGGGCTCTCTCGGGCTCGCAAGCGACACAGATGGTGAAAGCCGGGCTGAAGGCCATCTATCTCAGCGGCTGGCAGGTGGCCGGGGACGCCAATACGGCGGGCCAGGTTTACCCAGACCAGAGCCTCTATCCGTCCAACAGCGGCCCGGAGTTGGTGAAACGCCTGAATAACGCCCTGATGCGCGCCGACCAGATCCAGGCCATCAACGGCGAGGGCGATATCTATTGGTACGCACCCATCGTAGCCGACGCCGAGGCGGGGTTCGGCGGTCCCATACACGCCTTTGAACTCATGCGGAATATGATCGAGGCCGGCGCGGCGGGAGTGCATTTCGAGGACCAACTTGCCGCGGAGAAGAAGTGCGGCCATATGGGCGGAAAGGTCTTGGTGCCCACTTCGCAATTTATCCGCACGCTGAACGCGGCCCGTCTGGCCGCCGACGTGGCCGGGGTTTCCACCACGCTGCTCGCCCGGACGGACGCCTTGGACGCCACCCTGATCACCAGCGACATCGATCCCGTCGACCGAGGCTTTTTGACCGGAGAGAGGACCTCGGAAGGTTACTACCGCGTCAGCGGCGGCATGGAGTCGATCGTCGCCAGGGGCCTGGCTTACGCGCCGTACTCCGACATGATCTGGTTCGAAAGTTCAAATCCCGACTTGGAAGAGGCCCGGGTGTTCGCCGATGCCATCCACAAGGAATTCCCCGGCAAGCTGTTGGCCTACAACTGCTCGCCCTCGTTCAACTGGCATCAGAAGATGAGCGACCCCGAAATAGCACGGTTCCAGGATGAATTGGGCAAGATGGATTACCGGTTCCAGTTCATAACACTGGCCGGCTGGCACATGGTCAACCTCAACGCCTTTGAGTTGGCCAAGGCCTATAAAGAAGAGGGGATGCCGGCCTACGTCAGGCTGCAGGACCGGGAGTTCGCCCTGGAAGAGGAAGGGTACACCGCCACCAGGCACCAGCAGGAAGTGGGCGCGGGGTTCTTTGACAAGGTGCTGATGACCGTGAGCGGCGGAGAGTCCGCGACCACTGCTCTCGCCGACTCCACGGAGAGCGCCCAATTCAGCCACTAACCGGCTGAGCCGTTCTGGGACTTTCCTGTTGCCAGATCGGTCTCACCTGAGATACAAACTCCCCAGCCGTCAAAGCTGGGGAGTTTGTATCTAAAGCGCCACGGAAAGATCAAAAGAGAATAGGCCGGCTGTTGGGAAGACCGGCCTATCGTCACCGGCGTTGCATTCGTTTGAATAACGCCTGGGTTCCCTTGGGCTGCTTAGGCCGCCTTGGCTTCCTTGGCGCTGGCGTCTTTCATCACACCCGCCAGCAGCATGTAGGTCTCGGTCCAGGCAATCTTGACATCATCGGTGAAGTCGTCGCCCAGTCCCTGTTCCAGCGTCCACAACAGCGCCGAACCAACGGAACCGTAGTGCGCTTCTTGTACTCCGTAGCCACCATGGCGGCGGCCCAAGTCTTGCACCACGGGGACCAGGCCGTCCAAGTCGTTTAGTCCGTTGACCGCTGCGGTGATCATCTGCATCAACTTCCGGCCCTGAACTTCCATATCCCCTTTGAAAAGGACCTTTGTCGAGGGGTCAATCTCGAACAACCGGTTGTAAAACAGTTCGGCGGCTTTATCTGAGATGGGGAGTATCTTACTCCAAGACTTCTGAACCAGGTTGATCTGCTGTGCGTCCAAGTGAACCTCCAATGTTTACACACCTGCCAGCTCTCTCTTAGGAGCGTTCCGGCGGTGGTTTAGTGCTTGATTAAAACCATATAATGGGCCGAATGTAACAGCAAGCCTCACTTATTGAGAGAGCCGTTCAGACCATCAGAGGACGCGCCCGTACTAGCTTTGGTCCGTAAGGCCACCATAGCCTGGAAGGGCCGGTATCCCCAGTCTGCCCAAAGCCGCCCACATTGTCACCTGATTGGCGGAGAAGACCGGGATGCCCAGGTCCGATTCCATCATCCGCAGCACGTCCACGGTCCGCCAGTTGGTCCCACTAAGAAACAGCGCATCCGCTTGGCTGGTGTCGATGTTCTGGGACTCCCGGTAGGCCACCACCGGCTCCAGATCGCCGATGGCCAATCCCGACGACACCGACAGAGAGCGGTGGGAAACCACCTTCAGGTCCGGCACGGTTTTCTCCAGAAACTCTTGTTCCATCAGCGTCATCTGCTCCGGATAGGGCGTCAGCAGGGCCAGCCGCTTGACCTCCGCCTGAGTCAGGGCGGCGACGGCGGCGCCGGCCGTGGTGATCGCCGGGCAGCCCACCATCGACTCCATCATGGCCACCAGTTTGGCGTCGTACTCCGGCCCCTGCACCATGGAACCGGCGGTGTGGGCGAAGACAACCACGTTCAACCGCAACTCGTTTAGCGACTTCGCCGCCCTGGGCAGATCGTCATTGGTCTGTAGGATCACGTCGGCGCCCAACTGACCGGCCAGGCCTTCGGGACGGCCCAGCCGCGCGGCGTGTATCGAGACGCCCTCCGGGGCCATCTGGCCGAATTCACCTTCAACCACCGTGTTGGGCGGCGAAACTATCACTCCGATTCGGGCGCGCCATCCGAACATATCTCCTCCGCAACAGACCAAGTTTTCTCGTTCGTGCCGCATTACTGTACAAGATGGCGCAATATGGCACCGGTGCGCGGCATCGGGTTAGGGCGCCCGCGATAACTTCCAAAGATGATTCACGCTTGTGCGCCACTATACCCTCTGCTAGAATCTCCACGGACCTCGCTGGTTCAATGTTTAGGCGCGTTTCAGGAACGGTAGCCGCTGCAGCGCCGCTGTTCATTGCGTCAATGAATCAGGAGAAGGCGAGTTCAGAAGGGTATAGGAGGTATCTTTATGCCATCGTTTTGGGAGAATCTACGATTTCCCGGCGTGCGGGAAATGGATGACCTGTCAGGCGCTCAGGGAATGGACATGGCGACCTACGTCAGCCATCCCTCGCCATCAGAAGGCAACAACTTCCCGGCGATCATCGTGATCATGGAGGCATTCGGGGTTACCGGCCACATCGAGAAGGTCTGTGACCAGTACGCCGCCAACGGTTACGTTGCCGTCGCCCCAGCCCTGTATCACCGGCAGCATCCCAATCCCAAGCTGGGATACGACGAGATGCCCGCGGTGCAGCAGTACATGGGAGCGTTGCGTGATGACGAACTCGTCGAGGACGTCAATGTCGCCATCGATTACCTGCAGAACCATTACCAGCGCACCCACGGCCAAAAGATCGGCATCGTGGGCTACTGCGTCGGCGGCCGGATCACCTACCTGGCGGCCACCAGTTGTCCGGGCCTCAGCGCCGCATCGGTCTACTACGGTGGACGCATCTTGGTGCCCTTCGGCGACGGCCCCGCCCCCATCGACCTCACCGGCAACATCAGCATCCCCGTGATGGGCAACTTCGGCGATACGGACGAGAACCCGTCACCAGCTGACGTGAAAACCATCGATGAGAAGTTGACGGCCGCAGGAGTGACCCACGATTTCAAGTCATACCCCGGCGCCGGTCACGGCTTCAACTGTGACGACCGGGGCAGCTATAACGAGGCGGCCGCCAAGGACGCCTTCACCCGCACCCTGGGCTGGTTCGACAAACACGTCAAATAGCCGCAAGATTTTTTCTCGCGCACAAAGGACCCGGGCGGAGTTTAACTGCTCCGCCCGGGTCTTTTCTTTCCCCGGTTTTGTACCGATCGTTTATCTTTCTAGCTACGTGTCTACCTACTGAGGGTTGTTATCATTAAGCGTGGCGAATACAATGACCCGAAGCCTAACCAAACCCGGCTGGAGCCGGGCAGAACGAATGTTGAGGGAAAGCTCGAATGCTGAAAGCGGACCGAGACCGGATAATGGGAAACCTGAAAGGAGACGACCGGAAACAGTTCCGGGAATTCATCGACGACTACCGCACCGAACGTAAGGCGGCCTCCGGCGGCCAGATGCCGGCCCGGGAGATGTTGGACGCAGTCGGCGCAGGGCTTACGGACATCCTGCGCCAGGCCATGGAAGCCGTGGTGGCCAGGGATGAGATGGGCCCCCATGTGGGAGAGGTCCCCCCGGATTTCAACCTAAAACGCATGGGCTCCCCCATGGGTTTTGATGAACGGGTCAGGCTGTCCAGCTTCAAAGGTCGGCGGCCCGTCGCCCTGATATTTGGCAGCTACACTTGACCTCCCTTCCGTGCTCAGGTTGAGCGCATGGAGCTGCTGTACAGCCGGTACCAAGACCGGGTGGAGTTCTTCGTGGTCTACATTCAGGAAGCCCACCCCACCGACGGCTGGCAGGTTGATTCCAACATCAGCGACGACGTTCTGTTCCGCCAGCACCAGAGCTTCGACGAGCGTGAAGAGGCCGCCCAGTCGTGCAGCATCGGTCTGAAAATCTCGATACCAACCCTGGTGGAAGAGATGGACAACGCCATCGACGAGGCCTACGGGGCGGCCCCGGAGCGGCTGTATCTGATCGGCAAGGACGGCAAGGTTGTCTACCACGGGGGCGCCGGACCCCACTTCTTTGACCTTGACGAGTTGGATGAAGCTCTCCAGAAGATGGAGGCCGGCGTTAAAATCGGCTAGTTCTCCGGAGGTTGAAATAAAAGAGGCCCGCGGCACGGCGGGCCTCTTTTATTTTGTCACGCTATGAGCGGCTATCGCGGCCTTGCGATTAGCCCATGAATGAGGCCAGCTTTCGCTGGAATGACGGGGCGGGACTGGGCGGTCAGCCGCCCGGCTGCCGCGGTTCCACGAAGGTGTTCCGGAACCGGTAGAGGGTGAACTCGGGTTCCACCGGGGCCACCGGCAGGTACTCCGTCTCTTCTATCTTGGCCACGATGAAATTCGGCCCGTCTGACGCCAGGGCCTCCGTGACGGCGGCCTCCAGGTCTTCCAGGTCAGATACCGTCTTGGTGCGGGTGATACCGCAGCTCCGGGCCACCTGCTCCAGGTCGGTGCCCATGCCGGTGTGGCTCGTCTGCCCGCCGGTCTGGCCCCATTTCTCGTTGTCCCAGACCACGACGGTCAGGTTCTTGGGTTTTTCCCGCCCTATCGATGCGATCGCCCCCAGGTTCATGAGCAGCGACCCGTCGCCGTCGAGGGATATGACCTGTTCATCGGTGGCCATGGCCATCCCAAGGGCGATGGATGAACAGAGGCCCATGCTGCCGTAGGTGTAGAAATTCCGGTCCCGGTGCCCGGCGTGCCAGAGCTCGTCGGAAGTTGGGCCCAGATTGCCGACGATGGGCGATTCCCCGGCCAGGCGCGACACTAACTGAGTGGCCTCGAACCTATGCAAGTTTGCCTCCGTGCAGCATCTGGGTCAGGCAGATCGCCAAGGGCTGCCGGTTGGCGTAGCAGAGTTTCATGGCGCCGTCCAGTAATCTGTCCATGTTGCCGTCGTTGGCCAGGGTGAAGTGGGGCAATCCCAGTTGGTCCATGATGGGTATCACGGCGCGGCCCATGGCCACCTGGGCTATGTTGAATTCACCGGGTCCGCCGCGCAGGTTGATGAACATGGGGATGGGAGTCCTGGCGGGGATGCACAGGCTGGCCAGGGCGTTGACGCTGTTGCCGAACCCGCTTGATTGCATGAATACCGCGGCATTTCGGCCAACTGCGTACGACCCCACCGCGATGCCGATGGCTTCCTCCTCCCTGGTGGCCGAGACCAACCTGAAGAAGGGGTCCTCGTCTATCAGGCTGGTTACCTGGTGGATGGATATGTCGGGCACATAGACGATCATGGACGTATCCCAGTCCTTGAGCGTCTTGACGATCTGTTCCGCCCAGTTCATCTATCACCCTCCCGCATGGGCCATTCGAATATTCGTTCCCAGGAACGCCCCAGGCGTGAACGGCTATCAACATAACAGCGGGACATTGGAATGTCAAAACTTGGCGGCCCCATTATCGAAGGCTATAATCTCCCTAGCAGACAGCAAGACCTAGGCGCGGGATATGATCCCCCTAGAAAATCAGTAAGACTAAGGCGGAGGAATCGCATTGATAATCGACCCATTGAACTTTGAAGGATTTAACCGCGTGCTGACCGGAGTGATCGTGCCCCGTCCCATCGCATTCGTCTCAACGGTATCAGCCGATGGCGTGGTGAATCTGGCCCCTTACTCCTTCTTCAACGCCGTGTCTTACACCACGGTTGTCTTCTCTTCTTCCCGAAACGTGGGGAACAAGAGCAAAGACACCCTGCGGAACATCGAAGAGACCGGGGAATTCGTGGTCAACATCGTCGTCGACCCCATCGCCGAGGCGATGAACGCCACCGCGGCTGAGTATCCCGAGGACGTGGACGAGTTCGAGATCGCCGGGCTCACTCATGCGCCCTCCCAGATGGTCAAGGCGCCCAGAGTCGCCGAGTCCCCGGTGAATATAGAATGCAAGTTGGACCAGGTCGTGAAGATCGGCTCGGGCGAACACGAACACGGTCTGGTCATTGGCACCATATTGTTGATGCACGTCCGCGACGATATCATTGACGGCCACCGCATCAATCAAGAGAGGTTGATGGCCACCGGCCGTATGGCGGGCAACATGTACTGCCGCACCAGCGACCGTTTCGAGATGGTCCGCCCGGTCTACGACCCCGAGAAAAGCCTGACCGCTAAACCGTAAGTTTATCCGCGCCAAGGCCCGGTATATTCACGTGAAAGCGCCCGCGGTAAAGGAGCAGGACCATGGCTAACAGGTTGTCCATACTCAGTCCGGCGGCGGAGGCGTGGCGTCCCATGGAGGGCGACATCCCCCACATCGCGGACCTTCAAGGGGCCACGGTGGCCATCTTGAACAACCGCTGGACCAGCATGAACATCATAGCCGAGCAGATCGGCATCATCCTCAAGGAACAATACGGCGTGGCCGAGGTCTTTGAGAAGCTGATTCCTCTCGCCTCGGCCGCTCCCCAAGAGACCTTCGATGAGGTGGTGGAAAGGGCCCAAGTGGCCATCGTCGGGCTGGCGAATTGAGGGTCCTGCACGGCGTGGAGTGTCCACGACAGCGTTAGACTGATCAAGAGCGGCATGCCCTCGGTGGTGTTAGTGACCGAGCGGTTCACCGCCTTGGCCAAGGCGTCCATGCGGGGGAACGGCGTGCCCGATGCCCCCATGGTGGTCCTGCCCAAGACCGAACTCACCGAGTATGTAGAGCCGGACGTGGTGCGCACAGTGGCTGAAGAAGCCGTCAACCTGATCGTCGCCCAGCTGCGCGGGCCGGAAGCCGAAAAGAACAGTTAACATCCACCGCGGCGACCTATCCGCTCCTTCCGGTTATTTCAGAGGGAGCGGTTTTATTTTTCGGTGATACCGGTCAGGAGTAACCAATGGCAACGCCTCCAGAGCTAAGCTCGACCCCGTTTGACATAGAAGACTCCCCGGACGCCGTTTTTCAGTTCATGCTCGACCAGGGCTGGTCAGACGGGCTGCCGGTGATTCCTCCCACCGCCGGGCGGGTGCGCGCCATGCTGGAGTACGCCCAACGCGACGCTTCGGAACTGGTGGGTTACATCAACCCGGACGCCGGGTCGGCCACCGTGGAGAAGATCGCCGTGAATGCCGTCATGGCCGGTTGTCTCCCCGAATACATGCCCGTCTTGATCGCCGCTGTCCAGGCCATCACGGAGCCCGCCTTCAACATCCACGGCCTGCAGACCACTACAAATCCGGTGTCGCCGTTGCTGATCGTCAACGGGCCGGTGCGGGAATTGATCGGGCTGAATAGCGGACGGGGAACGCTGGGGCCGGGTTACCGGGCCAACGCCACCATCGGAAGGGCGGTGCGGCTCTTGTTGCTGAACGTTGGCGGGGCCAAGCCCTGGTCCACCGACATGTCGGTCCACGGCAGCCCGGCCAAGTACATCTCCTGCATGGGGGAGAACGAGGAGGATAGCGTCTGGGAGCCGCTCCACGTTGAGCGCGGTTTCCCGCCGGACCAGAGCACTGTCACCGTGGTGGGCACGCAGGGTTTCAGCAATTGTCTCACCTTCTACAAAGAGCCGGAGAGCTTCTTGACCATGATCGCCAGCGCCATGGCCGATATCAGCGACAACAACTATCTCTTGGCCGCCGGCAACCCCTTGGTCATACTTACGCCGGGCCATGCCCAGATCTTCTCGGACCGGGGCTATACCAAGCAGATGGTCAAGGAAGCGCTCTTTGAACTTTGCAAGGTGCCCATCGACCGGTTTCCCAAGGAGACCTCGGTCATCACCTACGAAGACGGTTTCGCCATGGACGGCGACCGGGTCTGCCCCTGCAAGTCGGCCGGCGACATCATAATCGTGGTTTCCGGCGGGCCGGAACCCTATCACGTCCTCTACTGCGGCAACTTTGGCGACACCACCGCGGTAACCAAAGAAGTACACCTTCCCTGAACAAGGCTCGCCTGGAAAATCTCCGGCAAAACAAAATCCCGGCTCTACCAAAGAGCCGGGATCAATTTTCTGGAATGGGTTGCGAGAGTCTAGTAAGGAACGTCGTCGTCTTCGCCGGAACTCTCGCCCATGCGTTGCTCCGGGGGAGCCTCCTGAATCTCTGGCTCCGTCTCGGTCCGGGCGCCTGATTCAATCTCCTTAGTGTAGTCCGTTCCCCGCTGTCCACCGTGGAAAGCGTCCAGCGCTTCATCCAGCTTGATTCGGAACGTTTCGGAGTCCTTGGTCAGGAGCATCAAGCGGTTTCCGTTCACCATGCGGACCCTCAGCCGGTCCCCGATGGGCAGCGACAACGTCTCCAGGTGGGATATCTCCTGGAATGGGTAAGACTTGATCCTGGGCCGTCCGTAGACGATCACCAAGGCATCGCGGTAGATCAGGTATTGCTTGGGGTTGGTCAGCCAGCTATAGATGGCCACGCCGATACCGATGACGAAGAGCACCGGCTGTCCTAGAATTCCAATCACGGCGACGATCAACGCGAAGATGAACGTCAGATTCAGGTTGGTCCTGTGGTTGTCCCAGTGGAGGGGCTGTTCTTGTGTCTGTTGCATACGTGGGTATTCTACCACATGATTCCAGCGTGAGAACCCCTAAGTCGAGCGGAAATCGGGTCAGACTGCGGCGCCGCACGATAGGCAAAAATTGGCGTCGGCTTCCAACGCGGTGCCACAGGCGGCGCAAAATCCGGCGCCATCCTGAGAGCTAAATGCTCCTGCGATCCCTTCAAACTCCGGGCCGGTGGGTGAACGGAGGGGGTCAGGCCCGTAATCGTTGGTCCCCCGGGTTCCAGGTTTAAGGTACCAGTAGAGGAGCAGGAAGATCCCTATGATCGTGAACACGATCAGAAACCACCATCCCGACCGGCCGATGTCATGGAGACGCCTGACGGCCACGGCTATCCCAGGTATCAATATGGCCAGAGAGCTAATGGTGTCTAGGATCGCCGACCCTCCGAATAACAACGCATCCAGGACCGTTGCGGCTATGGAGAGCAGTAAGGAGAACAAGGTCCACCACCAGTATTCCGACCGGCTGGACCTGGTCCTGAAATCAAAATACCTGCGGAATCCAGAGGAAACCGCTTGAGGAAAAGTCATTTAACGGCGTTATCTTCGGACCGGATAGCTGGAGCAATGACAGCGGCATCATTGTACTCGACTTAAACTACTCCTTAGAGCAAAAACGCGCCAGGCGTGGTACCATCGGGGCACTTTTTCACCAGGCTGACCAACCAGAGGAGACGCGATGAAAGTCGGGGTAAACGTGGCCGTCAACAGTGATACAGGAGACATCGGCGCCATCGCCAAGAAGGCGGAGGACCTTGGGTTCCAGTCCCTCTGGATCGCCGAGCATCCCATAATCCCGGTGCACACCACGTCCAAGTACGGCGGCACCCCCGACGGCAGCATACCCCCATCCATGAGCGACATGGCCGACCCATTCATCTGCCTGGCCATCGCCTCCGCCACCACCAGCAAGATCATGCTGGGCACCAGCATCTGCCTCATTCCCGAACACAACCCATTGGTCCAGGCCAAGCAGATAGCCGCCCTGGATTTCCACTCGGGCGGGCGGTTCATATTCGGCATCGGCACCGGATGGCTGCGGGAGGAGACGGAAATCATGGGCGGCGACTTCGACCATCGCTGGACCCAGGCCCGGGAAGCCGTCGAGGCCATGAAGGAACTGTGGACCAAGGACGAGGGCGAATACCACGGCCGTTTTTACGACTTCCCTCCGGTCCGGGTCTTTCCCAAGCCGGTCCAAAAGCCCCATCCCCCAATTTTCCTGGGCGGGGCGGCAAAAAACGTATTCAAGCGCGTTGTCAGCTACGGCGACGGTTGGATGCCGGTGCGGGCCACCCCCGAGAGCGTCAAGGCGGGCCGGGCGTCATTGGATGAACTGGCTGACGCCGCCGGACGCGACCCCAAGAGCATCCAGATATTGGTCTACGGCGCCTCCAGCCGTGACGAGATAAAACAGATGGAGGACGCAGGGGCCGACATGGCCACCGTCCGGCTGCCCTCCACCGCGCCAGGCGAGGCCATATCCGGCCTGGAGAAACTGGCCGGGGAGATGTTGGGGTAATTCCATGCGGATAGACGTCCACACCCACATCTCGCCCGACCGCATCGCCGCGCCGGTGCTGGAGGGCATGACCGCCGTATTCGGTTACCCGGCGGTGGGGGTAAATACCGTAGACGGGATAAAATCCCACATGCGCGCGTCGGGCGTGGACAAGTCGGTGGTGCTGGGTGTGGTGGACCGGGTGGAACATGTGAAGCCGGCCAACGACTGGCTGATCAGCATCCAAGACGACATGCTGGTGCCCTTCGGCGCCATCCACCCGGAGATGGATGACATGCCCGGCGAGGTGCGCCGGCTGCGAGAAGCCGGCATCAAAGGCGTGAAACTGCACCCGATGCTGAACAGCTTTTTCCCTGACGACCCCAAGATGTTCCCCCTGTACGAGGAACTGGGCAGCGACATGGTGCTGGAGGTCCACTCGGGACGCTGGGCCCACACCAAGCCGGGGGACACGGTCTATTCGCCGCCGGACCGGGTGATGAACATGATCCGGCAGTTCCCCAAGATGAAGGTGGTCTGCCTCCACCTGGGAGGCTTTTACATGCTGGACGAAGCCGAGCGGGAACTGATCGGGAAAGACAATGTCATCATCGACACCACCTGGCCGCCCGAGTTGAAAGAAGTGGGCACGGACACCCTGGCCGCCATCATCAACAAACACGGCGCGGACAAGGTCTGTTTCGGCACCGATTTCCCCCTGGCCGACATGGCTAAAGATTCCGAGTTCATCGAGAGCCTGCCCGTCCCCGACGCCGCCAAGGAACGTATCCTGGGCGAGAATTTCAGGGAGTTAGTGGGGTTGTGATTCAGCCGGGTTAACCGGATTCGGAAACGTAGGGGCACGGCATTGCCGTGCCCCTACGGCATCTGGAGACATCATGTTGTTTGAGGCAAGCGAAAATCCCCCCAACCCCCCTTTGCAAAGGGGGGACCAAGGGGGGATTTTAGTTGCCGCAGGAAAGTTTAGTTCCCACAGAGGGGCGGTTCGACAAGCTCACCACGAACCGGCTGTGTTGCCCACCATGAGCGGGCTGTGTTGCCCACCATGAGCGGGCTGTGTTGCCCACCACGAACGGGCTGTGTTGCTCGCCATGAGCGGGCTGTTTCGGCCACCATTAACGCATGAATAGCCGAGTGCACAATGGCACTTTAATCCCAACGACAGCCCCAGCCCCGCCTAACCCCCGGTCCGGATAAAGTCGGCTATGCGCTCGCCGATCATCATGGTGGTGACGTTGGTGTTGGCGCGGATGCAGTTGGGCATAATCGATGCATCGGCTATACGCAGGTTCTCCAGACCGTGGACGCGGCCGTGTTGATCGACCACGGCCATGCCGTCCGAGGATGGACCCATCTTGCAGGTGCCGGATATGTGCTGTCCGGTAGTGACGTCCCGGGCGCAGAAGGCGTCCAGTGAATCGTCAGAGGCCAACTCCTCGTCGGTGGGCTCTATCCGGTACTCCACGATGTCCTTGAAGGTCTCATCACCGCCCAGATCGACGCAGGTCCGCACCAGCTCCCGCATCCGCTTCCGGTCAAAGGGGTCCCGCAGATACCGGTACTCCAGCGAGGGCTGTTCGTTGGGGTCGGTGGAGGTCAGGCGCAATTCCCCGGAGCTCATGGCCAGGTCCAGTATGCCCAGCATACGGACGCCCAGAGGCTCCATGCGCCCGCCGCCCCGGTCTACCCGCTCGGTGGCGTAGGACTGCATCAGGATCATCAGGTCGTTGCGCAGGTCAGACCCTTGTGAGGTCCACCGCAGACCCATCTGCACCCTGGGGGCGAAACCGTCCAGGGGATAACCCTCCTTGGTCTTGAAGGTCACGTAGATCATGGGGTGGTCGCGGAGGTTCTGGCCCACGCCGGACAAATCGTGGACGACCGGCAGGCCCATCTCTTGCAGGTGGGCCGAGGGGCCGACGCCCGACAGCAGCATGATCTGGGGTGACCCGATGGCACCGGAACTGAGGACGATCAGGCCTGCTTCAGCGGTAAATATCTCGCCGCCGCTCTCAACCTCCACGCCGACGGCTTTCTTGCCTTCGAAGATGATCCGCCGGGTGGTGCAGTTTGGGCGGATGGTCAGGTTGAGCCGGTGCCGGGCGGGGTTCAGATAGCCCAGGGCGGTGCTGAACCGGATGCCGTTGGGGTTGTTGAAGGGGATCGGGCCGATGCCGGACGCTTCAGGATGATTGTGGTCCGGGCTTTCGGGAAAACCGGCGGCCCGGCAGGAGGCCTGGAAGGCGGCTTGGTCGGCCAACAGCTCGTCCTGCTTGAACCGGCGGGCGATTATGGGGCCTTCCGAGCTATGGAAATCGTCGTCGGGGAAGTCGGTGTCCGTCTCGATCTTCCGAAGGTACTGGAGACACTGGGGAAAGCTCCACTCGTCGTTGCCCATGGCCGCCCAGGAGTCGTAGTCCTCTGGGATACCCCGGAGAAAGACCTGGCCGTTGATGGCGCTGGAGCCGCCGGTAACCTTGCCCCTGGGCACCATCATGGGAGGCGATGTCTCGGTGGCCTTGCCCCAGAACTGCCAATTGTGGTCGCTGGTCATGATATCGGTGGCCGTTGCGTAACCGAATTTAACCTCGTCGGGCAGTTGCTCGAACTCGGGATAGTCCGGCCCGGCCTCCAACAGCAAGACGGAACGGTCCGGGTCCTCGCTGAGCCGGGAAGCCACGATTGAGCCGGCCGAGCCGGCCCCGACCACGATGATGTCGTACTTCATATCCGCTCCCTTTTTCTCTGGTGTGGCCGGCCTGCGTGTTGTCCCTTCTTGCCGCAGGCCGTGCGTGCCGCAGGCCTGGATAATACTGGCGGCCCCAAGCAGCGTCAACCATGCGCCAGATAGGGGCGTGTTCCACGGATCCGCCTCGATTGACAACCGGGGTCACGCCATTAAAATGGCAGAAGCCAGTCTGAACCGAGGAAAATTTGTATTCATGATCACGAAATTTGGAACCCTGTATGCCGGACACGTCGATCTGGGGGACCTTGGCCTGGGCGCCACGGCCGTCAATGACCGCCGCTTCGATAACGACCATCTGATGACCATCTTCGACCGGGTGGAGCAGATGGTTAAAGTGATGGATGACCTGGGTTACCACAGCTTCTGGGCTGCGGAACACCATTTTCAGCACGAGGGCAACGAGACCATTCCGAACCTGCTGCTCCTCTACGTACACCTGGCCAACATCACCAAGCAATTGAAATTCGGCTGCGGCTTCAACATCAACCCGATGTGGCATCCTCTGCGGTTGGCCGAGGACTATGCCACAGCCGACATACTGACCAAAGGAAGGGTGATCTTCGGCGTGGGCCGTGGGTACCACTCCCGGGAGGTTGACACCTTTGGCGTCCCCAGCACCGCTTCGGACAACGACGCAAACCGGGAGATGTTCGAAGAACAGATCGAGATCATCATGAAGGCCTTCAACGAGGAGTCCTTCTCCTATCGGGGCAAGCATTACACACTTCCGCCCGAAGTCCCCTACCGGGGCTATACCCTGAAGGAGATCACCCTGGTGCCACGGCCCATGCGCCTGCCGGTGGAAACTTGGCAGCCCATGGTCAGCGCCAGCCAGCGGGCCATGGACTTCATGGCCAAGCACAATATCCAGGCCATCATCGGCGGCGGGGCCGTTACCGGCGGCCCCGCGGATGATGTGATCGAGCGCTGGACCGAAACCCTGGTCAAGCACGGCTACAGCGATATCCAATTGGGCAGCAGATTGGTGCTTGGTCTGCCCACGTTCATCGCTGAGAACGAAAAAGAGGCCATGGACCAGGCCAGGAAGTACCTGGAAGAGGACATGAAGATGTTTGCTCCGCTTGGTTTCTTCCGCTCCTTCACTCCGGAGATGCTCGAGGCATTGGGCGACCCAAAGCGGGCTCCCACCGCCGGGTTGCCGACCATGGAAGATACGGTTGCCGCGGGCGCTTGGGTCTGCGGCACCGCCGAGCACGTCACGGAGCACATCATGGAGATCCAGGAAAAATACCCAGGCCTTGAGTACATGCACGTGGGCTGTAGCCGTCAGGGCACGCCCCTGGACGTGATGATTGAGCAACTTGAGCGCTTCGGCAAAGAGGTCATGCCCAAGTTCAAGGTGGCGACACCTGCCTAGCCCTTGGACCTGATCGATACAGACGGGCGGATAGACGCAAGAGCGCCGGAATGTGGACCAGTCCCCTTCCGGCGCTCTGATTATGCGGCCAATCTTTACGGATCACCCGGCCCGTTAGCCGGTAAAGGAATCAGATGGACGCCACATTAGGCTGGGGATCCGACGTTCTGGTCTGGAACGCCGTGGTGCTCACCGTGGTCTCGCTGGCAGTTGGGGTGCTGGGCGGATTCGTGGGATTGGCCTTGGGGACAATGCGTCTTCCCGCCATGTTATTGATGGGGTTGGCCGCGCCCACCGCCGGCGGCACCAACATCCTGGTCAGCAGCATCAGCTCCATCTTCGGCGCGATCAGGCACCTGCGCGAAGGACGGGTCAACTTCCGGCTGGTGTTGATCATGGGCGGTCCGGCATTCGCTGGGGCGTTCGTGGGCGGGTTTCTGGGAGGCCGCGTGTCAGAGTCCATCCTTCTTTCCGCCGCCGGTATATTGGTGTTGTGGCAGGGGGTGGAGCTTCGGATGAGAGGCAGGGCAGCCGCCGGCACCGGAGATGAATTCGAGACCACGTACACCGGCAGGCGTCTGCTATTGGGAGGGGGAATGGGGCTGGGTGTGGGTCTCCTTGGCGGAGCTGTCGGGCTCATACTGGGCAGCATCCGGCTGCCCGCCTTGATCCGCATACTGAAGGTGGACCCCAGGATCGCGGCGGGCACCAATCTGGTCATCGGCTTCGTGATGGGGTCTCTTGGCTGGGTGGGCCACGCCCTGCGCGGGCAGGTCGACTACCAACTGCTGCTGCTGATGGGCGCGGGCGCTGCCGTGGGCAGCTATTACGGGGCAAAGCTCACCGGCAAGGTTGATCTGGCGACACTGATTGCAGCGATGGGCTACGTGCTCGTGGCGGTGGGCGCAATACTGATATGGCGCGGTGTGACCGCATAGCCTTCTGGAAAGCAAGCAAAAAAAGAGTCCTTCCCGAAATGCCGGGAAGGACTCTTTTCTTTTTCTGGTCGGGGTGGTCGGATTCGAACCGACGACCCCCTACACCCCATGCAGGTGCCCTGCCGGACTGGGCCACACCCCGACGCTCCGCAATTATAGCACCCACGAGCCAGGCGCGGCCTCCCCGGTTGCAGGACTGCCGCGGGTTTGTTACGCCTGATTCGCCGGACTACCGAAGGGCGAGCTCGGGTTCGTCTTCAGACTGAGGGCCCAAGTCCACCTGGCGGCCGTCTTTTATGACCGAGCACAGGTGTTTACCGCCCTGCAGCACGCGGATGTCTTCCAGAGGATCGGCATCCAGGATCAACACGTCGGCCAATTTGCCGGACTCGATGACGCCCAGATCGCCCTCCATTCCCACCGAATAGGCATTGTCTTTGGTGTAGGCGGTGATGGCCTCCATCGGCGTGTAACCTCCGAATTTGACCATGATCTCCGCCTCGTGGGCGTGGAGCGTGCCATAGGGCATCACCGGAGAGTTTCCGGTGTCTGTGCCGCACATGACCTTGACCCCCAGAGATCGGGCGGTTTGCAGAACGGTCATCGCACTATCTACGTTGCGTTTTATGACGTCCAGTTCCTCGTCGCTGCGCCCCTTTTCTTTGCCGACTTCCAGGGCCTCGAAAAGGAAGGTCGTGGTGGGCATGATGCGCACGCCCGCCTCGGCCACGGCGTAGAGGTCTCCTTCCGTGGCCAGGTCGGCATGCATGATCCAATCGATTCCAGCTTCGGCGGCCGCTTTGGTGGAACCGGCACCGCGGGAATGGATGCTGATGCGTGCGTTCCGGCGGTGCGCCTCCTCCACAACTGCCGCCATCTCCTCCTTGGCGAAGGTCTGGGTATCGCCCCAGGTGCTGTCGGCCAGTTTGATGAAGTCGACGCCGTGCTTGGTCTGCCGTCGCACTTCGGTGATCATGTCGGATACGTTGTTGGCCAAGATGCCCAAGGTGTGCTCAGGAGTGCCGACCCACGAGGGCTCGTAGTCGCCGATGCTGCCGTAGGTGACGATGAATCGGCCGGCGGTGTAGATGCGCGGCCCCTGGACCAGGCCGGCGTTGATGGCGTCTCGCAGGCCGACCTCGATGAACCAGGTCCCACCCGGTATGGAGATGCTGGTGACCCCGGAGCGCAGTATCGTCTGGGCGTTTCGCGCCGCCCGCAGCGCGCTAAACCCCGGGTTGATGGTCCCCCGGGCGCTGGCGTAACCCTGGACCGCCGGCATGCCGAAGGAGAGGTGGCAGTGACCATCGATCAGCCCGGGCATGATCCAACGCCCCGTCGCGTCGATCACATCGACCTTGGCGGTGTCTTCCAGGTTGATGCCGCCGGGCAGGTCCCCGACACTGGAGATGCGGTTGCCCTGGATCACCACGGCGGTGTTTTCAACGGCAGGCGCGCCCGAACCGTCGATAAGCGTGCCGTTTCGAATCACCAACGTCTTCGACTCTGTATTAGACATATCCACTCCAACTCGTCTCAGTCGCTTTTGGCCTTTAGGCCATAGACTCGATTCTCCTGTCGGTCCGCCAGGCGTTGTCAGTTCAGCTTGGTAACGTTGGGGCGTGAGGGCTGCCAGTCGTCATTGTAGAAGCTGTCTCCCCGCTGCCATTCCCGCAGTTCGATGCGGATGCCGTCGGGGTCCAGGATCTCGGCCCTGAGCCCCTCGAAGACCGCCGTCTCCCGGGGCGCCTGGAAGAACTCCACCCCTTTGCTTTCCAGATATTCAACGGTCTTGGCCATGTCGTCCACCCTAAGGGCGAACATACGCATACCCATCCTGGCCTGGTCAACGGTTTGGTCCGACACTTCCGGGCCGGCCTTGATAATCTCCACCATCATATCCCCGAGCCGGACGCAAGCCAGTTGGAGGTTGGAGCCGTCGTCCCGCTCCGACTCGGTCCTTCGCCACAGGGTAAACCCCAGGGTGTTAACGTAAAAGTCGACGGTCCTATCGATGTCCCTGGAGTAAACCTCCAGGTGGTCTATTCGCACGATCCCCATGTCTCCTCCATCTCCTGTCACCGCGTAACTCGGCCATTCCGGTGCTTCCCGGCCCTAGTCTACTTGCTGGGACTTCGTGCATCAACCGGCTCAATAAGGCTGGCGGCGGTGGAATGGACCGTCTCCCAATCGGTCCAACATCAAGTGACCGGGTACGCCCGTTGACATAGGCCGACACCATAAATACACTCCCCTGGTAGGGAATATTCAAGCCAGAGGGAGTCGCGGCGCCGAAATTGCGCATGTGGTACGCAAGGAGCACGACGATGTCAGAATCAAACAGGACCAAAGACCGCTACGGGCTTCCCATCAGCACCGATTCCACCGCCGCCGCCGAGAACCTGGTGGAGGGCGTAGATCTGCTTCTGGAGCAGAACTTTGGACCTGACAAGAAGTTTCAAGAGGCGCTGGAATCCGACGAGGGATTCGCCCTGGCCCATGCCGGACTG
>JADFNR010000050.1:19389-23722 GCA_022563275.1 Chloroflexota bacterium | reverse complement strand
GGCGGGATTCCAGTCGTCGATGTGTTTTCCCGGAAGGTGGTGATTCGCCGCATCCGCGAACTCCCGGCGCAGCATCTCGACGAATTTGGTCTTCAGCGACTCGCCGCTCAAGGCCTCGTGGCGGTCCTGGTAGATTATCTCCCGCTGTTTGTTCAGAACGTCGTCATATTCCAGCAGGTGCTTGCGCATGTCGAAGTGGTAGCCTTCCACCTTGACCTGGGCGCTGCCGATGGACTTGGTGATGATTCGGTTCTCAACCGGGGTTTCTTCGTCCAGGCCGGCCCAACCCATCACCGTCTTGATTCGTTCGCCGCCAAACCGCTGCATCAGTTCATCTTCCAGGGAAACGTAGAACTGGGAGCTGCCCGGGTCACCCTGGCGTCCGGCGCGGCCTCGCAACTGGTTGTCGATGCGGCGTGCGTCGTGGTGCTCGGTGCCGATGACGTAAAGGCCACCCAATTCCACCACCTCGTCGTGTTCAAACTGCCAGCCATCGCGGCCTGTGTCGCTGCCGCCCAGCACGATGTCGGTGCCGCGGCCGGCCATGTTGGTGGACACGGTTACGGAGCCAAGCCGGCCGGCCTGGGCGACGATGGAAGCCTCATGCTCGTGGTTCTTGGCGTTCAACACCTGGTGGGGGACTCCCCGTTTCTTCAGACGCTCGCTCAGATACTCGGAATCTTCCACGGAGGTGGTGCCGATCAGTACCGGCTGGTTATTTTCATGCAATTTTGCGATATCTTCGGTGACAACATTCCACTTCCCGTCACTGGTTTGGAAGACCAGGTCTGGGCTGTCGTCCCGGTCCATGGGCAGATTGGTGGGTACTGCCACGACCTCCAGCCCGTATATCTTGTAGAACTCGTCAGACTCGGTCATCGCGGTGCCGGTCATGCCGGCCAACTTTTGGTACAGGCGGAAGTAGTTCTGAAGAGTGATCGTGGCGTAGGTGATGCTCTCCCGCTGTACCTTGACGCCCTCTTTGGCCTCTACTGCCTGGTGCAGGCCGTCGGACCAGCGCCGGCCGGGCTGAAGGCGGCCGGTGAACTCATCGACGATGACCACCTCGCCGTCCTTCAACACGTAGTCTTTGTCGCGGATCTTGGATATCTCGGCCGATAGGGCGTTCTCCATGTAGTGGACTTGGTGGTAGTTCTCTGGGTCGTAAAGGTTGTCTGTATTGGTCCACTTCTCCATCTTGGAGATACCGTCTTGGGTCAGGGATATGGCCTGGGTGCGTTCGTCGATGGTGAAATCGGTCTCATCGTCCAGCCGCGTTACCAGCTTGGCAAAGCTCTGGTAAAGCTGCACCGGCTCTTCCGCCGGGCCGCTGATGATCAGGGGTGTCCGGGCTTCGTCGATGAGGATGTTATCGACCTCGTCCACGATGGCGAAGTGCAGCTCCCTCTGCACGCGGTTAGCTTCGTCCAGCGCCATATTGTCCCGAAGGTAGTCGAAACCGAATTCGTTGTTGGTGCCGTAGGTGATATCAGCCTGATAGGCTTCCGGACGCGAGACTGCCCGGAGAAATTCCATGCCGCCCGGAGCATCCTTAACATCGGGGTCGTACAGGTAGCTGGCGTCGTGCTGGAGGCACCCGACAGTTAGGCCCAGGGCATGGTAGATCGAGCCCATCCAGACCGGGTCGCGGCGGGCCAGATAGTCATTCACGGTAACTATGTG
This sequence comes from Chloroflexota bacterium, assembly GCA_022563275.1. Next base: position 22,039 of record JADFNR010000050.1, on the reverse strand, counting down.
GACACCTTTGCCCTCCAGTGCGTTGACATAAACAGACAGGGTGGCGACCAGGGTCTTGCCTTCGCCGGTCTTCATCTCGGCGATCTGACCCTTATGCAGGACCAACCCACCGATGATCTGCACGTCGTAATGCCGTTGTTTCAGGTTGCGCCGGGCGGCTTCCCTCACGGTGGCAAAGGCTTCCGGTATGATGTCGTCCAGTCCTTCTCCCGCAGCCAGCCGGGACCGGAAATCCTCGGTCATCGCCAGAAGTTCTTCGTCGGTCATCTTCTGGAATCGCGGCTCTAGCTCATTGATCCCCTTGACGAAGGGGGTTAACTTCTTGAGTGCTTTTTCGTTGGGGTCGCCAAGAACTTTTTGGAGAACGGAAACCATGGATTTTCAGACCTCGCAGATTGGCGCCGTGGACGGGCTGATGTTGGGAGGGCTCCGGTTTTAACTTCGTAGGTAGTACCAACGCCCTCTGAGGCCGTCCGGGACGGCTCAAAACCATTTATATTGTATCCAAAGCCCTATGGGGATGCACGCCCCTTGGGAACTGGTTAACGGGCTAGAGGAAGTGGTTCTGCTGGATGTGGGTCCCCGGCGGGGTAACGCCCCGCCTAAGTCCCATCAATCTTCTAGACCAATCCTTGAAGGTTGGAGACTCCGGACTGATGCATCCAGTCCTGTAGTTCCGTCAATATCCGCCAGGGCGCGGACAGTCCCACCAGGTTGGCGCTGCCTACCTGTACGGCGGATGCGCCCGCCAGGATGTATTCGGCCGCATGCTCGCCCGAAAATATGCCGCCAACGCCGATTACCGGCACGTTTACTTCCCGGGAAACCTGGTAAACGAGCGCCAAAGAGATGGGGCGCAAACCTTCGCCGGAAAGACCGCCGGTGATATTTCCCAGAACCGGCTGGCGGGACTGAGTGTCGATGCGCATGGCCGGAATGGTGTTGCAGATGGTGAGGGCATCGGCGCCGGCGTCAACCGCCGCGTGGGCGATCTCAATGATGTTGGGTACGTTGGGCGCCAGCTTGGCCAGCAGCGGTAGGTCGGTGTTGGCCCTGACCGAGGCCACCGCCTGGGCGGTCAGGCGGGCGCTGTGGCCGAAAAGAGATCCGTCTTCGATATTTGGGCAACTGAGGTTGAGTTCGATGCCTTGGAACCCGGTCCCCTGGTTGGCCATGGCGGCCATCTCGCCAAACTGTTCAACGGTATCGGAGGCGAAGCTCAGTATAACCGTGGCGTTCCACCGGTCCCAGCCGGGCGTCACGTCCCGCAGCCCTGCTTCGATACCGGGGTTGGTGAGGCCGATGGCGTTAAGGAACAGAAAGTCGCCGGCTTCCCGGGCCTCTCGATAGGACTGGGGATACCACCTGGGCTCCGGGTTGCCTTCCCGGGGCTGGCGGGTGAAGGTCTTTGGGACCACCGCACCCAATTGGCCCAAGTCCATATCATCGGTGATGCCCCTGCCGTAACCGTCGTAACCGAAGGTCCCGGAGGCAATCATCACCGGGTTGGCCAACAGAAGATGATGGGGGTTGTTGGGGGCCAGATCTATTGATAGGTCCAGCCCTTGAGCAGACTCCGGTCTATTCGTCTCCCTCACCGTCTGTGGCGATGCTTGATTCGTCGGTCCCCTCCGCATCCCCTTCTCCAAACGCCGGACCTGCACCGTTGCCGCCTTCCTGGCTGAGGCCGTTGGTGCTGAGTTCGGCGGTCTCGGCTAGATCCAGATCGCCTGGCTCGTCATCTTCTTTGTCAAGCTCGCCCACCGGCGGCTCCATCTCGTCCCCGTTTTCGTTAAGCTCGCCTTCCGGAGCTTCAGCCTCGTCGCCGTCTTCGTTAAGCTCGCCTTCCGGAGCTTCAGCCTCGCGGCCGTCTTCACCAAGCTCGTTGTCCGGGGCGTCTGCATCCCCGTCTTCCACTTCAGCCTCTTCAACGACAATTTCCGGAAGGTCCGATACCGTCGCCGAGTCTTTACCGTTGCCGCCATCGGTAAAGATATTGGGTTCCGCAGCGGCATCGTCCTTGCTGGGTTTCTTGTCGAAGGCGCCGCCGGGAGCGCCGGCGGAAGCGCCGGTGGCGCCCAACCATCCACCGGGGGACACCGCGGCGATCTCCGGCACCGGTTTGGGTTTCAGCAACTCCTCCATGCCGGGTATCTCGACCCGTGCTGGGATGAGCCTGCCGATGATGACGTTCTCCTTCAGTCCTTGAAGCCAGTCCTGCGCCCCGCTCACCGCCGCCTGGGTCAGCACCCTGGTGGTCTCCTGGAATGAGGCCGCGGACAGGAAACTGTCGGTAAGCAGAGATGCCCGGGTTATGCCAAGGAAGACCTGCTTGGCAGTGGTGGGTTCGCCACCCTCGGCCAGCACCTTGGCGTTCTGTTCTTGGAACACGAATTTGTCGACCATTTGGCCTGGGATGTAATCCGAGTCCCCGGCGGACTCCACCTGAACGCGGCGGAGCATCTGCCGGAGGATTATCTCGATGTGCTTATCGTGGATCGCCACACCCTGAGACTGATAGACCTTTTGGACTTGGTTCACCACGTAACTTTGCAGGTCATCCTTGCCGCGGATGTGGAGGATGTCGTGGGGGTTCAGCGGTCCGCTGATCAGCGGGTCGCCGGCCCGGACCATATCGCCGTCCTTGACT
>JADFNR010000050.1:0-19291 GCA_022563275.1 Chloroflexota bacterium | reverse complement strand
CAGCAGGTACGAAGAGGCGAGGATCAGGTGCTCGCGGACATCAACATCGTCCCAAACGATGGAGATGACCCCTGAGTCAATCTCAACTCGGCCTCCGATGTTGGCGACGACTTGTTCGATTGGTTCGCCATCATCGGAATTAGCTGCTTCGACGGCTGCTTCAGCAGCTTTCTTGATGGCGGCCTTGGATTTCCTGCCCTTGAGCGCAGGCATGCTCGTTGCCAGGACCATTCCTGGCTCCACAGTCTCGCCCTCATCCACCAGTATCACGCCCCCCTCTGGGGCTAGGTAGTCCTCGCGGAACTCCTCCCGGCTGATCAAACGCAGGCGGCGGCCCTCTTCGTCCGCCTCCAGTTCCACCACACCGTCAATCTCGGCCATAATGGCCGCGCCTTTGGGCACTCGGGCCTCGAAAAGTTCCTCTACTCTGGGCAGACCGCTGGTGATGTCCAGACCGGCGATGCCGCCGGTGTGGAACGTCCGCATGGTTAACTGGGTCCCAGGCTCGCCGATGCTTTGGGCGGCTATGATGCCGACGGCCTGCCCTACCTTCACCGTTAGTCCGGTGGCCTGCAGCAGGCCGTAGCAGGCCTGGCAGATGCCGCGGTGGCATTCGCAATTCAGCGGTGAGCGGACCGGCACTTCTCTGATCCCGGCATCGACCAGGACCTGACCGATCTCCAAGTCAATCTTCTGGTTGCGCTCAAGGAGGATCTCGCCGGTCTCGGGATGGGCTACCGGCGCAGCGGCCAGCCTACTGTTGATTCGCTCCGGCAGGGTTTTACCGGTCTCGTCTTCGGGACGCGGGGTGACCCAATAGGCGTTGATGGTCCCGCAGTCTTCCTCTACTATGATCATTTCCTGGGCGATATCAATCAGCCTCCGGGTCAGGTAACCGCTGTCGGCGGTCCTGAGCGCGGTGTCGGCCAGACCTTTCCGAGCCCCGTGGGTGGAGATGAAATACTCCAAGGCGGTCAGGCCCTCGCGGAAACTGGACTTGATGGGCAGATCGATGATACGTCCCTTGGGGTTGCTCATCAGGCCGCGCATCCCGGCCATCTGTTTGATCTGGGAGATGTTGCCCTTGGCGCCCGAGACGGCCATCACCGCGATGCCGCCGTAGTTGGGTAGTTCTTCTTCCACAAATTCGGTGACCTTGTCGGACGCCGCGGTCCAAGCGACTACGGTTTTCTCGTAGCGTTCCTCCTCGGAGATAAGGCCCGACAGGAACTGGTCTTCAAATCCGTTCACCAGTTCGGTAGTTTCTTCCAAGACTTGTGGTTTCTTGGCGGAAACCTGGATGTCATTGATCGCGATCGTGATGCCCGACGATGTGGCGTAGTGGAATCCCAGGTCTTTGATGCTGTCCAATACCTCGGCGGTTTCCTCGTGAGTGAGGGTTTTGTACAGTTCGGCCGTCAGGTCCTTCAGGGCTCCCCGGTCCATCAAGGTGTTTTTGAATCCGATCCGCTCGGGCAGTATCTCGTTGAAGATCATGCGGCCCAGAGTGGTTTCCAGCCATTCGCCGTCATGATAGCGCACCTCCCGAACGTGGATGGGAGCGTGCAGGTCGATGAGGTCAGACGCATGAGCGATGCGGGCCTCGTCGAAGTCGTTGAATCTCTTGCCGGCGCCCTCGCTTTTCTCCCGGATCTCCGTCAGGTAGAAGCAGCCCATCACCATATCCAGGGTGGGCGCCACCAGCGGCTCCCCGGATGCGGGCGACAGCATATTGTGTGTGCTGAGCATGAGTTCTTTGGCTTCTAGCACCGCCATCCGCGACAGGGGTACGTGGACCGCCATCTGGTCGCCGTCGAAGTCCGCGTTGAAAGCGGAACAGACCAACGGGTGAATCTGGATGGCGTTGCCCTCGATGAGGACCGGCATGAATGCTTGGATGCCCAGCCGGTGCAGAGTGGGGGCTCGGTTGAGGAGCACGGGACGGTCTTTGATCACGTCTTCCAAGATGTCCCAGACCTCTCCCCTGGCCCGCTCGACCATGCGCTTGGCGTTCTTGATGTTGGGCGCTATGCCCAGGATCACCAGGCGGTGCATGACGAATGGCTTGAACAACTCAAGGGCCATGCGTTTTGGCAAACCGCACTGGTCCATCTTGAGTTCGGGCCCCACCACGATGACGGAGCGCCCGCTGTAGTCTACCCGCTTGCCCAGCAGGTTCTGGCGGAAACGTCCTTGCTTGCCGCGCAGCAGGTCGGACAGGGACTTTAGCTTGTGGTTATGGCTGCCCTGGATGGGGCGGCCACGGCGGCCGTTGTCGATCAGCGCGTCGACGGCCTCCTGCAGCATTCTTTTTTCGTTGCGGATTATGATTTCTGGAGCTCCCAGAGACATGAGCCGCTTCAACCGGTTGTTCCGGTTGATCACCCGGCGGTAGAGGTCGTTCAGGTCGCTGGTGGCGAACCGGCCGCCATCCAATTGCACCATGGGGCGCAACTCGGGAGGCAGGACGGGCAGCACCGTGATAATCATATCTTCAACACGGTTGCCGCTTTTGCGGAAGGCCTCCACTACACGGAGACGTTTGATGGCTTTTTTCCGGCGTTGACCGGATGTGGAATGCATCTCATTGACCAGTTGGTCTCTGAGCGCTTCCAGGTTGATGGTTTTAAGGATGGCCAAGATGGCTTCGGCGCCCATGTTCGCTTCGAACACATCGCCATAGGCCTCTTTCAGTTGCCGGTAGCGGGTCTCGGCGATGAGCTTGTGGATCCGGAGGTCTTCGAGTTCGTCGATGGCGGCTTTGAACTGCTCATCCAATTGACCTTCTTCCGTGGCCAACTGATCGGCTATGGCATCAATCTCAACTTGGATGGCGACCGGATCCATCTCCACTTCCGGCTCTTCGAGCTGAACTGGAGCGTCATCTTCGTCACCGGCGCCTTCCGGCGCCTCCGCGGCTGCTTCAGCGGCAATATCTTCGACTGCGTCTTCGGCAGCGGATTCCGTGGCGTCTTCGCCGGACGCTTCATCAGAGTCTTCTTGGGCGGGTTCATCCGCCGTTGCCAAACTGCCATTCAGGCGGGCTTTCAGTGCGTCGGTCCGGGCCTCGGCCTGCCGGCGCGCCTTCTTCAATTCCAGGTCGAACTTGGCCTGCTCCAACTCAATGGCTTCCAGACGCACGTCTTCGTCCACCGCCACTATGATGTGCTGGGCGAAGTAGAGCACCCTTTCCAGGTTCCTGGGAGACAGGTCCAAGAGGAGACCCAGCCGGCTGGGCGTGGTCTTGCTGAACCAGATGTGGGCCACGGGCGCTGCCAGCCGAATATGGCCCATGCGTTCACGGCGCACCTTGGACCGTGTGACCTCGACACCGCAACGGTCGCAGATCACGCCGCGGTAGCGGATGCGTTTGTATTTGCCGCAGAAGCACTCCCAGTCCTTGGTGGGGCCGAACAGCCTCTCACAGAAGAGACCGTCCTTCTCCGGGCGCAAGGTGCGGTAGTTGATCGTCTCAGGCTTGGTTACCTCGCCGTGAGACCAGTTAAGTATCTGTTCAGGGGATGCAATGGAGATGCGGATAGAGTTGAAGTTAGTGCCTGTGGTGGATTCCGCCCTATCTACCATTCTGACCATTAAATCGACTCCAGCGCTTGGAATAAATCGGTTTCATCTGAGATGCCCTGGCTGTGGGGAGGCCGTTTTTCCTCGTTCAACAGCTCAACAGCCAGGCCCAAGCTCTGGAGCTCCTTGAGCAGGACGTTGAACGACTCTGGCACACCCGGTTGGCCAATGGGCTCACCCTTGACTATCGCCTCGTAGGCTTTTACGCGTCCGGCCACGTCGTCAGACTTGACCGTCAGCACTTCTTGCAGGTTGTACGCCGCGCTGTAGGCTTCCAGCGCCCAGACTTCCATCTCACCGAAGCGTTGTCCGCCGAACTGGGCCTTTCCGCCCAACGGCTGCTGGGTAATCATGGAATAGGGGCCGGTGGACCGCGCGTGAATCTTGTCTTCCACCAGGTGGATGAGCTTCAAGATATAGATGCTGCCCACGGTGACCAACTGGTCGAAATTCTCTCCGGTGCGTCCGTCGCTGAGCTCGAACTTGCCGAAGGTGGGTGGCGCGATGCGCCGTTCACGGTGCACTTTGAGGGCGGCCTGACGCATCTCTTCCAGGGTCATTTCCTTGGCGTCGACGTCGGCTTCATCGGTAAGCCACATGCGAAGACAGGCTTCTTGAGCGGCGCCGAATTCCTTGTCGTCGAAGATCTTCCTGGGGTCGTAACCCTTCTCTTCCAGCCAACGGTCCACCTGAGGGTAATCGACCTCGGGAGAGCCGTCGATGGGTCCAATAGACGTGGCGCCTGCTTGCTCGGTGAACCACACGCGGGCCAGGGCATCTTCAATGGCCTGGTCTCCGGCGCCGTCGAAAACGGGGGTGTTGGCGCGGAAGTTCAGGCCACGGGCGGCCCAGCCCAAGTGGGTTTCCAGCACCTGACCCAGGTTCATCCGCGAGGGAACACCGATGGGGTTCAAGATGATGTCCACCGGCGTGCCGTCGGCCATATAGGGCATGTCCTCTTCCGGCAGTATCCGGGCGACCACACCCTTGTTGCCGTGGCGGCCGGCCATCTTATCTCCAACGGAGATCTTCCGCGTTTGGGCGATCCAGACCCTGACGGCTTGGTTCACACCCGGCGACAGGTCGTCTTTGTTTTCGCGGTTCAATACCTTGACCTCGATAATCTTGCCCCGTTCCCCGTGGGGCACGCGCAGAGAGGTGTCTTTAACGTCCCGGGATTTCTCGCCGAAGATGGCGCGCAGGAGCTTTTCCTCCGCGGTCAATTCGGTCTCACCCTTGGGAGTAACCTTGCCCACCAGGATGTCTCCGGGGCCAACGTCGGCTCCGACGCGGATGATGCCGAGCTCGTCTAGGTCGCGTAAACTGGTCTCCCCAACGTTGGGGATATCCCTCGTGATCTCTTCGGGACCCAGCTTGGTCTCGCGGGCCTCCATCTCATGTTTTTCGATGTGTATTGAGGTGAAGTAATCGTCGCGGTACAGCCGTTCGCTGACGATGATGGCGTCTTCGTAGTTGTACCCTTCCCAGGACATGAACGCCACCAGCACGTTCTGGCCCAAGGCCAGCTCACCGTGGTCGGTGGAGGAGCTGTCGGCCAAGACGGCGCCGACCTCCACCACGTCGCCCTTGGTGGCTATGGGCCGCTGATCGAAGCAGGTGCCCTGGTTGGTACGGGAGAACTTGATGACGGGGTGCGAATGCTCCTCTCCATCTTCGTCGGTCACGACGATCTCACGGCCGGTGACTGAAGTCACCACGCCGTTGGCTACGGATAAGATCAACTGTCCGCTGTCCCTTGCCACCCGGCTTTCGATGCCGGTGCCTACCACGGGCGCCTGCGGCCGCAGCAGAGGCACGGCCTGACGCTGCATGTTTGACCCCATCAGGGCCCGGTTGGCATCATCATGCTCCAAGAAAGGAATCAGCGCCGCCGACACGCTCATGATCTGCATGGGCGAAACGTCCATGTAATCGATCAGATCAGCAGATTCCAGGGTGTAATTCTCGCCAACCCGGAGCTCCACGCGGTCCTGGGCAAACTGGTTCAGGTGGTCCAATTGCGCGTTGGCCTGGGCTACCCGGAAGTCCTCTTCCTGATCGGCCGATAGATAGATGATGTCGTCATCGCCGGTGGCGACAAAAGGCTGAACGGCTATTATCGTGCCCTTGGGCAGCTGCTTCAGGGCGTTCATCTTGTTGGCTCCGATCGCCCTGCCCTTGCCCACGATCGTCTTGCCGTCTTTGTCCAGCACGGCTTGGGTGACTGTCCGGCCTTTCAGGTCGTCAGAGTCATTGGGGAGGGTCTTGTACACCTTCCTATAAGGAGACTCAATGAAGCCGTAAGGATTGATCCTGGCAAAAGACGCCAAAGAACTGAGCAAGCCGATGTTGGGGCCTTCCGGCGTCTCGATGGGACAGATCCGGCCGTAGTGGGAGAAGTGAACATCCCGCACATCGAATCCCGCCCGCTCCCTGGATAGGCCTCCCGGCCCCAGGGCGGATAGACGCCGCTTGTGGGTCAATTCAGCCAGAGGGTTGGTCTGGTCCATGAACTGGGATAGCTGGGACCCGCCGAAGAACTCCCTCACCGCGGCCACCACGGGCCGGATGTTGACCAGCCCTTGAGGTGCGGCGGCTTCGGGGTCCACCAGGGTCATCTTTTCTTTAACCATCCGCTCCATCCGGAGCAGTCCCACGCGGACCTGGTTCTGGACCAGTTCTCCCACCGCTCTGACGCGGCGGTTGCCCAGGTGGTCGATGTCGTCGGGACGGCCCTCACCCTGGTTGATGCGAATCATGGTGCGGATAACGGAGACAACGTCGTCCAAGCTCAGGGTCATGAGGTCGTTATTGATGGCCTGTCCGAGCCGGCGGTTCAACTTGTAGCGGCCCACGCGGCCCAGGTCGTACCGGCGGGGACCGAAGAACAGATTCCGGATCAGGGTCCGGGAGTTCTCCAAACTGGGCGGTTCACCCGGCCGCAGGCGGCGGTAGAACTCGATCTGGGCGGCCGCTATCCGCCGTGCGGCGTCACTGTCAAAATCCTTGTCTTCGTGGAACCACTCCCACAGGGAGCGGAGATCATCTTCCTTGAAGTTCAGGTCCTTGGGTTCGAGGACAGGGTCCTTATCCAAGGTAGTCTGCATGTAGTGGTGGTTCTCGTCAGTGTAGATATCGGAGAACAACTTCATCATCTCGCCATCGTCCGCCACGCCCAGAGCGCGGAGGAAAATAGATGCCGAGACCTTGCGCTTCCGGTCTACCTTGACCGAGATGATGTCCTTGGAACTGGTCTCAAACTCAAGCCAAGCGCCCCGGGAGGGTATCAGCTTGGCGGAGCAGAGGTTGCGGTTGCTGATGGCGTTCCGCTCCAAGACAAAGTAGATCCCCGGCGAGCGGACCAATTGGCTCACCACGACGCGCTCCGCACCATTGATGATAAAAGTGCCGTTGCCGGTCATCATGGGGATGTCGCCCATGAAGATCTCTTGTTCCTTGATCTCGCCGGTCTCTTTCATCACCAGGCGGGTTTTCACATAAAGGGGCTGGGAGTAGGTGATCTCCCGCTCCTTGCTTTGTTGCGGCGTGTATTTGGAGTCACGGAAGTAATGCTCAAGGAAATGCAACTCGTATTTATTGCCGGTGTAATCGGCGATCGGAGAGATTTCCTTATAAACTTCGGTCAACCCCTCAGACTTGAGCCATTCCCAAGATTGAATCTGACTTTGAATCAGATTTGGGATTTCGAGAATCTGAGGAATCTTGGCATAGGACTTGACTTCGGGCAGTTGCGTAGGCTGCCCTTTAAGAGCAGGAGACAAAGCCATTTACGATTCTCCTTAACGTGAGTGGACGCGATTGGCCGGGCGGCCTGATGTTAGGGGCGCGCACGTATGCGGCGGGGGTGATTGCTGGGGAGGACTAACAACACGTGTGGTGAACGAATCCGTCACATGAGGCATAGCACTAGTAAACCTAAATTATACAAGTATTCAACCCAATGTCAACGCAATGGCCCCAGACCTTCGGCGATTTGCACCGATTGAGTCCAGGGCCTATTTTTTTGCCTTGCCATTGCCCTTCAAATTGGTTGTGGGATGGGCTATCATCCGAGGGTGCTATAGTCCCAGGACTTCAGTATCTAGTTATATGCCCATCAGCATACATCGATTGAATTGCACGCTGCGTAGTGACAATGGGGCGCCCGCTTCTGGGACTGGCCATAGAACCTGCCGCCGCGGCCATTGCATAGGACTGAATGGCAAACTTTAGCCTCAAACCTTCCAACTTGGTGATCGCTGGCCGCCCTGTCCATTATGCTTGGGTGATCGTGACGGTTGGCGCCGTCATGCGGTTGTTCAGCTCCTCCTTCCGCTCCTCTTCCAGTATCCTCATCCCCCGTTTGGTAGATTCCTTCGGCTGGAGCTATGGCGCTGTGGGACTGGGGTTCGCCATCCAGTGGATCGTATCCGGGATGTTTGGCCCCACCGCCGGATGGCTGGGCGACCGTTATGGGGTCCGCTGGACCATGAGATTGGGCGCGGTCCTGTTCATCGTTGGCATGGTGCTAACCGGAATGATGCGGGAGCTGTGGCAGTTCTATCTGTTCTTCGGCGTGATCCTCAGCATTTCCATGGGCATATTCCAAGTGCCCCTCACCGCCGCCGTTACCCTATGGTTCCGAAAACACTTGGGCGTCGGCATGGGGCTGCTCCAGGGTTCGCAGGGTATTGGCCCATTGATCGCGGTGCCCATGATGCTGCTGATAATCTACCTCTTCGGCGGCGGGATCGACGGTCTTAGGGCGGCGTTCTGGATCCCTGGTATCTTGGGTGGCGTCGTCATTCTGGGGATGGTCCAATTCTTCTACAACGAGCCGGCCGCGATCGGCGTCCGGCCATTGGGCGCCCCGCAGAACGAGCCAATCAAGGCGGTACAAACCGGAAAGGTCGCCAAAGTCCGTACTCAGGTGTTCCTCAAACAGGCCCAGCGAACGGGCGCTTTCTGGAATCTGATCGGCATCCATTTCTGGGGCTGTGCCGGACACGCCATCATCCTGGTGTACCTGGTCGCCATGGCCGAAGACGAGGGCGTCTCCGCCGGACTCGCGGCGGGCGCCTTTGTAACCCTCTCGGTCACCAGCAGCATCACGCGGTTCGCCGTGCCTGTTATCGCCGACCGAATGGGGAGTAAACCGGCCATGGCGGGCTGTTTCTTCTTACAGGTTGCGCCGATCTTTTTGTTGTTCATCGCCCATGACCCGTGGCAGTTCTATCTGTTCGCCGTGCTCTTCGGCATTGGTTTCGGCGGAGAGATGAGTGCGTTTCCAATCATCAACCGCCAGTACTATGGCAGCGGTCCCATCGGCACCACTTATGGGTATCAAATGATGGGCGCCGGTGTCGGTATGGCCGCGGGAGCCCTGATCGGCGGTCAACTACGGGATATCACCGGCAACTTCGACGCCACGATGGGACTCTCGTTGGTGCTGAGTCTGATCGGGGTGTTCAGCATCATGATGTTGCCCACGACCAAGAAAGAGCTGCTGCCCAACTGGGAAGACCAATTGCCCGAAGCCTCCCCATCGGAGCCGGCCCACGTCCACGCAGGCGACGATTAGCGCAACCCGGTTTCTTCCTCCCCTGCGGCGTGATTGGTTGGTTTCCTACCGCGTTTTGTCCCGGCGGTCCCCCATAATACCGTGCCTCCGCCTATGTGCTAAACTCCGTTATCGAGTCTAAGTAAGCTCGAATCGCCGGAGTCGTTGGATCAATCGGAGGGCGCGATAATGCTGGACCTGGTCATCAGAGGCGGACAAGTTGTAACTCCCATGGGAGTCGGCGAATGGGACATCGCCGTGCAAGGAGAAAAGATCGTGGCGGTGGCCGCTCCGGGCGCTCTACCCGATGAGGCCGGCCGGGTGATAGACGCCACCGGCATGGTGGTGGTTCCCGGCGGTATCGAGCCCCATGCCCACATATCCGCGCCCATAATGGGTCACGGCGACCTCAAGACAGCCCCTCCGGAAGAGGTGAGCCGCGCCGCCCTGATCGGCGGCACCACCATGTTGATGGACTTCGCCATCCAGTACCCGGGCATCGACATCCCCCAGGCGATCAGGGAAAGGACTGAGGTCTGGCAGGGTAATTCCTACTGCGATTACGCCCACCATCTGATGCTATTGGGGGCCATACCTCCGGAGATCCTGGGCTCTCTCCACGAGGCGGTGGAGGACGGGTTCCCCAGCATCAAGATATTCACCACGAATATCCGGCCTCCCGCCACCACCGGCGAACCGCGCATGGTGGGGACCGGCCACCTCCACGACCTGATGGAGGAGGTCCAACGGATGAACGCCATGCTGCTGGTCCACTCGGAGGACGACGATATGGTGCAGCACATGTACGAGAAGTTGGCCAGGACCGAACAGACCGAGTGGTACAACATGCACCTGGTCCACAGCGCCGAGTCGGAGGATGTTTCCTTCCGGCGGGTGCTCCGGGTCGCCGAATGGACCGGCGCTCCGGTCTACTTCGTCCATGTCAGCGCCACCCAGGGACTCCAGGCCATCTTGGAGGCACGGTCGAACGGCCGGCCGGTCTTCGGCGAGACCCTCCACAACTACTGCTGCTTCAGTTCCGACAATTACAAGGAAGAGAACGGCATGAAGTACCACACCTACCCGTCGTTGAAGTCGGAAGCCGACCGCCAGTCCCTATGGGACGGGATCGTGAATAACGGTCTCAGCACCATGGCCACCGATGAATACTGCACGTCTTGGGAGACCAAGATCGCGGGCCGCACGGTCTCGGACGTGACCGGAGGCCATAACGGGGCCGAAGCCCGCATGGGTGTGACCTACAGCGAAGGCGTCTCCCGCCGGGGTATGTCCCTGCAGCGGTTCGTGGACGTTACTTCGGCCAACGCGGCCAAGATCATGGGCTTATATCCTCGCAAGGGGGTGTTGGCGCCGGGCAGCGACGCCGATATCACGCTCATCGACACCAATTTCAAGCGCAAGCTGACCATGGATGACTTCCACATCTCCGACTACAGTATCTGGGAAGGGTTCGAGGCCGACGGCTGGCCGATGACCACCATCCTCCGCGGCAACGTGGTGGTGGATAACCGGGAGTTCAAGGCCGCCCCCGGCAGCGGCCAGTTCATCCCCCGCAAGGTGGACGCCGCCGTAACCAACCGCCCCATAGCCTAGCCTACTTGATAAATGACAAACAGATCACCGGGAGGACGCAAATGACCACATCCGAAAACAAGACAGAAGCCATGCGGGAGCGGCTCCGCAAACTTATTCCCGAGGGCGGGAAAGACGGCCCCACTCAAGGGGTGAACCACATAGCGGTCTTCGCCAAGGACCTGGAAGCAACCGCCAAGTTCTACTCGGAGATCATGGATATGCCGGTTGTAAGCGTTGCCCCAAACCGGGATTCGGAAGAGTCGACCCACATGAATGTTGCGATTGGAAACGGGATGCGCCTTTCCTTCTTTGATTTTCCCCACGTGCCTCGTCTTCAGAAGAAGGCGCCCGAAGGCGTGGGCAACGTGATGCACATCGCCCTTCCGATAGCCAGGAACATCTTTACGGAGATCAAAGAGCGGTGTGACCGGAACAAGATCAAATACCAGGAAGGGGGCGGGGCCATCTACGTTAAAGACCCCAACGGCCTGGCCATCGAGTTGATGCCCTTCGATTAATTACTGGCGCTCGGGTAATCACAACCGTAGGCGCGGGTTTCGAACCCGCCTGAGTGGCCGTAAACCCAGTTTTGCCGGCTAAGACGTTCGTGGGCGCGACATGCTTCTTCATTGCGGCATCTTCGATTCGACAACCACGGTGGCGAAGTAAAAGGGCGGGTTAAAAACCCGCGCCTACGTGTTATCCGATAATGTGACCGGCCCACCTCCATTCCGCCCGCCCTGAGCCCCGACCCATGGTCGAGGGTCTCCCCGATGCATCGGGGGACCGGTCTAAGTGCCGCACCAGCCATATCGATGCGGATGGGAATGGATTGCCGAGTAACGGTGGTTCGACGGGCTCACCACGAACGGACGGCGGGCTTGACACGAGCGGACTAGAGGCGGCGCACCACCAACAGACCAAGGGAAACCCACTTAAAAAGAGGCGCTATCCGGGGAACACTTTTTTCCGGTCCAGGATCCGGGCGAACTCCGCCACGCCTTCATGGATGGTCGCTATGGTCGGGTGCCCGAAGCAGAGCCGCACGTAGTTGGAGCCTACGCCGGTTGGCGAGAATTGGGAACCGTTGTAGTAGCTGACCCCGTCATCGAAGACCTCTTCTTGCACCGCGGCTAGATCGGTGCCCTCGGGAAACTTGACCCAGACGTAAAGCCCGCCTTGGGGAACAGTCCAGGTTACGGAGCTTCCGAAATTCTCCCCCAAGGCCGCCACCATGGCGTCCCGTTTCGCCGCCAGGGCCCGGTTCTGCTCCTCGATGTGTTGGTCGAGACCGCCCTTCATGTATTCGGCGATGGTCAGGGCGGTGAACTGGCTCACCGCGCCACCCGCCTTGAAGCTCCAGGCCCGTCCAATTACTTCTTTGGGAGCCACCAGATAGCCCATGCGCATGCCGGGGGCGATTATCTTGGAGAACGACCCCACGTAAACCACCCGCCCGGTGTCATCCAGGGAGTGGAAAGAGGTTACGTCTTCGCCCTCGAACCGCAGGTCGGCGTAGCAGTCGTCTTCAAACACCGGGATTCCGTGCTTGCCCGTGACTTCCAGCACCTGCTTGCGGCGTTCCAGGCCCATGGTCCAACCCAATGGGTTCTGAAAGGCCGGTATGGTGTAGAGGTATTTGACCCTCTTGCCGTTGGCCACTTGTTCGGTGATGACCGAATCCAGGTCGTCTGGAATTATCCCGTCGTCGTCGCATCTGACGCCAACCACATCGGCCCCGTAGCGGCGCATCTGGTTCAAGGTCCCCAGGTAGACAAACTCTTCGGTTAGGACAACGTCGCCGGGGTCGGTCAGGGCCTGGATCACGATGCCGATCGCCTCGCCCGAACCGGAGGTCAGCACCATGTCGTCGGCGGACACTGTCATGTTGCGTTCGCGGGCCAACTTCTCGGCCACCAGCCGCCGCAATTCTGGGTATCCCGACGCGTCGGAGTAGTAGGCTAGGTCCCGGCCCTCTCGCTCAAACCCGCTTTTCAGAGACTCGATCAGACCCTCCAAGGGCAGGTTGTCCGGGTCCGGGTAGGCCACGGCGAAGTCGTATTTGGCGTGCCGGACCGAGCCCGGAGCAGCGTCCTGGGACGCCGCCGAGAAAAGTTTGCCGTAGTTGAACTGTTCGGGCATGGTTCACCTCTTAATGCTGTGGAGCTTGGCTGCGAGGGCGGAAATCCCCCTAGCCCCCTTTACGAAAGGGGGAATTACCTTCGGTGCCCGGCAGCGACTTATTGAGCCGGAATCGTCTCCCCCTTTCTAAAAGGGGGATCAAGGGGGATTTTAGTACATTCCGCAACCATCGGGTTCCATTCGTTGCAATAGGTTTGCTCAGTTGCAACGAGATTCTTCTCCCGATCGATGTCGGGGTCAGAATGACAGACTTTAAATCGGAAAGCCATGGATACCGCGTCCATCAGTACAGCCCTTCGTCGCTGAAGAAGGGTTTGTTGGCGTCGGGGCTGGTCTGGCCCAGCAAACGGTCGGTGTCGAGCAGGCAGGCCCGGTTCCAGAGGACCAATATTGCGCGGTCAATCAGGTTCTGGGGAAGGCTTATCCTGCGCCCGTGCTTGAGGGCCAACCATTCGGCGTGGCCGGTGGCGAAGTATTCCTCCATGAATGGTGTCGGCTCGGCCTCGGCGGAGGCGGCCTCCAGTATCTCGATGGGGGTGTCGGCGCAGGTCATCTCGGGCTGTTCCAGCGCCATCTTGAGGAAACCGGCTCGGGCTTCTCGGTCCATTGGCTTAGGCATAACGCAGATACCGCGCCGGGACGAGAAGGATGGAATCTGTCATGGGTCCAAAGGTCCTGGAAGTTTGGGATAAGGGCGTTCCGAAACTCTCTAAAAATAACCTTGGCGGAGACCGTTACGGCTCCGCCAAGGTTTCGTTGCTCCTGATTGATCTGAAATACCGGCGGCCGTGGCCGCTGGCCTCTTGAATCAGAGGTTGAGCTGCGGCACCAGATAGCCCGACTGCTTGTTGTAGATCTGCAGGCGGCTGCGTTGGGTGTCCGCCACCATCAGCCGGTTGTTGGCCGTGTCCCATTCCACTGCGGTGGGCTGGGCGAAGGTCCATTCGGGCTCGGTGGAGTGGACTTCCCGGCGGCGCTTGGCGTAGTCGGCGTTGGCGTCGACGGTCATCTGCGCCCATTGCGACAACACTTGAGCGTCACCGACCAGAGAGGTCAGGAACTGGCCTTCTGGGGTGAAGATGTGGACCCGGCCCCGGTCCCAGTCGTTCTTGCTCCAGTCGCAGACGTAGATGTCGCCATCGGGATCGACGGCCACATCGGTGGGGTTGTTCAAGTCGCCGCGTTTGTTGCCGGGCCGGCCGATCTGGGCCTCGAACTTGCCGTCGGCCGAGAACTTCTGGACCCGGTGGTTATTGAAGTCGGCAACGTAAACCTTGCCGTCTTTGTCCACGGTCAGGCCCCAAGGGGAGTCGAACTGTCCTTCGCTCACGCCCTTGGTCCCGAAGGAACTGATGAAAGTTCCATCATTCTTAAACATCCGTATTTTATGGCTGCGGCTGTCGCTGACATAGATGGTGCCGTCCGCGGCGATGGCGATGCCGGAAGCGCCGTTGGGTTCGCTTTCACCGGGTTGGACGGTGTCGAAGGAGCGGACAAGCTTGTCGTCCTTGTCGAACACTGACACCCGGTTCAGCCATTCGTCGGTGACGAATATCTCGCCCTGGTCGTTGGAAGCGATGCCGGCCGGCCAGATCAATTGGCCGTCGCCGTTTCCGTACCGGCTGAATTCACCCAGGAACTCTTCTTCGCCCCACTGGGCGCCGATGGTGAGCTTGGAGATCCGCTGGCCCACCCCGGTGCGGTTCCAGCCGACGTTGCTGATGCTCTCGCTGCCCCGATTGGCGACGTAAACGGTGCCGTCGGGAGCGAAGGTCATGGACACAGGCCAGTTGAATCCCATTCCCGACTGGGCACCGCGGCCAACGTTGTGGCTGTAATCGTAGGTCCTGCCTGCCACTGTTTCCGTAAGCATTATTTTCCTCCGTATATTGATGGCCGGCGGGACAGCATTCCGCTGGTCCGTGCGCCGGGACATCTTATTACGGGCGGCGCATGCGCCGCCCGTATTTTGCTGAATCTACCGATTGGTCCAGACCGGCTGGCCTGGACGGATCGGCTGGTCCGCCTAGGCGAAGATGGGCAATTTCTCGAAGCTGCCATCCACGATGGGTTTTCCGTCCAGGCCCATGAAATCTTCCAGGATGGTGGTGTACAGGCCGCGGAAGTCGTAGTTGGGTACGACGTCACCCTGTTCCAGGTCCTTGGCCTCCATGGACGGGAACTCGCTGTATTGTCCGCCCTTGACGGCGTCGCCGAACATGAAAGCGGCTCCGCCGGCGCCGTGGTCGGTGCCGGAACCGTTGTCATGGGTCCGCCGGCCGAACTCGGTGAACATCAGGACCGCGACGTTGTCGCTGACGTCGTGCTCGCGGAGGTCGTCCAAGAAGGCGTCCAGGCCCTCGGAAACGTCCTTCCACAGCTTGTCGGCCATGCCGGTTTGGTTGGAGTGGCTGTCGAAGCTGCCGTGATCGACGTAGAAGATGCGGGTCCCGAAGTTGGCCATGTGCACCTGGGCGATCCCCTTCAACTTCTTGGCGATGGGGGTGTCGGGGTACTCAACGTTGGAGGAGTACATCACGGGGGCCTTGTTCAGGATGTCGGCGCCTTTCAGGGTGTCCAGGCCGGTCTGGCCCAGGTAATCCATCACGGCGCTGCTGCCGATGGCCGGAGAGTACATCCGGGCGAAGCGGTCCAATATCTTGTTCCGCTGTTCAACTTCGGTGATGCCGGTAAGCAGGCCGTAGTTGTCCAGGTCGTCAACGACCGCCACCGGGGTCCCGGTCAGTGTCAGGGCCCGGAACAGGGAGGGACCGAAGCTGACTGTGGTGAGCACGTTTTCTTTGCCGGGGTCGAGGTCGCGGGTGGCGCGGCCCAGCCAACCCTCGGTTCCAAGCTGGATGGGCTCGCAGGTGTGCCAGATGTCCATCGAGCGGAAATGGGAGCGAGGGGAGTTGGGGTAGCCGATGCCATGGATGATGGCCATGTCGCCCCGGTCGTAGATCTTCTTTAGAGGACCCATCTCGGGGTGGAACCCAACTTTGTCATCGATCTTGATCACGCGGTCTTCGGCGATTCCCACCGTGGGGCGGGCGTCGTGGTAGATCGGGTTGGCGTAGGGAATAACCGTGTTCAGATAGTCATTGCCCCCCGACAACTGGAATACAACCAGGACCGGGTCTTTCTTTGTGCTAGTCATCTGTTAGCTATCCTCCTACGATTTAGGCGTACTGGTACTCACGCAACGAGACGATCAACTGGAGCAACTCGGATACGCGGACCGTGGATTTTTCTATGTCTTCGGCCGATTTCCAGGAGAAGTCGCCGCCTTCTTGCGCGAAGCCGACCAACTCGACGTGGCTCTCGGGATTAACTTCCAACGGGCCCATCAGGTCCAAGCAGCCGTCGACCACAGCCTCGGGCGAAGTGTCGCCACTGGCGATCATCCGGTCGACCATGTTCCGGATACCGGGGCGGGAAACGTCACCCACCAGTTCGGCGGTGAAGTTCACGCGGCGCATCAATGAGCCGCTGTTGATCCACTCGGCGCCGGTGTGCCAACCCTCAACGGAAGGAGGATTCAGCAGGTCTTGGCCCATGTAGCTGGGCTGACGGGACAGGTCGCCGATGCCGGGAGCCGGGAACTCGGCGCCGCCGACCAGCCGAAGAGTGCCAACCACCACTTCGGTGGGGTTCTTCAGCCGCTCGTAGCGGGAGTTCTTGAAGAAGTCGGAGTTGAACAGCACACGCAGGGTGGTGCGCATGTCGTAGCCGTTGTTCATCAGGGTGTTGGCCAGCAGGTCAACGGCTTCAGGGTCGCGGGGCGGGGTCACCGACCATGCGGGGACCTGGGCTTCGTCGGCCACGAAGAAGTTGTAGAGGTGGCGGGCGATGAACCGGGCGCAGGCCGGGTCATCGGTGATGAACCGGATGATGTCTTCGCCGTCGAAATTGCCGGTGTGGCCCAAGAAGGTCTTCTCGGTGTCGTCGTGGTCTTCCTCTTTGAACTCGAAGAACCAGTCGTGACGGCCGATGGGGCCCCGGGGCAGCTTGGGCTGGATGGTCCAGCCGGTGAAGGACCGGGAGCAATCCCGTACGTCATCTTCGGTGTAGTTGCCCACGCCCATGCTGAAGAGTTCCAGCAATTCACGGCCCCAGTTCTCGTTGACTGCGTCGGCATGGTTGTCGTTGTTGTCCAGCCAGTAGATCATGGCTGGGTCTTTGGCCATCTCAAGGAGCAGTTCGCGGAAGTCGCCCAAGCCCTTCTGCCTAAATTTAATGATCATGTCCATGACATCGTCGTAGTGGTCCACCTTGGAGACGCCGGTGGCGAAGAGGCCGTGCCAGAAAAGGGCCATCTTCTCTTCCAGGGGGCGCTTGGTGTTGACCAGGTCGTGCAGCCACTCAGCGGCGCCCATGCCGGGGAGGGTTCCCGGACGCCAGGTCCACGGGTGGAAGCGCTGCATTTCGTTGCGGTCAAGTTCTTCTTGTTCTTGGGTATTGAGAAGTTCCTCCACCGTGGCTTCGTAGCCCTTGGCAACGCGGGCTTCAAGCTCGTCACGGGTGGCGCCAAATCCAGCGCGGCGCATGAGGTGGGCCATCAAGGCGATATCCTGGTCACTCATATTGCTCCTCTCATTCGGTGATGCTCTTTAAATCAGGCGAGACATACCGGATATATTCCTGGGGACAGGCAATTTCAAGGCACACTTCGGCCTATAGGTCTAGTCTCATATATTAGTCGTGGTGGGTTTTCATTGTCAATAACTATCAAATAATCATTTGGAGTTGGCATCTATCGTGATATTGGCGTGATATTGGCGTGATATTGAGTCTGCGCCACTCTCGCGTTAGACTGCTCATCGAACCGGCAAGCCGAAAAGATTGGTCCAGAGAGGCAAGAGATGCGGTTGCAAGGAAAAGTAGCGCTGATCACTGGAGCGGCCCGCGGCCAGGGCGCCGCGGAAGCCCGGCTGTTTGCCCAGGAGGGCGCCAAGGTTGTGCTGGCCGACGTGGCAGACCAAGATGGGACCATCGTGGCGGCCGAGATCGCCGAGGCCGGCGGCGACGCCCTCTACGTGCATCTGGACGTGACCAACGAAGACGAATGGATCGCGGCGGTCAGGTCGGCGGTAGCCAGCTTTGGGAAGTTGGATATCCTGGTGAACAACGCGGGCATCTGGCGGCGGGGCCACGTTCTGGAGACTTCATCTGAACAATGGGACGAGATAATGGGAGTGAACGCCAAGGGCGTGTTCCTGGGGACCAAGGCGGCCATCCCGGAGATGAGAAAGGCGGGCGGCGGTTCCATCATCAATATATCGTCCACCGCCGGACTGGTGGGCAGCCGCACCAGCTCCGCCTACAGCGCGTCCAAAGGGGCGGTGCGGATCTTCACCAAGTCCACCGCCGTCCAGTACGCGGCCGAGGGCATCCGGGCCAACTCCATCCACCCGGGACCCATCGACACCGACATGGGAGACCAGGTCTGGCCCGACGCGGACAGCCGGAAGGCCGCGGTGGCCAGGACTGCGCTGTCCAGGATCGGCACCGCCCAGGACGTCGCCTACGGCGCGTTGTATCTGGCCTCCGACGAATCGTCTTTCGTGACCGGCTCAGAGTTGGTGATCGACGGCGGCATCACCGCCCAGTAGATCGGTCGGTGGGAAGATTGGGGTCGCCCGCTTAACCGCCCAGTAAATCAGCCAGCGGCCCGACTGGGCCCAGGTCTTCCAGGTGGTCCAGCATCTCCAGCGTGGCGGCGGCGTTTTCGTGGGTCAGGGCTACGGAGGCGGTGTCCAGGAACTTGGTCCGCACCTCTTCAACGGTGGCCCCGCGCAGCGCTCCGGTGGTGGCGCGGTCGGCCCGCTGGGTCAGCACCCGTCCGTCTTTAAGGTGGATCTCAACCTCGTTGTAGGCCTCGGTCCAACTGGTCTGTCCCTCGAAACCGGGGTGACGCTTCATCTCGATCTTGGGGATGAGTTCCTGGGCCTCCGGCCGCATGACCTGTTCGTCGGTGAAACTGGACATGCCCACCCGCCCGTCCAAAATCTCGGCGGCCAGGCAATACTGCATGCTGAATTTGCCCTCGAGCCCCTCTTTGGGGCGGGAGTGGATCAAAGACCGGGGCGGGTCGAAGTCCACCCGGACCTCGATGCGCTCGATGTCGGCCGCATCCAGCGCTTCCCGTTGCTGGATCATGGCGGTGGCGTCCAAGGCCAGGTGGGCGCTGCCGCAGCAGGGGTATTTCTTGATCTCGACCCCCGACTCCACCATGAAACAGCGGCTGCCCAAAGACGCGGCCGCCTTCTCCGGGTCGTAGTCTTTGCCGCCGGAGAAGGCGCGCATGAACCCGAAGCGTCCTTCCAGGGCGTCGGTCCCCGCCGTGAAGCCGCCCTGCACCAGTTTGGCGGCGGTGATGCCCGACTTGCAGGCGTGACCGGCGTGGAACGG
>JADFNR010000049.1:14957-23791 GCA_022563275.1 Chloroflexota bacterium | reverse complement strand
AAGTTCGGCGAAGACCGCAGCGATGCGGTGTATCCCAGCACATCAGAGTAACTATCCGCGTTGCCGGACACGGAGAAACCCTCCGGTATGGGGACCAACCGGGTCAGTTCCACATTCGACGACTGGGCGTGGCCGGTGATGTCGCTGAGACGGAACAACAAAGTTTCCATCTCTTGCCCAAACGACACCAGGTCGGCCTTCAGGTCTACGGCCTCCGAGTCAGCATCGGCGATCCTTTGGCCGACGATGTTCTGCCGCGCCAACGCCAGGCGGAATTCGCGGGCCTGGTCCTCTCTGATGTCCAATCTAGCGTTCAAAAGGCCCTGTTCCGCAGACACGTTTGATACCCACCCCGAGAAATTGAACGCCAGGAATCCCAAGAGCAAAAGTCCGGCGAAAACGGCCACTGGCGCCACTGGAAGAGACTTGGGTCGATGGCGCTCTGGCAGTACGTTCTGCGCCGAGATCATCTTGGCTGATTTCTTGGACCGGGAAGCCAGATACAGCCCGATGTTGGAGGCAAACTCGGCGGAAGAAAATCCTTCAGGACATTCCAAGTCCGGCTCAAATGGGTGGATCGGCCGGCCTAGGGTCGTAGCCAGCAGCCCTACTAATTCTCCCACCTGATCAAGCTCACCGGTGACCACCACAGGCAGATTCGACACGTCGTCATCAGGGCGCTGCGAGCGGTGGTATCCGGCGACCTGCCCCACCCCCATGGAGATGGCTTCGGCTTGGTCGTTGATGTCCGCCGGCAGTTCTAGCCGGTGCACGATCCTGATTACGCCTCCGCGCACCAATATCACCGCGGTTTGAGCCCGAGTCATGTGTAGGATAAAAACGTCGGCGCGCCCTACGGCGACGGCCAATGAAGTGGCTTTCGAGTAGATGGCCGAAGGGGCTAGCTGCGAGTTGCGGAGAATCTTGATCTGACCGTTCATGCGGTCCCTGGGAATAGCGATAACCGAGGCTTCCCTGAGATCGTCGCCCTGCTCGACCCGCCATTGTATGTCGATCTCGTCCTGCGAGAACGGGACGGAGTTCAGCACTTCGGCGCTGACAATTTCCCTCAGATACCGGCCTTTGACATCGGGCAGTGGAATATGCCGCAGGAGCGGGACGTGCAGCGGCAGAGCGGCTACCACCCGCTTACTGCGGGCGGGCAGACCTTCAAGGAGCGATCCCAACGGATTGAATGCTGGAGCCTCGTCGCCCGTCCCCGCTTCCACTTCCGGCGGCTCGGCGATCTGGCCTGAACGCCAGGCGATGACCCGGTTTCCCTTTAGGACCAGCAAACGGGCGTCGCTGTCTTCCAAGCTCAGGGTCATGGAGGTGGTCGCCAGCCCAAAAACGAAGGCCCGGTACCTTGCACCGATGAAAGCGGCCAATCCGCGCGACACCCGGCCGGTGGATCGGCGCATAGCGACGTAGGACATCGCCGCCAACCTGAACGGCATGATTGCCACTGCGACAATCACGCTCCAGGTCCAGACCATAGACCGGCGGAGGGCCCGCAACGCGGACAAGATTCCATCCCTGATGCTCCGCAAGACCGTGCTCGACACGGTGACCGCAAACCTGAAAACCGAGGCGATGGCCGACCCAATCATATGGACCGTGCTTAGGAAGATGCGGTTGACGGCTCGAATACCGGCTACGATACCGTTCCAGATGCTCCGCCCGACACTGGTTGCCAGGAAGACCACGGACCTGAGCAGCCACGCGATCGCGGAACCTGCTAAGCGAAACACCCACCGGATGCCACGGACCGGGGCTAGAATGCCAAATAAGACCCAGGCGCTGATCTGGGCGCCGAGCCGCCCGGCCGCTGCGATGACTCCGCGGGCGCCCCGGTAGAGCATCCGCATGGCGGTGCTAAACGGAAGTGTGACCCGCAGGTAGGTCGTGCGTATCGCGCCGTTCAATGTTTGCCCAATAATCATCGGTAGAAACCAATCATCCGGAGGTCTCCTCGCCGTCATCGGGGATGGGTTCTGGCGACAGGTAGAACCGCAGCTGAATCTGGGTTGACGGGGAGGTGTCCAGGTTCACCATCCTGGCTTGGGAGGCCACCAACACCGGCACCCGGTCATAGAGTGCGGATAGAAACTCACGGACATTGGCGGCGGGTCCGTCCAAAACCACCGAGATGGGTCGGACCCGATATCTGAGGTTTCCCCGAGGCTCAATCACAACGACATCCGCCGTCATCGACACCAGGTCCAGGCCGGTGTTTCCGGCGGTGTCCGACACGATGCGCATCAAATCGTCGGTGGCCGGGTACTCAAATAGCCCGTGCAAGGTTTCCAGTTGGAGGTTTTTGCGCTCTAACGTGGCTTCTTGTTCCCCATAATCGGCCGGCAACTGTCCTGTGGCCCGCTCCAAGCGGCCGATGTCTTTCCGGATGGAGGCGTTCTCCCTGGTTGCTTGCAAATAGCGGATTCCCTGACCGGCGAAATACAAAAAAAGGCACGCCGCCACGATCACCGCGGCGGTGACCCATGGCCGGGATGTGGACAATCTTCGCCGGAATTTTTCGATCGCTCGTTCCATTGTCCTATTCCATGCGGCTTTCCGTGGGTCCTATCTAGGCCGTGCGTTCAGCTAGATGGACAAGGCGCCTAGCCCAGGTCCTCCATTCCGGAGTATATGGGCAAGAACATGGAGAGGGCGATGAACAGGACCACGCCGCCGACCACGAATGTGGACGCCGGCTCCAACATGGCGATGATCGAGCCTAACCGGTTCTCTACCTCGTTCTCGTAGGCGGTGGCGAGATCGCCGAGGGTCCGCCCCAGGACGTTGTTCTCCTCTCCGACTGACACCAGTTCCACCCACAGTTTCGGCATCACCGAATAACGCCCCACCGCCGATGCGAAGCCGTGGCCGCTCAACAGACTCTCTTCGCCAGCGTTTAATGCGCGCAACAAGGCCAGGTTCTTGCAGCCGCTGATGGCCAGCGGAAGAGACCTGGCCAAGGGAACTCCGGCCTCAAGCAGCATGGCGTTGGTGCGGGAGAACTGGGCCATCTCCTGGGTAACTATCAGGCCACCAGCGATGGGCAGCCGGGTGATCAACACGTGCAGGGCGTATTTGGTGGTCGGTATGCGGCGCACGATGGTCATGGTAACGCCAATTATCAAGATCGCCGCTCCGATGTAGATCAGATTGTCGGAAAAGGCGTTGATGCCCGCCATGGCGATCTGGGTGATTAAAGGCACGTCGGTGCCCCGGTTCTCAAAGGCGCTGAGAAGGGGAGGCAGCATCACCGTCATCATCAGGACCAGCATGGCTAATGACGCGCCCATGGTGAAGGCCGGCATCATCATGGTGCGTTTGAACTTCTGCACCGCCTCGTGCTCCCGGGCCAACGTATTAGCCAATTGCTCCAGAGAGTCGGCCAGGCTTCCGGTGTGTTCACCCACCTCCACAACGGATGTGTAGCGGGTGCTGAACACCTTGGGGAACTGGGCGAATGCGGCGGAAAGGCTGCCGCCTTGGTCGATGGTCTTGCGGACGCTGCCCAGCACCCGCCTCATGACACGGTTGTGGGTTTCGTCTTCCAGCATATCCAGAGCGCGTTGCAGGCTGCTGCCGCCGCGCACCATCGTTGCCAGTTGGCGGGAGAACCGGACCAACTCGCCGGTTTTCACTTTGAAGAGGGAGGGGAACATCTCCTCGAGAGCTGGCATGGTGCGGACGGGCGAGATGCGCAGCACCGTATATCCCTGCCGGACCACCTCGCCTCTGGCCTCGCCCTCGGTGTCCGCCTCGATCTTGCCCTTGTACAGGCCCTCTTCTAGAGTGTATGCAACGTAGTTATAAAGCATGGCTAAAGAGTATGGCCGGTGATTCCAGCCGGTTATTCCAGACTGAACATCACTCGCATCACTTCGTATGGAGTGGTCAAATTTTGTTGGACCTTGATCATGCCGTCTTTCCGCAACACAATGATTCCCTCGTCAACGGCCTTGCTGAAAAGTTGGTGCCGGGGAGCGTCTTCCAAGAATAATTGCCGGATGCCGTCGGTAATGTTGAGGACCTCGAACACACCGATACGGCCGACATAGCCGGTCTGGGCGCAGGCGTTGCAGCCCGACCCATATTGGAACCGTTGTTTTTCTTCACCCATCTCCGCGGCGTAGGCCTGCTGCTCGGCCACGGGCCGGTCGGTGAGAGTCATACAGGTCTGGCACACCGCCCGTACCATCCGCTGGGCGACGATGCCCGCCACTGAAGACGCCACCAGATAGGGCGGCACTCCCAGCTCCTTGAGCCGAATCAAGGCCGAGACAGTGTCGTTGGCGTGGAGAGTGGTAAGGACCAGGTGACCGGTCAGCGCCGCCTGGGTGGCGATGAGGGCGGTTTCTTGGTCCCGGATCTCGCCGACCAGGATAACGTCTGGGTCCAGGCGCAGGATACTGCGAAGTTGAGAGGCGAAGGTGATGTCAGCCTCGGGGTTTACCTGCATCTGGTTGACGTCGGCCATATGATATTCCACCGGGTCTTCGATGGAGATGACCTTGTTCTCGATCCGGTTCATCTGCAGTACTGAGGCATAGAGGGTGGTGCTCTTGCCGGACCCGGTGGGCCCGCAGACGATCACCATCCCGTAGGGCAGACGGAGCAGCTTCCGGAACGCCTCTTCCGAGTCGGGCCGGAACCCCAGTTGGTCAAGGGAGAGCAGGGTGAATTTCTTGTCGTCCAATAAACGCAGGACCGACATCTCCCCGGCCACGGTGCCGCTGATGGCGACGCGCACGTCAACGGAGCGGTCCATGACCTCAAAGGTCAATTGGCCGTCCTGGGGACGGCGGCGCTCGGCGATGTTCATGCCGCACATGATCTTGAGGCGGCTGATGATGGTGGGGTGCATGTCCAAGGGCAGGTTCATGACCTCGTGAAGGATCCCGTCGATCCTGAACCGGATGCGCAGCCGGGAGTCGGAAGGCTCGATGTGAATATCCGAGGCCCGGTCTTGGAGGGCTTGGTGCAAAAGAAGGTTGATGACTTGGGCCGGCCCCGATTCCCGGAGAGTCTGGGCGGTGAGTCTTGATTCGGGGATGTCGTCTTCGCTGGCTTCGACGCCGGATAGGGGTTGCGCCGTGATCCGGTAGGCCCGGTCCACGTGCTCTTGCAGGTCCTCTTCGGTGGTGATCACCGGGTCGATGGTGTAACCGGTGCGGGAGGCCAAGTCTTGGAGCACCTGAAGGTCGGTGGGGTCGGTCATGGCCACCGTGAGCCGGTTAGAGGTTCGGGAGATGGGCAGCACCAAATAACGCCGGGCCACGTCTTCGGAGATCAGGGCCACCGCCGCCGGATCGATCTTTTCGCTGCGCAGATCGACCATGGCCAGGCCAAGGTGGAGGGCGGTCAGGGTGGCCAGGTCCGTGGACAGCACCATGCCTTCTTTGACCAGGACGCGGCCCAGAGGAAGCCGCTCTTTCCAGGCGGTTTCCTGGGCATTGGCGACCTCTTCCGCAGTCAAAATACCGGCCTCGGTGACCATCTGACCGAGGGAAACCGGACGGGCGAAGCCGACCCGTTTTTCGACAGAAACGGGGCCGCCGGGCCCAGATGACCCATTGGAGCCGTCTTCGTTTGTCTCCTGGGAGATGTCGGGATCGATTTTTTCTATCATAAGCAGGTTGGAGGTCAGTCCGGTTAGGTTAGTCAGCCATCGGCAGGTTGGTGGACGCTCAGGGGCCTGTTAGACCACCGGCAGGGATGTTGAATCACTGGCGGATGAAAGATGAACTGGAAGATCAATCCAGCGATACCTTCAAGATTGGCATCTCGGCGCCAGATTCCAGGTCAAGTTCAAAATCCTCCACGGCCTCAACTTGCGAGACGCCGCTTGCCGCCAACAGTGTGGTCCGCAAGGGGTTGGGTCCGCGAAGGCGAAGCCATACATCCATGCCGTCTCTCCGGGCGTTGGAGACCACGCGGAGCAGATGGATCTGTGGGTTCTCACGCAACGTGCCAACGAATTTGACCATGTTCTTGATCTCGCCATTTGTCTCGACGATCAGTTTCACGGCGCCCTCGTAAATCTCCTCACCTTCTGTGGGAGCAGAGGAAGATGCGCTTACTCCGTTTACCGAGTTCACGCGCTCGATGGAAGAACTCAGGAATCCGGCCTTATAGCTAGATCTTGTTTCGGTGGGATTTCCAACCGTCTTTCCCGTCTCGTCAGGCTTGTCTAGGAAGGCCATGTCGGGCTCGGAGGGCGATGGGCGGGGCGCCGCTTTCCTGGGCCGGCTGGAATCGTTGCGCCGCAGTACCGCTTTCACTCTTGCGGCGAGTTCGCTGGTTGAAAATGGCTTCGCGATATAGTCGTCCGCACCCATCTCAAGTCCACGTACCATGTCCTCGTCGCGGTCCTCGGTTGAGACAAATATGATTGGCACCTGAGATTGCTCGCGAATCTTCTCAAAGGTTACAAAACCGTCCATCGCGGGAAGCATCACATCCAGGAGGACCAGCGATGGAGTAGTGGCGGTCAACATGTTCAGGGCTTCTTCGCCGCTTCCGGCACAGGCCACCGTGTAGCCCTCGTCTTCCAAAATCGAGCGGTTTAGGCGCGATGTATGCTTATCGTCTTCGACTATGAGGATTATGTTAATCTTTTGATCGTGTGAGCGGACATATTTGCTCTTTTTCGTCGCCATTCCGGAGCACGTCTCCAAAGCTACTCGGCTAGCTTCAATGCTAGCATGAGACCGTCTCAATTGAAAGTTAGATTGCAACGAAACGCTGCGATTACGGCTGGATGCAGAGGTGTGGGAGTGACGAGAAACACCGGTTCCCCGAGGTTTGTATCGCATCCGTTTTCCTCTCCTGGGCAGCCCTAATGGCGTCGGGCTGGAGTTGTTTTCGGAGCAGTTCCGGGGGTATCTAAACGTTGCCCGGATTATCTGTTGGAGTAATCGCGCCGTCTGTGACCTGCCTTTTTGATTCGGTGTGATGTTTGCCACATTTGAACGGCTAGATTGACCCCTATATTGTGATTTGAATCGCAACAGATTTCGTGTGGGAATCATGTGAATCTTCGGGACTACCCCGCACCGGTGGACGAACACAGATGCTCCACGGATATGATATTCCTCAACAATTACCTGGCCATTACCTCCCAATGTACAAATGTGCCGGGTATCAAGGACTGGAAAGATTGCCAGACGGAAGTGACAAGACCCACGAGGAAGAGTTGGGGTCTGGTGGACTGAGGAATAAACCGGACACTTTCATGTTCGTATGAAGATCAGTGACCGACCGTGTACCCCAGTTACGTGCCTGAGATTGCGGCCGCCAGGTCTTGATACCAATCTATGAGGTCCGGCCCGGCAATGAGAACCACGGCGGCGCCCATGGCCATGAACGGTCCGAAGGGTATGACATCCTTACGGCTCTTCTTCCGGGCCAGAATCAGGCCAATGGCGATTAGCCCTCCCCCAACCGCGGAGATCCATATCGCTAGGAGGATTCCCGGGAAGCCAACCATCAAACCCAAGACAGCGGCGAATTTAACGTCTCCCCCGCCCATTCCGGATGGACTGATCATGGCGATGATGAGAAAAACCAAGAAAGCTCCTAGACCAGATAGATATGAATTGGCCAAGGAAGCGATCAGGGTATCGTCACCCAAGAACGTTCTGGGTATTCCGATCTCCGTCCAGAATGGCGCCAACAAGAGCAGCAATACGATGCTGGGGAAAACCATTGCGTCCAGGATCAGCCCGTGTTCCAGGTCGATGAGTGAGATTACAATGAGCAGTGAGATGCAGGCGGAAAGGACTACGAAGTCCGTCCCGAATCCATAGAGCGAAAGCACCGCTACGAAAAGGGTTCCAGTGACCGCCTCCACCAACACGACTCTAAGGGAGACCGGTGCTTTGCAGTGGCGGCATTTACCGCGTAACCAGATGTAGCTGAATACCGGGACCATGTCGATGGATGCCAACGGGCGTTGGCAAGATTCGCAATATGACGGCGGATGCATCAAAGAGCGCCCGTCCGGTACCCGGTCAGCGACCACGTTTAGGAAACTTCCGACCGACGCGCCTAAGAAGAAGGCGAAGACGCCCAGAATAGCAGTGATGACTGGTTAGACTCCGCGAAAATAACGGCGGGCGTTGCCGTCATGGATAAAAAAGTCGTCTTTTCTCAGCGCTGGCTCTGGCTGCATCTTCCCCGTCGGCACAGAAGTATCGGTTGGAGATGGGTTCTAGGCGGAAATTACTTGGGCGCTTAACGGGGCTTGCGCCCTAGTAAGACGCCATGCGCGCAAGGCCGCGAAGGTCGGTTATGGAGATGCGGCGGTGGAATGTTGTGAGCAGTCCCATGCGGCGGTAGCTCGTCAAAGCGCGGCTAACGGTCTCGCGGGATGAGCCCACCAGGCGCGCCAGTTCGTCCTGGCCGATGGAGATCTCGATGGCTCCCTCTGGATCGGCGCCTTCGAGTTGGCTCTCGGCAAGTTCAATCAATTGCTTCGCCACGCGTGTGGGCACATCAAGAAACGCCATGTCCCCCAACATCTGATTTGCGTTTCGCAGGCGGCTGGTCAGGACAGCGGTGGTTTGGGCCGCCACTTCAGGGTATTCACCAAGGAAGCCAATGTAATCGTCACGCATCAGGACCAAGGTCTCTATATCATCCACCGCGGTCGCTTTCGCCGAGCGGTTAGATCCGTCCAAAAGGGACATCTCTCCAAAGCATTCGCCAGGCCGCAGCAGGGCGACGTCTTTTTCCCGTCCGTCATCCGAATCCAAGGATATGCGCACACGGCCTTGGACGATGATGTGCATGCGGTCACCGGGGTCGTCTTGATGGAACAC
>JADFNR010000049.1:11810-14859 GCA_022563275.1 Chloroflexota bacterium | reverse complement strand
CAACCTCGCCCCGTTGGAATTTCCTTGGCCGCATCTTCTCGCCCAGAGGCTGAAGCTGCTCGGGGGTGAGGTTCTCAAAAATGGGGACCTTGGCGAGAAACTCGAGTGTGACCATGCGGTCCATAGGCACCACCGCCACGAATGAACAAGAGTTAATAGTCTAACAATTATAACATCTAGGCCGGGTTGAACTAGCCATCTGCCAGAGTCAATGCCGATGATAATCACCCAATTGCTTCCCAGCAGAGATCAAATACGGTAGTTTCAGGCCCGTTGTACAATCTGATGGGCGGCGACTCCTCAATTTCGGATAAACTTCCTTATAAGATAGGGGCGAATTTACTGGGACACCAACAACAGCGTTGACATCTGCCACCACGACAAATCAGATCTTCGGTTGGATCGGCACCAGCCTTACCCGCAAGGTCGGGTTAGGATTGTTCGTCATGGCTGTGCTGATGCTGCTGTCTATCGGCGGGGTCTTTCTTCAGGTCCGGCAACAAAGAGACGTCGCCTCAGTGGTGACCGTGGCAGCGGACCAGCGGTTGGCCATCCAGCGCATAGCCAACCGCACCGCCAAGGCCATCGGCGGAGATTTAAAGGCCAACGCCATCTTGCAGCGGACGGCCGACGAGTTCGACTGGAACCTGCGGGTGCTGCGCGACGGGGGCTTGACCTTCGGGTCTCCGGGGAGCGCTTTCGACCTGCCGGAAGCGTCGGCCACCATCCAGTCCCAGATGGACCGCATCGACAGGATCTGGCAGCCCACCTATGGGAATGTAACGGTGGTCAGCGGGGCAGCCCCGGCCGGCGTGCTGGTAAATGAACTGGCTTTGCAGATCACCAGCCGTTTCCCTGACCTTGACCGGGCGTTGGAAAACACCGATGCCGCCGGGACCTCCGGGGATAGAGAGGTGGATGCCAGCGTTTTGTTCGCGCTCACCGACGTTCGCCGGGCACTGGTCCGGGTCCGGTTGCAGGTCTTGGAGATCGCCCAGAACCCTAAGCAGACCGCGCCGGAGTTGGCCGAAGATGCCGCGAAATTAGACGAGGTGTTGCGAGTACTCCTCAACGGCGGCCTCAAGCAGGAATTGCTTGGCCCAGTAGACGTCTTGGCGGCGCAGTGGGAGGAATCTTCCCAAGATATAAAAGCCTTGATTCCCCTTGCGGAGGAATTTGCCGGTGGACTGGAAGCTGCCCGGGAGATCGCGGGCAGCAGCGAGCCCCTGCTGCGGGAGATTGCCGTGGTCGTGGGCCTGTTCGATCAGGAATCCCGCGATAAGATCAATCAAGTCCAGTGGTTCTTGGTGGCTGTGACGGGCGTGTTTTTGTATATCTGCGCGTTGGCGATGTGGGTCACTTGGCGGACCATCCGCCCATTGGACCGCTTGACACGGGCCACCACGATCATCGCCGAGGGTGATCTCTCCGCCAGAGTCGAGGTGGGTTCTAGGGACGAGATCGGGATGCTGGCGGCCGCGTTCAATAGGATGACCGAGGACCTGCAACGCCGGGACATTGAGCTTGCCGCGGTCAACGAAGAACTGGAGGCATTCAACTACTCGGTGTCCCACGACCTGCGGGCGCCACTGCGGACGATCGATGGATTCAGCCAGGCATTGCTGGAAGATTACGAAGACAAGTTGGATGATGAAGGGAAAGATTATCTTGGACGCACCCGCGCCGCCAGCCAGCGGATGGGTAGACTGATCGACGACCTTCTGAATCTATCCCGCGTTACGCGGAGAGAGATGCGTTTCAAGGAGGTTGACCTGAGCGCCATCGCCCGGCAGGTGGTCGTGGAACTTGAAGAAGGGGAGTCGGGGCGTGACGTGACCTTTGAGATAACTGAAGGAGCCGTTACAATGGGTGACCCGAACCTGTTGCGTACTGTGTTGGACAATCTTATAGGCAACGCCTGGAAGTTTACTGGGAACCATCCGACAGCGAAGATAGAGTTTGGGATTACAGAAGATGATGGACGGCCGGCCTATTTCGTGCGGGACGACGGCGCCGGATTTGATATGGAATACGCAGACAATCTCTTCGGCGCGTTCCAGCGGCTCCATGGCATGACGGAGTTTCCGGGCACCGGTATCGGCCTGGCCACGGTCCAGCGGATCATCCACCGCCACGGAGGACGCGTCTGGGCCGAAGGCAAAGTGGAACAGGGCGCTACATTTTATTTCACCCTGGGGTGAAGGAGGTTTAGAACCAATGGCCAGTGACGTTATCCTGCTGGTGGAAGACAACCCCGACGACGAGGCGTTGACCATCCGGGCTTTGAATCGAAGCAAAATCTCGAATGACGTGGTCGTGGCCCGAGACGGGGTCGAGGCGATCGACTACTTGTTCGCCATCGGTTCCTATTCAGACCGTGATGTCAACGACCTGCCCCGCTTGGTCTTGTTGGATCTCAAGCTCCCCAAGGCCGATGGCCTGGAAGTATTAAAACGGATTCGGGCCGATGACCGGACCAAGCGGCTACCCGTGGTGGTGCTCACATCCTCCAAGGAGGACCAAGACCTGGTCGACTCCTATAATCTCGGCGTTAACAGCTACATTCACAAGCCGGTGGACTTTATGCAATTCACCGAAGCGGTTCGGCAGGTTGGCCTTTACTGGCTGGTACTGAACGAACCGCCGCCCAGGTGAGAAGAGGCCTGTATGAGCACTCCGTTGCGGGTCCTGATCGTTGAGGACCAAGAGGACGACGCAGCACTGATGTTGCGGGAACTGCGCCGGGCGCAGTTTGAACCGGAATACGAACGGGTCGAAACAGAACAAGAATTAAGCGCCGCCTTGGAAAAGGGAGGTTGGGAGGTTGTTCTCTCGGACCACGGCCTGCCCAAATTCAACTCTCTCCAGGCCTTGAGCATGCTCCATGAGTCGGGTCTAGACCTGCCTTTTATCATCGTTTCGGGCAGCATCGGCGAAGACCTTGCCGTGGCGGCCATGAAGTCCGGCGCCCATGACTACATCATGAAGAACAACCTGGCCAGACTAGGACCCGCCGTTGAAAGGGAACTGCGAGAGGCGGAAGTACGAA
>JADFNR010000049.1:0-11711 GCA_022563275.1 Chloroflexota bacterium | reverse complement strand
GGGCAGCATCGGCGAAGACCTTGCCGTGGCGGCCATGAAGTCCGGCGCCCATGACTACATCATGAAGAACAACCTGGCCAGACTAGGACCCGCCGTTGAAAGGGAACTGCGAGAGGCGGAAGTACGAAGGGCCAACAAGATCGCCGAGGAGCAGCGGCAGAAGTTGGTCCAAGAACTGGAGCAAGCCTACACCCAGCTCGAGCGCCGCGTGCGCCAGATCACCGCCAGCATCATGTTTACCGACTTGGAAGGCTCCACTCAAATGCTCACACGGCTGGGAGATGAGGAGAACCAGGTTCTGTTGGCGTCCCACAGGAGGATAATCCGCCAGCAACTGGACAATCATGGCGGCCAGGAGGTGAAAACCACCGGCGACGGCTTCATGATTGCCTTCTACAGCGCCCGGAAGGCCGTTTCTTGCGCGGTGGATATTCAAAAAGACCTGCGGGAGTTCAACATCGAGAACCCCGACCGGCAACTTAAGGTGCGCATCGGTCTTAACTTAGGGGAAGTGATCAAAGAGGAAGATGATTACTTTGGCTCCACCGTCGTCATGGCCGCCAGAATAATGGATGAGTCCGCCGGAGGCCAGATATTGGTGTCCGACCTATTAATGCAGGTCGCCAATGGCCCGTCCAACACCGAGCATAAGTACTCGGATTTTGGGATGAGAACGCTTAAAGGGTTCGATGACCAGGAACATATATTCGAAGTGCTATGGCAGACGGACACGCCGTAGCGACGGGTTCCTGGATATCGGATTTCGAGTTCTGACGAAGAGCGTTCACCCTCCCCTTCCGGCCCTATCAATGTTGTGGCCATCAGCTAGGTGTGCAGTAGGCGCCACTCCAGAGAGCCCAGGTTGAAGTTGATGCGCCGGAAACCTTCGGCGTAGTCCAGGCCGGTGGCCTCTTTGTGACGTCCCGAGTGGTTCCTGACCCGTTCCAGCCGTTCTTCACGGGTTGACCTCATCTGGCTGGCGTGAGCGCCCAGAGAGTCGACCTTGACGTCCAGGTAAAACTTGATATCAACAAAAACGTCGGGTTCTTCGCCGCCCCAGAGAAAGGCCTGCTCGACGCGGTGCGGTTCCAGCCCTTCCTCCGTTATCTGCTCCGGAAAGTGCTGGTAGCTCCACGCGTAGGTGAACGCGGCGTCCAGGGCGACCTGTCCGCTCATGCGGTGGTCGCGGTGGGTGTGGGAGGTGCTGCGGTAGGGGTCGATACAGAGGATCAGGTCCGGTTTGAAGCGGCGTATCTCCCGGGTCACCTGACTGCGGAACAGTTCGGTGTCCTCCAGTCCGCCGTCGGGGTGGTCTAGAAAGACCACGTCAGTGACTCCCACTAAGTCGGAGGCGTTCCGTTGTTCCGCCCGTCTGGTGGCGGCCAGCCGGTCCGGGCTCATTTCCCGGTCCCCGGTCCCCTTGTTGCCGTTGGTGCACATCACCACGGAAGCCACGGTCCCCGATTCCCTGACCCATTTGGCCAGCGTACCGCCGCATCCGCCCTCGCAATCGTCGGGATGTGGGGTGACCGCCATGACCCTCCTGGGCGCTGTTTTCAATATTTCCATCCAGTTCTAGGTGTTCTCCTCCGAGGAAATTGCCCGCATGAATGGGACGCAGATAGGCGGCGGCCCGCCAGCCATTATACGGAGTTCACCTGAAAGGATGTGGGAAAACAGCTGAGCCCCGAAAGAGAAACCCGGAGGCAGTCAAACAGAAGAAAACGCGGCTGGGCCGCCGCCGTTAGCCGCTGGGGAGGGTTTTTGAGAGGCCCAGGGGCGTGGCGGCATAGCGGCCAGAGCGGCCTGGTATGCGTTCCAGCCAGCCGAACTTGGAGCGGGCGGCATTGCGGAGGGTCTGGGTGAAGTTGCCCGGTCTGCGCCAACCGGCCACATCAAAGAGCCAGCCAAGGTCTTCGGCGTTCACACCGTCAACCCCAAAATGGCGGTTGGCGCCCTCGGCGGCTACGACGACTCGACGCATGTCGCCCAGCGGTTTGGCGTCCCGGCAGAAAGCCATGAAACCCTCCCGGCCAACTTCGGAGAGAAACTCGGGAGGAGCCGCCGCCGCAGGCCCATTGCCATCGTGGGTATCAACGGTCCCTCTACTGGAAGTAGTTGGCGGTGGGGATACGGACTCCACTGACTGAGAGGCCGCCGGTTGAGGCACCGGAGGCGAGGCAGTTTCCGTTGTCATCGTTTCTGTAGACAGCGCCGATGCGGCTACGCTGGTACTTTTTTCCTCCGGCCCGCCGGCCGCGATTACACCAGGCGACTGCATCAGGTCCCGGGGCAGGTCCCGCAACACCATGCCCACGACTTCATGCAGCACCTCGGACTCCTCGGACTCGAAGGTGATCTGCGTGTTGTTGGGCAGAGATATGGATACTTTGACCATGTTTACACTTAAACCATAGGTAACAGGATACCCATTGTTATCCTTTGGAAGCACATCGTACTCCACGGTCTCTCCAAAGGCAAATGGGGTACTGGGTATAAGTGTAGAGCAGTGGACCAGTCAGGCGTGAATCAGGCGCGACTGATGGAGCGGCTAGATGGTCTGCTTAAGCCTGATGGCCAGCGACCGGGTCATGCCGGGGACCGACGCCAGATCGTCCACCGCCGCCTCTTTGATACCCTTTAGTGTACCGAACCGGCGCATGAGCATCCGCTTACGTTTGGGTCCGATGCCGGTGACGTTGTCCAGGGGAGACTTCAAGCTGCTCTTGCTGCGCAGGTTCCGGTGATAGGTGATGGCGAACCGGTGGGCCTCATCGCGGATCCGCTGCACCAAGTAGAGGGCTTGGGAATCACGGGGCAGGATGATGGGTTCGGGAGAATGGGGGACGAACAGTTCTTCGTTCTCCTTGGCCAAAGACGCCAGGGGAACATCTTCCAACCCCAACTCCAAGAACACCTCCAACGCCGCGGACAACTGGCCTTTGCCTCCGTCGATCAGCACCAGATCAGGGACCACTCCGAAGCTGTCTGCTCCGGGTCCCTCGCCCTCGCCGCGTTTCTCGGCGGCCCTTGCAGCGGCCAGGCGCTTGAACCGGCGGCGCAGCACTTCACGGATGCTCTCGAAATCGTCAACCCCCTCCACGGTCTTGATCTTGAATCGCCGGTAATGGGCCGGCTTGGGTTTGCCGTCTTCGAACACCACCATGCTGGCAACGGTGTTGCTGCCCTGGATGTGGGATATGTCGTAGCATTCCATGCGGCGCAGCGGGAGAGGCAGGCTCAGTTCCTCCTCCAGATCGGAGATGGCCTGCTGGATGACATCGGTGTTGTCCATCCAGGTGATGCGGTGTTGGGCCAGGCCCTGGCGGGCGTTGTCGGCCACGCTCTGGAGCAACTGTTTATGGATACCGCGCTGCGGACACACCAGCCGGACGGCCCCGCCGCGCACCTGGCGCAACCACTCAACGATGGCTTCATGGTCCTCGGGCATGTGCTGGACAACTATCCTGGGGGGCACCACCAGGGCCGCCGTCTGGTAGAACTGCTTGACGAACTGTCCCAGCACCAACTCTTCGGCATCGTCCTGGGTACCCTCCATGAAGAAGTGGTCCCGGCCGATCAGCTTGCCCTTCCGGATGAAGAACACCTCAACCCAGGTCTCGTTGCTGCCCTGGGCCAGGGCGATCACGTCCATGTCGCTGACGGGATTGGAATCGACCGTGATCCGCTGTTCCTCGGCCACCTTCTCAACGGCCTTGATCCGGTCCCGGAGGACGGCGGCGCGCTCGAATTCCAGCTTTTCCGATGCCTGATTCATGTTGGTCTTCAGGTCGTCGGTCACCGCCGTGGTGTCGCCTTCCATGAACATGACAACCTGGCCGATGACCTTTGCGTAGTCCTCTTTGCTGGCGTAGCCCGTGCAGGGGGCCACGCAGCGGTTGATGTAGTACTCCAGGCAGGGGCGTGCGTCTTTGCCGGTGATGTTCTTGGTGCAGGAGCGGTAGGGGAAGAGCCGTTTCACCAGGTCCATGGTCTTGCGCACGGTGCCCGCGGTGGCGAAGGGTCCGAAATAGCGGGCCCCGTCCTTGAGCACCCGCCGGGTGATGTACACCCGGGGGAACTCCTCGCTAAGGTCAATCTTGAGATAAGGGTAGGTCTTGTCGTCTTTCAGCCGGGCGTTGTAGCGGGGCTTGTACCGCTTGATGAGGGTATTCTCCAGGATCAGGGCCTCGGCCGGTGAGTCGGTGACGATGTACTCGAAATCGTGGAGGTGCCCCAACATGCGGCGGATCTTGTTGGGCAGATTGCTGGGCGACCCGAAGTAAGACCGGAGACGGTTGCGGAGAACGCTGGCCTTGCCCACATACAAGACGGTGCCCCGAGGGTCCTTCATCAAGTAGACGCCCGGACTTTCTGGGGTCGCCAGTAGGCGCTGTTCGACCAGCGGTAGAGGCATTTGGCTTAGAGGAGTATCCCGAGAATTACCAAGGCGATGAGGATCCCTGTGGTAAGGAACAGTATGCGCCGGGCCTCCGCTCCGACGTAGAGATAGGCCGCTGGCCGCTCACCCCTGAGCCGGCCCTGGCCCTGACCCGCGAATTCGCCGCGCGGGGTCCGGGCTACTGGGGACGGACGTGACGCCCGGGGGGCTGCCGCGACCGACGGCGCTTCACCGGCCTCCAGCGTTTCCGGGGCTTGCGACTCGGCATCTTCGACGCCGGCCGGCACGGCAACGGGTTCATCCGTCTCGGGGACGGTCACTCTTTGGGCGCCGGTGGGTATGCCGCTGGGTCCCTTTTGGTTCTTCTTCCGCTTTAGTTGTGTCTGCCGGGATGCGGTGCGGCGAGCTTTACCAGCCATTAGAGGCTACCTCTCGATGAGGGTTAATGTTGACGAAAACCGGCGCGGCGGGGACTTGCGATCAGGCTCCCGCCAGCCATTCAACTATAGCAGTTATCTTGAAGAAAGGGCAGTCCGCAAACACGGAATTGCCGGCTTAACTGCCGTTGCCGCCGTGCTGGACTGCCCTTTTCGCCAACGAGTAGGTGACGTAGGATACCGGGACCGGACGTTTAAGATCAGGCCCTGGGGTGGCTCTTGGCGTATTCCTTCTGCACGTAGCCGTTGGTCAGGTGGGTGTACACCTGGGTGGTGGAGATGCTGGAGTGTCCCAAAAGTTCCTGCACGTGCCGGAGGGAGGCCCCGTTCTGCAGCAGATGGGTGGCGAAGCTATGCCGCAGGGTGTGGGGCGTGATGCTTTGCTCGATGCCTGCTTTTTGCCCGTAGGTCTTAAGGATGGTCCAGACCCACTGCCGGGTCAACCGTTCGCCCCGGTGGTTGACGAACAACGACGGCTCAGTGCGGCGGTGTCCCAGCAGCGCCACGCGGGCGGTTTTCAAGTAACGCCTAAGTTCTTCCAGGGCTTTGGGATACAGATGGACGATGCGCTCTTTGGAGCCCTTGCCCATACAGCGGATGTAGGACTCGGACAGGTCCAAGTCCTGTATGTTCAGCGACACCAATTCGCCGACCCGTAGACCGGTGGCATAGAGCAATTCCATGATTACGGCGTCGCGTTGCCCTTCATTGGTTCCCGATTTGTAGGCTGTGTCCAACAGAGTGGTCACGTCCTCTTCGGGCAAGAATTTGGGCAGGGTGCGGCCGACCCGGGGAGAGCCCAGGGATTCCGTGGGGTCTTCAGTGATGATGCTGTTCTCCGACAGAAAACCGAAGAAAGATTTGATCGAAGCGACCTTACGGGCGGTGGTGGTGTCGCGGTAACCCTTGCGGACCCTCAAGTCCTCGATATATTTGTTGAGGACGTTGATGTCCACCGCGGACCAGGTGTAACTTTCGTTGCCATTTCCGCTGGAATGATTGTTGGAGTTGTCTTGGAGGAATTCCCAGAACTGGCCGAGGTCGTTTCGGTAGGCGTCCGAGGTGTTGCGTGAGAAGCCCTTTTCGACGATGAGGTGCTGGAGAAAAGAAGAAATAGTACGGTCCATGAAGAAAAAATCCTTTCGCCGTCGGCGTGACAAATGATGAGAAGGCATCAGAGACACCAACCCATAAATATGTAGTCACCCTAGCACAGCCGCCGTGGCAGTCCATTAACTAAACATAAGCGGCGAAATGCAATTTCTTTGTAAAAATATAAAATTAATATAAAAGGCATCCCGATTCATCAGGACGCCTCGAAATGCGTGGAAGGGGTATTTGAGGGATTTCTAACCCTCTCCGTTTAATCGGTTGCCAACACCACCGTGCCGGTCGAAGACAAAGAGCCGCCGGTGCCGTTGACGATGGACAGTTTGGCGTTCTGGCTGGGGTCCCGCTTGCTCTTCACCTGCCGGTCTCCGGCCTCGCCCCGCAGCTGCCGGACCGCCTCCACCAACAGGAAGCTGCCGTACATGCCGGGGTGGGTGTAGGACAGGCCGCCGCCGCTGGTGTTCAGGGAGAAGTCCCCGCCCGGAGCGGTCCGCTGGTTGGCGACGAAGTCCGCGGCCTCTCCCGGCTTGCAGAACCCCATGCTCTCGAGGGTTACCATCACCGTGTAGGTGAAGGAGTCGTAGATCATGGTCAGGTCGAGGTCATCGTGGGTGATGCCGGCCCGTTGCATGGACAGGGGCGCCGACCTCCGCGCCCAAGTTGAGGTGTAATCGGGCATCTGGCTCACGATGTTATGGTCGTGTCCTTCGCCGGCCCCCAAGACCCAGACGGGTTCTTTCTTGAGACTTCTGGCCCGCTCGGCGGTGGTCACGATGATGGCCGCCCCAGAGTCGGTGACCAGACAGCAGTCGAATAGGTGAAAGGGCCAAGCCACCCAGCGGGAATCGTGGTACTCGTCAAAACTCATGGTCGTGTCGTGCATCATTGCCTTGGGATTCAGATTGGCCCATTTGCGGGTGGCCACGGCGATCTCGGCCATGCCCTGGCGGGTGCGTTCTTCCCCGAATTGGTGCATGTAGCGGGCGCAAGCCAGAGAGTAGTTTATGGGCGCGCCGATGATTCCGTAGGGCGCTTCGTATTGGCCGAAGGGCAGGTTGCCGTCACCGGGAAACCGGGCCCTGGCCGAACGTCCTGCCTGTCCGTGGGTGATCAACGCCACCTCGCAGTAACCGGCGCGGATGGCGGCCATGGCGTGGGCCACATGAATCACGAAAGACGACCCGCCCACGGTTGTGCTGTCGGTGAAAGTCGGGTTGATGCCCATGTACTCTGCGGTCACCATGGTTGAGCCTCCGGCGGTCAAGAGGCCGTCAACGTCGCTCTTGGCCAGACCGGCATCCTCCAGCGCGTTGTGGGCCGCCTCCGCATGGTGCTGCAGAGAAGACTTGTTGGGGACGTTACCCATTTCGTCCGATTCGGCCACTCCGACGATGGCGATATCCCGCTGTCCTGTGGTCATTAAATAATCCTCGCTTGCTGCGTGTGATGGGCCGGCCGGGCTGAAACCCGCCTGATATTACAACACCGTCCCAGACATCACAACACCGGCGCGCCGCCGCCAAACTTCCCACCGGGGCAATGCGGACCAGAGGAAATGATAGTCTTTATCATGATAGAATGGTGGCCGGACGCCCAGGCGGTCCATCATGACCGGCGTCCTGCCGTTTTGAGGTGCATATGCCCAGCAATTTCTGGATGATGATTAACAACGAGGAGAACTTCCGCATCACCCAAGCCCGGGGGTTCACTCTTCTTGGACTCAAGGCCCAGCACCGCCGCAAGGTACAGCGGATCACCGAAGGCGACCGGGTGCTCCTCTACATCTCCCACCTGCGGCGCTTCGCCGCCACCGCCACCGCCATGTCTTCTTACTATGAGGCCGAGGATCAGATCTGGGTCAACGAAGGCAGCACTGGTTTTCCCTACCATATCAAGCTAAAACCCGGCGTCATCCTGAAAGACGACCAATTCATCGACGCCAACCTACTGGCGCCGCGCCTGGAATACGTGAAGCGGTGGAATCCCGAGGACTGGTACATGGCCTTCCAGGGCAATCTTCATCTGCTGCCCAAGAACGACTTTACATTGATCGAAGAAGAGATGAAGAAGCTCCACTTTGGCAAGGGCTACGTTCCAGCGGATTTCACGCCGGCCGTCAACAATCAGCGCCGCCGTCGTTCCGGAGGCCGCAGGAACAGACAGCCCGAATCCGCGGAGCGCCTGCCGGCCCAACCCGCCCAGAACCCCCAGCCGACCCAGACAAATTAGGAAACGAGTCTGGTTTCACGGGAACGCCTCGAGTCGATTGCGGGTTTTTGACTAGATTCTTTGAGCGCCGCCTCTATCTCCTCCCGGACGTACGGGTCTGATTCGGACGCGGACGACTGTTCCAAGGAACTGATGGCTTCAGGCGTCGCTATCTGACCCAGGGCCCAGGCGGCGTGGCCGCGCACCAGCGGTTCGGCGGTCTTCAAGGTGGAAACCAGCGCCGGCACCCCTGCCTCGTCCCGGTTGTTACCCAGCCCCACGCAGGCGTTCTTCTGCAACCCAACCCGTTTGGCCCGCATGATTGACGTGCCCTGGAACCGGGTCTGGAACTCCTCGTCCGTCAAGGACAGCAGCTCTACCAGATCGACTTGCCCGGAAGGGCTGATGGCTTCCGCCTTTGGAATCGGTTGCAGGGGCGTTTCGGCTTTGCGGTTGACCGGGCAGACGTCCTGGCAGATGTCGCAGCCGAAGACCCAATCTCCGATGAGGGGCCGCATCTCCAAGGGGATGACTCCCCGGTTCTCGATCGTTTGGTAGGAGATGCAGCGGGCGTTGTCCACGACGTAGGGGGCGATGATGGCTCCGGTGGGGCAATCGTCGATGCAGCGGACGCAGGACCCGCAGGTCTTCTTCAAAGGAGAATCAGGTTCCAGCGCCAAGTCGGTGATCACCTGGCCCAGCAGCACCCAGGAACCGTGGGACGGGGTGAGGATGTTGGTGCTTTTGCCGAACCAGCCCAACCCGGACCGGGCCGCGGCCGCGCGGTCCAACATCGGGCCGTCATCCACGTACCACCGGGCCGACACCGGGGATTCCAGCCGCTCTTCCAGCATGCGGACAAAGGCCTTCATCCGCCGCTTCATGGTGCGGTGATAGTCTTTAACCCGGGCGTACCGGGCCACTTTGCCTTTGCCGGAAGCGGTTTCTTCTGCACTGTCCGAATCGAGGTAACTGAGCCCCAGACAGATGATGGAGCGGGCGCCGGGGAG
This sequence comes from Chloroflexota bacterium, assembly GCA_022563275.1. Next base: position 2,544 of record JADFNR010000049.1, on the reverse strand, counting down.
CAGTTGTTGGGGGTCTGAGCCGCGGCGGACCCGGGACTCGGTGAACCAAGGCAGTCCATCCATCTTTCCGTCTTTGATCCTGGCGAGGGCGGCATCGCGGTCTTGGACGAACTCCTCGGCCCCGGTGATCCGCACCAGGTCGAACCCGCACTGGATGGCGTAGCCTTTTATTTGTTCTTTAAGGTCTTGCATCATGTCCGGTGATGGGTCTATCACGGTACAAGCTGGTGTCCGTTGAACCCATGTCCTGGGTCGATTTCCAGTGTAGGTCTACCCTGCGTCATTGTCACCCTGAGCCTGCGAAGGGTCTCGTTTCTCGCACTCGGCTAGCTTGAAGTAACGAGATTCCTTCCCGACGCGTCGGGACGGCCTTCTCGGAATGACAGATGTGGGGCTACTTCGGGATAACAGGCGCGGAGGCAGGGAATGACAGAAAAGCGATTGCACCACCCGGCCCTCGCCTAGATATTCTCGGACTGGAAGCGTCCTTGGTAGCCCCGGCTGGCGGCGGTCTCCATCTGGAAGAATACCAGTTGCATCAGCCTGGCGTCGCGTTGCACCCGGTACCCGCCGGGGTGGTAGACCACCAGCAGCGCTTGGGAGCGTCCCCGGTACCCCGCGTCCCAGACCGCGGTGTGGACCCCGGCGCCGCTGCGCAGGAGACTGGAGCGAGGCCGGCCCAGGGCCATGATATCCAGGGGCAGGTTGACGACCTCATTGAACGTTACCAGAAATGGACCCGGCTCCAACTGCAGCCATCCGTCGGCGCCGAACTCCATGGGCTCGGTCTCCGACAAAACCCGGCCGGCGTCCTCGGCTCCCACAGCCCCAGGGGTAGTCAGACGGGCCACCTCGCGCACAGTCATGTCGAACCCGTTGGGTTGAAGTTGGCTCTCAAGGGACAGGTAGTGCTCCAACAGAGGTGGAGAACCTTCGATCATGTGGCCGATGGAATCGCGGTCCAGAGGGGTACCCGGCATATTTTTATCCAAAAATCGGGCTGGGCCAAAATCTAGGCCCGGCCAACCACATTTTCGATGGGTGGCTGGTCCGGGCCGGTGTTCGTCTGGTCTGGGTTGTTCTTTTAGGCTAGTCGTGCATGAAGTCCTGAATGTCTTGGGGCAAGGGAACGAACTCAGGAATCTCAGTGATGATCGCCTGGGTGGTCAACATCATGCCGGCGATGCTTCCCGCGTTCTCCAGGGCCGACCTGGTGACCTTAACCGGGTCGATGATCCCCGCCTCGATCAGGTGGCAATACTCCCCGCGTTCCGCGTCGAAGCCCCAGTCACCCTCGCCTTTGCGTACGGCTTCCAGGACCACCTGGCCCTCGTAGCCGGCGTTGTCACAAATCAGCTTCAACGGTGCGCTTAGAGCATCGCGGACCAGTCTTACGCCCAAAGCTTGGTCGCCTTCCAGCGTCTTTTCCAGGTCGTCCAAAACGTGTCCGGCCCGCACCAATGCCACGCCGCCGCCGGGCACGATGCCCTCTTCGATGGCGGCCCTGGTGGACGAGAGGGCGTCTTCCGCCCTGGACTTGCGCTCGTTGATCTCCGGCTCGGTGGCGCCGCCGATCTTGATCACAGCTACACCGCCAACCAAGGCGGCCATGCGCTCTTGCAGCTTTTCGCGGTCATAGTCGGAGCTGGTCTCTTCTATCTGGACCCGCAGCTGTTCCAGCCGTTCCTTGATGGCCTTGTCGTCGCCTTTGCCCTCAATGATGGTCGACTCATCTTTGGTCGCCACGACCCGGCGGGCCGTTCCCAGCATCTCGATCTCGGCGTCTTCGACTTTTAGTCCACGGTCGGCGCTGATCACGGTGCCGCCGGTGACGATGGCGATATCTTCCAACAATGCCTTACGGCGCTCGCCGAAGCCAGGGGCCTTGATGGCCAGGCAATCGATGGTGCCGCGCAGCTTGTTGACCACCAGGGTGGAGAGTGCCTCGCCATCGACGTCTTCGGCGATGATCACCAGGGAGCGGCTATTGGCTTGGAGCAGCTTCTCCATGATTCCAACAACGTCGTTGGGGGCGCTGACCTTCTGGTCGGTGATCAGGAACATGGGGTTGTCGATGGCCACTTCCATGCGCTGGGTGTCGTTGACGAAATGGGGTGAGAGGTAGCCGCGGTCGACGCGCACTCCCTCTACGAATTCCAGTTCGTCGTCCAGGGATTTGGACTCTTCGATGGTCACCACGCCGTCGCGGCCGACTTTGTCCAGGGCGTCGGCCAACAGTTCGGCGATGGGCTCTTCGTGGGCGGAGAGAGCGGCCACACGGGCGATGCGTGCCCGGTCTTCCACGGGGATGGCCATGGTCTTCAGTTCGGCCACCACGGCGGCCACGGCCATATCGACGCCGTCCCGGACCCCGATTCCGTTGGCGCCGGAAGCCACGTTCATGAACCCATTGCGGACGATGGACTGGGCCAGCACCACAGAAGTGGTGGTGCCGTCGCCGACTGCGTCGTTGGTCTTGGAGGCGGCCTCTTTGACCAATTGCGCGCCTAGGTTCTCATAGGGATCGGGTAGTTCGACCTCTTT
>JADFNR010000048.1 GCA_022563275.1 Chloroflexota bacterium | reverse complement strand
GTGACTCCCAAGATCTACCCCACCGCCGGCTACAACTGCCCCGTGATCGACCTGACCGCCAGGGCGCGGGCCGATCACAACGTCGCGCCGGAAGACGTGGAAAGCATCACCATGGAGATGAACTGGCTGGAGACCACCTATCCTTCGCCGGCATTCCCCAACCAGGACCGTTCCATGCCCGGCGTGGGCAGCACACACTACTTCATCGCTTACACCTGGGTGCACGGCAGCTATCCGCCGCTGCGGCAGCGCATCGACCCCGGCCAGGGCGAGACCGAGACCGACCGGGCAGTGACCGACCTACAGGAGAGGGTGGTGGTGACCGGCCAGAAAGACCGGGTCAACTTCGCGCCCCGGATAACCATCCGCACCCGCTCCGGCGACGAGTTCCACGACGAACTCACCGGCGACGAACTGAAGTGGGACCTGGCAACCGAAACTTCAAAAATCAGCGCCCTGTTCGACGACCTGCCCTGGCCCCGTGCCCAACTGGACCGCCTGGTTGCGACCGTCGCCGATCTGGACCAAGAGCCGTCCATCGCGGGCCTGATCGGCACCTGCGTGCCGGCTTAATGCCCAGTCTTAAAAATAGCCGTCCCAGCCAACCGCTCGTGGTGAGCCCCGTCGAACCATGACTGCGCCCAAACGGCGGTCCTTCGACGGGTCCGATTTCATCGAGACTCTCGACTCCGGTCGGAGCTCAGGACGAGCGGATCGTCGATGGAGCGTAGCAACTTGAAACTCTATCGCGAGGGAGGCCCATAACCATGAACCTGTCACTAGAAGGAAAGATCGCCATCGTGACCGGCGGCAGCAAGGGCATCGGCCGCGCCACGGCTTTGGCGTTGGCCCAAGAGGGTGTGGACGTGGCCATCTGCGCCAGGGGCATGGATGACCTGGAGGACGCCGCATCCGAGATCAGGGCCAAGACCGGGCGCAAGGCCCTGGCCGTACAGGCCGACATGGGCGACCCCGATGACATCAAGAATCTGGTCGCCACCACCGTGGCCGAACTGGGCGGGGTGGACATCCTGATCAACAACGCGGTTAACTCCAAAGCTGCGCCCTTCATGGAGCTGGCCGACGAAGACTGGTTGAACCACATCAACGTCAAGGTCATGGGCTACGTCCGCTGCTCGCGGGAGGTGATCCCCCACATGCAGAAGCGGGGCGGCGGAAGGATAATCAACATCGGCGGCATGGCCGCCCGCTCCGCCAACATCCTGACCAACAGCAACGGCGTGACCAACTCGGCGGTCTCCAACATCGCCAAGAACCTGTCGGACCAGTTCGCGCCCGACGGCATCCTGATCAATTGCATCCATCCCGGCACCACCCGGACGCCCCGCCAGACCATGGTGCTGGAGCGCCAGGCTAGAGACGCCAACATCACCCTCGAAGAGTCCGAGCGCCGGGCGGTATCCCTGATCCCCATCGGCCGGATGGTGGAATCTCAGGACATCGCCGACCTGATCTTGTTCTTGGTTTCCGACCGCGCCGGGGCCATCACCGGCCAGACCATCGCCGTGGAAGGCGGGGCGGGTAGAGGGATGCACTACTAGCGTCGCTACTACCAGCCGCACCTCATACGGTGAATGTGACATCCAAATAGGAAAGCCGATTCAAGTGTTACTCCGCCGGGCGTCTTTCCACCCAATATCAGAAGGACCATTAAATGTTAATTTTGGCCGACGGGGCTGGGCGGATATCACGGATTCTCGACCCACGCACCCTTTTCCTCATCGCTCCCTTGCTGCTCTTCTTGGCGGCGGCATGCTCCTCGGGCTCCGACGGCCCAATCATCTCCAGTGAACAACAAGCAGGCGGACCGGAATTCTCCGGCGTCATCGTCACATCCGACCTGGCGGTCGGAGTGAACCGCATACTGTTCGGGGTGGTTAACCGGGACGGAATGCCGGTAGCTGGCGAAACATCGGAAGTGGGCGCATATTTCCTGGTCCCCGGCGAAGAAACCAGGGAGCTAAAAGATTCCGTGACCGCTACATTCATAAATTGGCCCACCGTGGTTGGCGGTGTGTTCATGGCGGAGTTTGACCTTGATCTCGCCGGAGCCTATGAGCTGGACATAAATTTCACTTCCCGTGACGGCGCCCCGGTATTTGCTCAGACCAGCTTCATCATCAAAGAAATATCCAGCACTCCAGCCATCGGGTCCCCTGCCCCCGCCAGCGTGACCCACACGGCCGCCGGCACAGACGACATCTCTCACATCACCAGCTCACTCGAGCCAGACCTAGACCTTTATGAGTTTTCCATCCATGAGGCGCTGCAGCAGGACAAGCCGCTGGTGATCGTCTTTGCCACTCCGGCATTTTGCGTTAGCGCCACCTGCGGGCCCCAGGTGGGAGAACTGACCAAGGTCAAAGAGAGCGTGGGTGACCGGGCGATCTATATCCACGTCGAGGTCTTCGAAAACCCCCACCTGGTGGAAGGCCAAAGGCCCACCGGCGGTCTGGTGCCTGCAGTGGATGAGTGGGGACTGCCCACAGAGCCGTGGACGTTCGTTATCGACAGAAAGGGCCTGGTGCACGCCAAATTCGAGCAGTTCACAACGGCCGGCGAGATAGAGGCGAAACTCCTAGAGCTTCTCTAACGGCCGTAACGGCCTGGAGCCACGGCGTCGCGAACATCCACGGCGATCAGACGGCCGTCCTTTTCCTTATAGGTGACCGTGACTTTTTCGCCGAGCACTTGGTGTTGCCTCAGGTGCGCGGCGCTGATCCCGACGGACCCCTCCGTGGAGAACTCCCATACTCTGCCATCGCCGTCCCGCACCCGGAGTAATTCTATCTCGGCCAGGTTGCGTTCGACCGCCTCGACCACCAGCCCCGTCACAACTTTTTCGCCGCCACCGCCACAAGCCACCGCGATGAACAACACGGCTGCTGCCAACGTTAGTTTTTTTGCTCCAGGGCGTTCTGCGCTCCGTATCATCCGAACTTGAACACCTTGATGGCCGCCAGCGCCGTGGCCACCACCCAGCCGCCCATGGCCGCCAGATATGGCCAGGTATCCCAGATGGGTGCGCTGTCGATGGCGACTTCGCGCAGCGCCGCCAACATGGGCGTAAGGGGCAGCGCCAACGACAGCTGAGGGAGGATCCACGGCAGGGCCGCGGTGGAGAAGAAAGTTCCCCCAAGGAACATCATGGGCAGGGCCACGGCGTTGCCCATCCCCGAGGCGGCCGCCGGGGACTTGGCCCAGGCGGACAGGATGAATCCGATGTTCAAAAACACGACGCTGCCCAACGCCGTGATCGCAAAGACCCACAGGATGTTTCCGTTGACGTGCCCTCCGAACACGAAGACGCCCAGGGACAAGATGATTGCCGCCTGCACCAAGGCCAATAGCACGTGGGCCGTGATCTCCGCGGCAAAAAACTTCCAGATGGGAAGAGGGGTCACTAAAAGGCGCTTAAGTATGGACTGGTTCCGGAAGGTGCTGATCCGGACCGCGATGGAGATGATGGAGTTGGTCATGATTCCCAACCCCAGCAACCCCAGAAGCACAGTGTCGAAATAGTCGACCTCAGGCACCTGGATCACGTCCGACGTCAGGAGTTGGGACGGCACGACGGGGCCGCTCTCCGATTGAATTTCAGAAACCAGATTGCGGACCGCGCCGTCCACCAGTTGATTGCGGTCCGGGTTGCGGGTGCTATAGACCAGAGTCACCGGCGCCGGGGCCACGGCTTGCGCCTGGGCTGCCGGGAGGTCGAACATCTCCGGGATGATTATCAAATATCCCAGGTCGCCGTCGGCCACTTTGTCCCGCGCCTGACTTGGGTCAAGCTCCTCAAATTCCAGTTCCAGGAACTCTATACCCTCCAACCGCTCCCGGAACAGCTCGGCCCTAGGGCCGCCCGATTGGTCGATCACGGCCACGTCGGCCGCGCCGACCCCGTTGAAATCGAACAAGCCGAACACCACAACCAACATCAGGGGAAAGAACAACGCCCAGAAGATGGCCTGGCGGTTGCGCGCCATCATCTTCAGATTGGCCAGAACCAACGCAACCAAAACTAGTCTCGCAGCTCGCTGCCGGTCAGATCGAGAAAGACGTCCTCCAGGGTGACGGGGGTGATTTGAAGATTCTCCAGGCCCAGGCCGGCCTTGGCTATCTCGTCCAGCATGGACCGCAGCGCGGAAGGGCTGTTGGCGAGCCGCAACAGATAGGTGTTCTCCGCTCCGCCGTCCTCATCAGCTTGTTCCTCTGTCCGTTCCGTGACTTGGCCCTCTATTTGGACCACCTCAACGCCGCCGTTCAGAGCCTCCAGTTGGGCCACGGTCATCGGCTTGTCCAAGGTCAATTTCACGGCGTAGCTGGCCTCCAATTGATTGATCAGGTTCCGGGGCGTGTCCAATGCCAGAAGCTGCCCGTGGTCCATGATGGCCAGGCGGTTACAGAGCATCTCAGCCTCATCCATGTAATGGGTGGTGAGGACCACGGTGACGCCGCGCTGATTGACCTCTCGAATCAGGCCCCAAAGGTTGCGGCGGGCCTGGGGGTCAAGGCCGGTGGTGGGCTCGTCCAAGATCACCAGTTCCGGGTTATTGACCAGGCTGGCCGCCACGGCGAACCGCTGCCGTTGACCGCCGGAGAGTTCGGCCATGCGGCTGGCCGATTTATCCATCAGGCCAACTTGCTCGAGTAGAGCTTCAGGCGCGGCCCTGGAGGGGTAAAAACTGCCCAGCAGTGCCAGGATCTCCTTGAGGTTGAGGTAATCATAGTAGGCGGAGGCCTGGAGTTGGACTCCGATACGGGCCTTCACCTTGGCTGCGTTGGACTGCACATCCAGCCCCAAAACGCTGACCCGGCCTTCCGTTGGCTTCTGGAGACTCTCAATGATCTCCAGTGTGGTGGTCTTGCCGGCCCCATTGGGGCCCAAAATCCCAAAGACCTCACCTCGCTCAACGGCGAATGTCACCCCGTCAACCGCGGTGAAGGAACCGAATCGCTTAACTAGATTTTCAACTTGGACAGCAGGCTCCATGATAGCGCAGAAAATGATAACACAGACCACGCAAGAACCAGACCGCTTCGGCCCAAAACTAACCCCATGCCAGCCACACCGCATCGGATGTAGACCACCGCCCACCCCGCTTTGGGTCGTGCGTGGCCAGGCACGAAATTTATTGACATCATTTGGGCCCTATGATAACGTTCTGTGCGCTGTGGTGCGACTTTACCGCCCCATGCCACGATCAGTCCCAGCCCGGCTGAAAACGCCGCGGTGATAACATAGCCCCAGAGAGACCCGACGCCCAGCCCCGACTTCATCGGGACCGTCAACCAGGAACCAATGACACGCAGTCACCAACCACGGCCTCGAACTAGCGGCCCTTACCGGGGCGAACCCAACGGAATTCCCGCCTTTCCAGACCCTCAGACCGAGCCGGTGTCATGCGATTAGGCCACGACGGCAGGTTTCACGACTGGTTCCGGGGCATCTCGGCATTCACGGTTCTCGCCACATTCGCTCTGGTGGTCCTGGGTGGAGTTGTACGTGTCACCGAATCGGGCCTCGGCTGCCCCGACTGGCCGGGCTGCGATGGAGGCATCTTTCCCCCACTTGAAACCAAAGCCCTCATCGAGTATTCCCACCGGGTGACCGCGTCTTTCGTTGTTGGCCCATTGATCCTGTTCCTGTTCATCGCAGCCTGGATGCGCTACCGGCGGGAACGGTGGGTCTTGGTTCCTGCGTCCGTGGCCTTCGGCTTGGTGATAGCCCAGGCCGCCCTGGGTGGGGCCACCGTGTTGAGCGAACTTCCCGGCGCCGCTGTCATGGCGCACCTGGCGGTCGGTGAAGCCCTGGTCGCGGTACTGGTGGTGCTGGCGGTGGTCGCATACCGAGGACCTTTGGCGATAAAGATGCCCGGTTGGGGGGTCGGCAAGACACGCAGATTCCCGGCCTTGGTCGTCATTGCAGGGGTGGCGGTATTCTTGCTGTTGCTTTCAGGTTCATATGTGACCATCACCGGGGCCTTTGGCGCCTGTTCGGAATGGCCGCGTTGCTTTGGGAACGCATTCCCTGAACACCGCCTGCAGATCATCCACATGGCCCACCGTTATGTTGCCGCGGTCGTGGGGCTGTTCGTTCTATACAGTCTGCACCTGGGCTTTAGAGGGAGGACCCAACCGGTCGAGATCAGAGTCATTTCCATGGCGGCCATGGCCCTCTTCATGGTCCAGGTATTGGTCGGAGCTGGAGTGATATGGTCTGACTTGAGCCAAGACCTGCGGGCCCTGCATCTGGCCATGGCCACCGCGGTGTGGATCGCGGTGTCAGCCCTCATCGTGTTGACCTTCTCCAGCCCTGGCACCCGTTGGAGCGGCGCGGCTAATGGCTGAAGGAGTGGATCGGGGACAGGCGGCGGTTGAAAAACCGGGCGGCATCGTGGGCCTGGCCAACGACTACCTGACGCTCACCAAGCCGCCGATCATTAGCCTGCTCCTCATCACCGCCATCGGCGGCATGTTCCTGGCGGCAGAGGGTATCCCATCGCTCCAGACATTGGTCCTGGTGTGTGTGGGAGGCGCGCTGGGAGCCGGCGGGGCAAACGCCATCAACCACTTCCTGGACCAGGACATAGACGCCATGATGTCCCGGACGTCACAGCGCCCGGTCGCCAGCAACCGTATCGCGCCCATGAGCGCCCTGGCCTTCGGCATCGCCCTGAACTTGGGGGCCTTCTTCGTTCTGGCTTATTGGGTGAACCTGCTCTCAGCGTCGCTCACCCTGTCGGCCACGCTGTTTTACATATTGGTCTACACCGGCTGGCTTAAACGCAACACGCCGCAGAACATCGTTATCGGCGGCGCCGCCGGGGCCATACCGCCGATGGTCGGCTGGGCCGCGGTCACGGGCAGCCTGGACCTGCCGGCCCTGTACCTGTTCACCATCGTCTTTTTCTGGACGCCGCCCCATTTTTGGGCCCTGGCGTTGTTGATCCAAAAAGACTACCAGCGGGCGGGAGTCCCCATGTTGCCGGTGGTGGTGGGGGAAGAGCGCACCGCCCAAAACATATTTGTCTACAGCCTGGCATTGGTGGCGCTGACGTTGCTCTTCGGCGCTTCGGATGCGGTTGGCCTGATATACCTGGCATCGGCGGCGGTCCTGGGCGCGGTGTTCATCGCCTTCGCCTGGAAATTAAAACGGGAGTACTCCGTCCGCAGGGCCAAACATCTTTATCTATTCTCGTTGCTTTATCTGGCTCTGTTATTCGCGGTCATGTTGCCCGACGGTGTGTACCGGTTCTAGGCCCGGTTTCAGCGGCAACGGCATCAGGCTTGGCCCACGCTCAGATGCGTTGACAGGCTAGTTGGGCGTGTGATAATGTCCCCAATGGTTAGTGAAATTTGGCACACACGCGCTCAAGTAACGGTGGAACCAGGGGCAAACCCGCCCCATCCAATGGCCTGCTAAAGGCGTGGTCGCCAAACTGAATAATTCTCCGGGGAGCCGAAAATGGGGCCGTCGTCCTTCCGGCGTACAGGATCCCTTCCCATGCAATCCACTTCGAACTCCAACCGGCCCACGGGACGCCGCAGTAGCCTGAAGAAACGCTCAGTCATCTTTAGTCTGCTGGCGGTCCTTTTCTTGTTTGTGGCCGGTTGTTCCAAAGAGGGCATGTCCACCTGGGAGGCATTCGGCCCGGTGGCCCAAGCGCAGCTGGATTTATTCAACGTCACCATGTGGATCATGGTGGTGGTCTTTTTCCTGGTTGAGGGCGTCCTTCTCTACGCCATCATCCGCTACCGCAAGCGCCCGGGACAACCCAAACCGCCTCAGATTCATGGCAACAACACATTAGAGATCGTGCTGACCATCATTCCCACCATCCTGGTCATGGGATTGGGCATCTGGTCCGTATTCACCCTCTTTGAGATCGACAAACCTCCCGAATCCGGTCCCGTCCCTTTGCAGGTCAACGTCACAGGCCACCAATGGTGGTTTGAGTTCGAATACCCAGACGCCGGAAACGGCAAAAAGATCATCACCGCCAACGAGCTGCGGATCCCGGTGGACCGGCCCATCGCGTTGAGTCTCTATTCCGATGACGTGATCCACAGTTTCTGGGTGCCCAAGCTCGCCGGCAAGCTGGACATGATCCCCACCCACGAGAATAAGATGTGGTTCCAGGCCGACTCCGACAAGATCGACGAAGATCTGCCGGTGACTCTATTTGCGCAATGCGCTGAGTTGTGTGGCATAGCCCACGCTTTGATGCGTTTCCGAGTCATCGTGATGGAGCAGGCCGACTTTGATTCCTGGGCTGCCGCCTACGGCGAACCACCCGCCATCACTGACAAAGCCAAGAAGGGAAAGCAGATATTCGCGGCCAACTGCACCCTTTGCCATACTATTGACGGCCCCGACGACCCGGCCCTTTCCGCCAGCCGGCTGAAGGGCTTCCTAACCGGGGCCGACATCACGCCGGTGCCGGCTCCCAACCTAACCGACCTCAGAACCCGTGCGACCCTCGCCGCAGGTATAATCAACCTGTCCGAGAACACGCTGCGGGAATGGCTGCACAACCCAGAAGACATCAAGCCTGGCAACTACATGTCGGAGCGGGCGGTTTTGTACCAGGATGGCGATTCAAACCTTAGCGACGAGGAGATCGATGCCCTGATTGGGTATTTGTTGGACTTGCGGTAGAATTTACCAAATAGGAGCAGAGACCGCGGTCTTCCACCGGACAGTCCGGTAGAGGGCCCGGATAAAGCGAAAAATGGCAACGATAACTGGCGCCATACCACGACCAACTAGCTACGCCGGCGTCTGGGGCTGGATGACTACGGTCGATCATAAGCGAATCGCCGTGCTTTACGGCGTGACCGCTTTCATCTTCTTGTTGCTCGCGGGCGTCGAGGCCGGAACCTTACGCGTGCAGTTGGCCTCGGCCGATAACGACTTCCTCGGCCCCGCGCGGTACAACCAGATGTTCACCATGCATGCCACCACAATGGTGTTCATGGTCATCATGCCGCTAGGAGTCAGTTTCTTTAACTTCGTGGTGCCGCTGGCCATCGGCGCGCGGGACGTCGCATTCCCCAGACTCAATGCCCTAAGCTTCTGGCTCTTTCTGTTCGGCGCGGTCCTCATGCACGTGAGTTTCCTCGTTGACCAGGTGCCGGACGCCGGTTGGTTCTCTTACGCGAACCTCACCGAAAAGCCCTTCAGCATTAGCAGGGGACTGGACTATTGGGCCATCGGCCTTCTCGTAATGGGGGTTGCATCCGTTGCGGGGGCGTTGAACTTTGTAGTGACCATCATCAACATGCGCGCACCTGGCATGTCCCTATTGCGCATGCCGGTGTTCGTTTGGATGACCTTGATCACTTCCATCCTATTGGTCCTGGCCTTCCCGGTGATAACCGTGGGCCTGATTGAATTGCTGATGGACCGCAACTTCGGGACCCATTTCTTCATCCCCGCCGAGGGTGGGGACCCCATCCTTTGGCAGCACCTTTTCTGGGTCTTCGGGCACCCCGAGGTCTACATCTTGATCCTGCCAGCCATGGGTATCGTGTCAGAGGTCTTGCCGACCTTTTCGAGAAAGCCCTTGTTCGGCTATCCGTTCATCGTATTCTCTGGAATAGTCATCGGCATCATGGGCTGGGCCGTGTGGGCCCACCACATGTTCACCGTGGGCCTGGGCCCCGTGGCGAACTCGATCTTCACCATCACCACCATGTTGATCGCGGTACCCACCGGCGTGAAGATCTTCAACTGGATCGGTACGATGTGGAAGGGTTCCGTTGAGTTTACAACTGCGATGATGTTCGCCCTTGGGTTCATAGCGCTATTCATCGTTGGCGGTCTAAGTGGCGTCTCTCATGCCATCTCCCCATCCGACTTCCAACAGCAGGACACCTATTACATCGTCGCCCACCTGCACTACGTGCTATTTGGCGGCTCGATCTTCGGCATCTTCGCCGGCATCTATTACTGGTGGCCCAAGATTACCGGCAAGATGCTTGACGAGACACTGGGAAAGGTGAATTTCTGGCTGATGTTCATCGGCATGAACCTAACGTTCTTCCCCATGCACTTCCTTGGCTTGAACGGCATGCCCCGCCGCATCTATACCTACACTGCGGAATTTGGCTGGGAGAACCTCAACCGCTTAGCCAGCTTGGGCTACATCGTACTGTTCGCCGCGTTCTTGGTCTTCATCATCAACATCTGGCAGACCCGCAGTTCGCGGCGGGTCGGCCACGATCCTTGGGATGCGCCTGGATTGGAGTGGAGCATCGCCTCCCCACCTCCGGCCTATAACTTCGCGGAGATTCCTCAGGTTGAGGGGCTTGACCAATATTGGATAACGAAAGCGAAAGCCGAGGCCGCCGGGACTCCCATCACTGAGCCCGAGGCTTTGGTTGATCCCAGCTCGATCCATATGCCGAGCCCGTCGTACTGGCCGATCTTCACAGCCGCGGGCGTGGCCCTCATCGGAGGCGGACTGCTTTCCCACTATGCCATCAGCTTTTTGGGCGGAGCCATCGCGATGATGGGTGTGATCAGCTGGAGCAACGAGCCGGCAACCGCACCCAGCGACGACCATTAGGAGACTGAGATCTTGGCCCACGCAGCAGAACAGGAATATACAACCACCGGCCTGAGCCACCGCAAGTTACTCATGTGGGTGTTTTTGGGGTCGGACTGTCTTTTCTTCGCCGCCCTGATCGCCACCTACATGGTCTACCGCGGCCAGAGCTTGGTCGGTCCTTATCCGATAGACATCATCAGCGTTCCGGTCACGACCATCAGCACCTTCGTCTTGCTGATGAGCAGCTTCGCCATGGTCCAGGCACTGGCGGCGACCAACGCCGACAACAAACGGGCCATCGTCGGCTGGCTGCTAACCACCGCCGCGCTGGGATCAGTATTCATTGGTTTCCAGATATTCGAATTCAACTCTTTCAAGAACGAGGGCCTGACCCTGGGCGGCAACCTGTTCGGCGCCTCTTTCTTCACCCTCACCGGATTCCACGGCGCTCACGTGACATTGGGAATCATCTGGCTCCTGGCTATGTCCGTTATAGGCGCCAAAGGACGGCTGGGCCCCAAAACCGCGTTGGATGTCGAGCTCCTCGGTCTGTACTGGCACTTCGTCGATATCGTTTGGATCGTCATCTTCACGCTGCTATACCTGATCGGCGGGTTCGATACCGGCCCCGTCGCGCTTCCTGGCGGATAACATACATCCCTTGCCTAGCTCCATCAGGAGGCCCTTGGAATAAATATGGCCCACGAAACCGAACAAACGTCACACCACCCCACGTTCAAGCAATATGTGCTGGTCGCGATAATCCTGTTCGTGATCACCATCGTCGAATTCCTGCTGATCTGGGACCGGGCTGGTATAACCGACGATCTGGGCTCCGCCAAGATACCTTTGCTGGTTGGCTTGTCGGTCGTTAAGTTCTACATCGTGATCATGTTCTACATGCATCTGAGATTCGACAACAAACTCTTTACCACCATATTCATTGGTGGGTTGGGACTGGCGTTCATGGTGGGGCTGGCGTTACTGGGACTTTTCGCCGCCATGAACGGCAATCAGCGAACATATGCCTTGGACCGCGCCATTCCCTACGTTGAACACGCAGAAACTGAAAAAGCGGCAGAGACGACCACTCCGGCCATCACCGGGACTACCGAAACTGAAACCCCGGTGGCGGCGGGCCCATTAGCCCTCAGCATCGGGGCGGTAGGTGATTCTCTATCCTTCGATACCGACAACATGACTGCGGACTCCGGTGTCGAAGTGACAATCACTTTCACCAACCCCTCAGCCGTAAACACCCACAATTTTGTCATTGTGCAAGCCGACACCAAAGACGCGGTAGCCACCGACGGCACCGCCGCCGGACCGGCCAACAACTGGGTCAAACCGGGAGATTCCAGGGTCATCGCCAACACCGTATTGATCGGCCCCGGAGAAACGGGTGAAGTGACCTTCACCGCGCCGGCGCCGGGCACCTATCAGTTCGTTTGCACCTTCCCGGGCCACAACTTCACCATGTTCGGAAACTTCATAGTCAATTAACCCCACTCTCGAGAAAACAAAAAGGCCCCCTGTTGATCGGGGGGCCTTTTTTAATCTCTCCGTCCGAAACCGCAAGCCGGTCGCAGCCTATTCCAGGTAGGCCCGAGGGATCAAAACCGATTCCTCCGGTGGGTGGTCCAAGGGCATCAGTCTTCCAGAAGATGCCCGCCGGCGGCGTCGATCTTCAAGACCCTTTCCCGGACCACGGCGTCGCAGTTCAACATCCCGTAGATGTGGGGGTAGATCTCCCCCGAGCGGCTTGGCTCGTTCTTAAGGGGAGCGGTGAGCTTGTCCAGGTCCACGTCCAGCACGATCAGGCCGGCTTCGCCGGGGTAAAGACGCGCCGCAACCTTTATGAGTTGCGGGATGTCCTTGGAGCAATGGATGAACCCTTCCTCGGCCAGACTCGGAGCGGCGTATTCGCCGGTTGGCCGGGCGGCCTCCCAGGCATCTTTGAAGGTCAGATGAAAGATCAAAGCCATAGGTTAAACCCCTCCAGGCAGCAGATGGCGTGGCCAACCCCATTCTCGATCGACGATGATTTTAGGGTCTGTGCTCGATAATCGCAGCGGCGCACCGCCGCAAATTGTACCCCAGAGCGGCGGGTGTTAGGATGATACCCGCGACCCGCGGGAGGACGTCCAGAATGCGCTCCGAGATACACGAAGGAACGGGACTAAAGTACATCACGGTGGTGCCCGACGAATACACCCCCGGCTCATCCTATCCCCTGGTGATAATGCTCCACGGATTCGGATCCAACATGCAGGACCTGGCCGGCCTGGCCCCGGCCATCAACGCCACCGGCTACGTTTACGCCTGCCCCAACGCGCCGATCTCCTTCCAACTGGGTCCGGGCCAAACCGGCTACGGCTGGATGACACCGCGCGGCGGCGGCACGCCTGAGGAAACGGCCAGCTCCGAGAAGCTCCTCGGCGATTTCTTCGACACCGTTTTCCAGCATTTCAACGTGCCGCCCGGCCAGGCGCTCTTATTGGGTTTCTCCCAGGGCGGTGGTATGACCTACCGTTGCGGGCTGGGCCGGGCGGACCGCTTCGCCGGCTTGGCCGCCTTGAGCGCCACGCTTCCCGACCAGGACGAATTAGCGGGCCGGCTGCCCAAGGAACGGAACCAACCGATCTTCGTAGCCCACGGCAGGTATGACCAAATGATCTCCGAGGACACCGCCCACTCCGCCAAGTCGTTCCTGGAAAACAACGGTTACAGCCCCGACTTTCACATCTACGACATGGGCCACGAGATCAGCGGCGAGGAACTTAGCGACCTCGTCCCCTGGATCGCCGGCGTGCTGCCACCCCAAGAATCAGCCGCCTAGTCATCGTCTTTCCAGGACATGACTTTATCTACCGTAATCTCAAGCAGCACCATGCGGTCCTCACCCAGCAACTCCTTGGCGAACTCGGCTCCCCGCCCCGGCCCGTCGTAGAGCACGCACATCCGCTCCACCACCTGAGTCAGGTCCTCCGACGTTACCTTCGCCTGGCCTTCCAGCACGACATAGGACAAAGGCCGCTCGGGTGTCGCGATCGAAAGCGCCACCGCCGGGTTGCGTTTGACATTCCGGACCTTCACCGCGCCGGCGTCCGCCATGACCCAAGCCCGTCCGTTGTCCCCTCCGCTTTTATCCCATAGGAACCAGACCGGCGCAACATGGGGCGTACTCGCTGCGCGCATTGTCACCAGATGGGCGATCCTCGGTTGGCCCAGGAATAGTTCCTGCTCTGCTTGGCTAAGTCTGACCATGGCTATTCTCCGTATAGTTTCAGGCGCGGGATTGGCTTAATATATCAGATTAGTTCTTCAGCCCATCGCCGTTTTTGGTATCGGGGCCGGTCGATAGGGTCAAATACATGAAACTCTGGCTATTCGTCCTCTGCACCACGGCCGTCTTTGCCTCTGCTTGCGGCGGCGCCGCCACGCCGTTCTCCCCCGAGCCGCTGGTTACTCTGCCCAAAGATGAAGGCCCCCACGATTCGAGCATCGAGTGGTGGTATTTCAACGGACTGCTCACCGATGACCGGGGTGAAGAATACAGCTTCCACTACGTTACCTTCCAAGGCGCGGGCGCCGGCACGGCCGTTCCCCATCTGTTGCAGGCCAGCCTGGGCGACCACACGGCAGGTAAGCACCTAACTGGGGAGCAAATCCTGTTGGACGCGTTGGACCGGGACGCGACCGGCGTGGACATCGCGGTCAACGGATGGAAGATGCAGGGAGATGGGGAATTCTACGATCTTAAATTCGATCTAGGCGTATATTTTCTAGACCTGATGGCGGTCCCTTCCCGGCCTCCCGTGCTGCACCTGGGCGTCGGACTGGTGCCACTGGGGCCGGCCGGCGACATCTTCTACTACTCCCGTACCCGCATGGACGTGACCGGCAGCATCACCATCGACGGGGAGCAGCGACCCATCACCGGCGCCGCGTGGATGGACCACCAATGGGGCGACGACATCGGACAAGGGGTTGGTTGGGACTGGGTCAGCGTGCAATTGGACGACGGCAGCGACCTGATGGCGGTAATGGTCTGGAACCCATCTGACAGGACTCCGTTTTCAGGGTACGGCACCCTGGTTTCGCCAGACGGAACGGCGTTGACCCTGAAACAAGACGATGTATCCATCACCTCCGCTGAGATTTGGACCAGCCCAGCCACCGGCATCGAATACCCCAGTGGCTGGACGCTGACCGTCCCTTCCCTGGACCTCAGGCTGGAACTGGAGCCGGTGTTGGTGGACTCGGAATTCGCCGGCAGCCGCTACACGCCGGCCGCTTACTGGGAAGGAGAAGTGAGAGTAACTGGGACGCGCCAGGGCCGGAGCATCGGCGGCAGGGGTTTCGTTGAATTGGTGGGCTACGACCCGAGCCAACTGGACGGTGGCGGTGCAACCGCGTCTCCGTGACAGCAAATCCCGCCACTCCTCCTTACAGGGCCGTGCATTCAAGAAAGAACCAGCCAAGGGTGGCGCTCGTCTTAGCCGCGCTCATTTAGTTTAGGGTCCAGAGATATGCTAGATTGGAAGAGTGAGCGAAGACAAATCAATGAGACTTAGGCTTGCAGGCCCGTTGGCGGTCCCGATTATCGTGATTGGCGCGTTATTCACCTTGGCCGCATGCGGCGGCGGTGTGCCGACCGGCACGTCGTCCAGTCCCACGCTCACTGCCACAGCGGCCCCCGCAGTTAGTACCCCTGCGGCAGTTGTGCCCACGGCGGCCGTAGCGCCAACTGTCGCGCCGCAACCCACGGTATCGTCAGCTCCGGCCACGGCGGCGCCACAGCCAACCGCAACCACTGCGGCGGCGCCCACCGCCACACCCGTCCCGGCGGCCACTCCTACCCCGGAGCCCACGGTGGCGCTGCCGGCAACATTCAGCGAATATGGCTTCCAACTGGTCTTCGAGCGGGGAGCGGCCATCCAGGTATTGGGCACCGCAAGCCCGGAGCGGGGCGCCATCACCTTCGCTTACGGTGAGTTGAACGTGGTCGTGACCTGGCTCCCTCAGGGCAGCAGCTTGTTGGCCTTGGTCTCGGGCATCTACGACATCATTCAGAGCAACCAACCCGATCTGGCCTTCGACACTTTAGCTGACGGCGAGGTACTTGTGGATGGAGAGTCCGGGGTGTTTCTAGGGTTCAAAGCCGAAGATACATCTGGCGACGCCAGTGGCGGTCTGATCGGTTCCTGGGATTGCCGCACATCAGGCACGGCATTCACCCTAACCTTGACCGGCGCCAACTCGGCGCTCGTCCAGGTGCGGTTCGACGAGCTGCTGGACAATTTCGCATGTGCGGTCTCCTAGCAAATAGGCGGTGACAGAAAATGAAACGTTACATCGAGCTGGTTACGATCGCCATTATCTTTGCTGCCGTCGCTGTCTCGCTGGGCGGCTATGCCCTTGGTCTCGGGCCTCTGGGAGTGTCTGACGTGGTGGCCCAGGAAGACCACGACGATGGCGGCGATGACGGCCACGACGACGGAGATACTTTCGGCGACACCCTGGACGACCACGGCGACGGAGATACTTTCGACGACACCCTGGACGACCACGGCGATGCCACCTCTACCGCCGTTGACGACCACGACAACGGCCACGATGGTGACTTCGGCGGATTCGACCAGCATATTGACGATGACGGAGATTTCATCGGAGGAACCGAAGTCTTCATTGGCAACGACTTCCAATTGAATGCCGGAGGAATGGCCGCGGACCTTGCCGCCGGCTTATTCTTCGACCCCACCACGGGCCAGGTGTTCGACATCAACGGTGTGCAGTTCTTTGACGCCGTTACCGGCGAGCCGATCGATCTAGACCTCCATTCGGAACAATACGCCAGCGGCGACTTCACCTACGGCTATCTCCCAGAGGAATCCCTTGGGTTTCGGGGCCATATCATCGGCGGCACGGACATAATCACCGGCGGTGACTTCCAATTGAACGCCGGCGGGATGGCCGTGGACGCCAGCACCGGCCTGTTCCTCGACCCCACCTCTGGTCAAGTATTCGATCTAAACGGCGTGCAGTTCTTCGACCCCGACACCGGCGAACAGATCGATCTAGACCTCAGCTCAGAACAGTATGCCAAAGGCGACTTCACCTACGCGTACCTGGGCCAGAAAGCGCTTGGTTATCGCAGTCAATCTGTCGCGGGCCTGAACGTGTTCGTTGGCGGCGAATTTCAACAGAACGCCGGCGGATTGGCCGTTGACGCTAAAGAAGGCCTGTTCTTCGACCCCGGCACGGGTCAAGTGTTTGACACCAACGGGGTGCAATTCTTCGACCCTGACACAGGCGATGAGATCGAGCTAGACTTCACCGCCGAATGGTATGTAAACGGCGATTTCACTTATGGGTTCGTGCCTGAGGCGGCCTTGGGATTCAAGCCCAGGGTGGACCTTGGGTTCCGCTCTGGGGAAGCCGTGGTTGCCTACGAGCGGTCCGTAAATCTCACGGCTGAAGACATCCTCCATGAGGGCAGCGCCTTTGCCCACGATCTGGCGGAAGACCTGGACCACGTTGGGTTCCAGGACTTGGGCCCCGACACAGTGCTCGGAATCTTCGAGGCCATGGACCACGACCAGTTCACGGGACTGGAGAGCGGCCAGAAGGCCAGCATGTTCGCAGCTATGAACGGGTTCCAGATCCAGGAATTTGATCCTGGCGATGTTGCCGCGGTCGCGGCCGCCATGTCGAGCCAAGACTTTACGCTTCTGGACCCGGATAGCGCCTTTGGCATGTTCAACGCAATGGGCATCGAACTGTCGCTGGACCTGGAGTCCGGCGCGTTGGCCGGGATGATCACCCACTTCGAGGGGTCCCATATAAGCGAGTTGGGCGGCGACGATATCTCCCGGATCGTTGGCGGCCTAGCACACGGCCAACTGGCTGGTCTGGGAGATGAGCAGGCTTTGAATATCGCCTTGGAAATGAACAGCGGGCACTTCGACCGATTAAGCCCGGAACAGGTGTCCGGCCTGACCACCGCGATAAACGCCAACGACATCGGCGCCTTGGGGGAGAGTGTCTTGGAATCCATCGTTGGGAGCTTAAGGCCAGATGATTTTTCGGCCTTAAGCAACGAGAAGGCCGGCAAGATCTTCCAGGGCGTTGGAGACGGTTCTATCAGCAGGCTGTCCGATGAACACCTGGGGGCCGCGCTGGACGTGTTGGACGCAAAATTCTTCGAAGCCGGAGCCGCCGGTTTTAGCGATATCCAAGGCAGGGTCACCACCTTTGACCAAGTGTCTTTCGAGACACCTCCGGCATTGCTGGACCTATTCGCTGGGCAGGACTTAGAGGACTTCTTTGGCGGTCTGTTCGGGAGCAGCTAGCCGCGTTTGCGAGATTCCGTCCTCAAGAAGGAATCAGCCCCCGGATAACTTCCGAAACGCGGGCCTGCTGCGCTGGGATGTCCGCCGGCTGCACGGGGATGGGCAGGGCGCTGAGATGGGCCAGCACCGGGCCGGATAAAATTACGGCTTCTTCCTCGGTTAGCTCCCATCTGCGGGCGATGTCCGCGGCGCCGTAGAGCACCGCCTGGCGAAAGCCATAGTCGGCCACGGCGCGGTTGGCTATGTCGATGAGTTTGTCCATCTGTCTGGTTCGGACCTATTGGGCCGAGGCCCAGGCGCCGCCGTCGATGATATAGGTGCTGCCGCTCACGTAGGAAGCCTCGTCCGAGGCCAGCCACAATACCAGATTGGCAATCTCATCCGCGGTGCCCACCCGGCCCATGGGGTGGCCCTCGTTCCGGCCGGAGAACGCCTCGGCGCTGGCCGTGCTGCCCCGCATCTGAGGGGTGTCCACGCCGCCGGGCGCGATGCAATTGATGCGCACGCCTTGCGAGGTGTACTGGCTGGCCGCAACCGTGGTCAGGTGGATGACTCCGGCCTTGCTCACGGCGTAGGGCACCGAGTAGCCGACGCCGCGCACCCCAGACATGGACGAGATGTTCACGATGGAGCCGCCTCCGTTGGCGGTCATGGCGGGGATGGCGTACTTGCAGCAGAGGAACACGCCCTTGAGGTTGGTCTCCATGGTCAGGTCCCAGAGCACTTCATCCACTTCCACCAGGGGCGGCGTGCGGATCAGGATGGCGGCGCCGTTGACCAAGATGTCCAACCGGCCGAACCGGGTTACGGCCTCGTTGACCATCCGTTCCACTTGAAACGCGTCGGAGATATTCACGTCCACCGTGGCGGCGTTATCGGGAGTAGCGCCCATCAGAGACAGAGTCTCTTCGGCGCCCGCGATGTTCCGGTCGGCAACCAGCACCTTGGCCCCTTCGCGGCCGAAACGCTGGCAGATCGCCCGGCCGATGCCCGAGGCCCCGCCCGTGACGATGGCGACCTTGTCTTCTAGCCTACCGGTCAATCTTTAGCTCCTCAGCGTGTCGCGTGGTTTGGCGCCGATTGTAGCACACGCCCAGACGCGGCTTCCGCTTGGTCCCACCGCACGGTAACCAACTCCTCGGTGTCCAGCATGACGTGATACCCGTTAGAAAACTCGTCAGGGTAGTCCGCTGTCTTCTGGTACACGTTGGCCTCTACAGTCCCTCCGTGGCCCTCATACCTGCCAATGGTGATGATTACCCTATCCCCGCGTCGTCGCATCCATCGCATCGACCAACCGTAGTTAGGAGCCACGCGGGTTGGGAATATGGCAGTGTCACAGAGACTGGCGATTCTGCCATAATGACCCCCGCAACCCAACGGACCAAATTGCTAGTCCAATCAGGGTTCTAACAAGGACTCTAGTGGGTTTGGTTACTCACTATGGAAGCCAATCAATCCCCGCCCTTGCTCCCATCCAGCCGATTTCAACTCGCCCCCGATCTTCAGATCTGCCGCATCTTAAATGGAATGTGGCAGGTGTCAGGTGGCCACGGTTCAATCGACCCCGAGAAGGCTGTAGACAGCATGCTCCGATACTTGGACTCGGGGTTCACCTCCTGGGACCTAGCCGACCACTATGGTCCAGCCGAAGACTTCATCGGAGAGTTCAGGCGGCGGCTTGCTGCTAACCTGGGACATGATGCGACCGCAGGTGTTCAAGCTTTCACGAAGTGGGTTCCCAATCCTGGCCCCATGGACCAAAGCTGGGTGGGTGAGAACATCGACCGGTCGCTCCGCCGGATGGACGTGGAATCCTTAGATCTGCTCCAGTTCCACTGGTGGGATTACGGTGATGAGCGTTACCTGGAAGCCATGGTTCATCTGGAACACCTGCGGGATGAAGGCAAAATCAAGCACCTGGGGCTGACCAACTTCGATACCGAGCACCTTCAGAAGATCGTCGATGAAGGCCACCAGATCGTTTCTAATCAGGTGCAGTATTCGCTGATCGACCGCAGGCCAGAAGTGCAGATGAGCGAGTATTGCGAGGGCCATAGCGTCCAACTTCTGGCTTACGGCACCTTGGCTGGGGGTCTTCTTTCAGAAAGGTTTCTGGGGCACCCCGAACCAGATCGGGCGGTACTGAATACCGCCAGCCTGTCCAAGTACAAGCAAATGGTGGACGCCTGGGGAGGCTGGGACCTGCTTCAAGATCTCCTCCTTATTCTGAAAGGCATCGCCGACCGCCACCAAGTCAGCATCGCCGACGTGGCGATACGCTACGTGCTAGACCGTCCTGCGGTAGCCGGAGTTATTGTGGGAGTCAGGCTCGGCGTGGCGGATCACCGGGATGACAACGCCCAGGTGTTTGGTCTTGAACTTGAGCCAGCGGATGTGGACGATATTGAATCAGTGTTGGGCCGTTCGCGGGATCTCTACCAGATCATCGGAGACTGCGGAGATGAGTACCGCAAATAATCGTTGGCGAGATTAACGCAGTCGGCGCACCCCCTAACTGAATCGTGTCATAATAGCGGCAACTTTCTAGGCAGATACCGCATGAACAACCAGCGTAAAACCAAGAAGCAGTTAGCTGAAGAAGTCTCGCGGCTGGGAGAGCGCCTGGACCTTTTCCAGGGCCTGGTGGAAAACTCGCCCGACGCCATCACAAAGCACGATGCCCAAGGCCGTGTGAATTATTTTAGCCCCGGAGCGGAGGCGCTGACCGGGTACACGGCCGAAGAAGTGTCAAACATGCGAGCCGCAGATTTTTTCCCGGGCGGTGTAGAACAAGCCCGGGAGGTGATGCGGCTCCTGCAGGCGGACGGACAACTGCGGAACTACCAGCAGGCTATCGTAGCCAAAGACGGCAGGCTCATTGAGATCATTACTTCGATCTCTCTGCTACGTGATGCTGAAGGTGAAATTTCGGGGACCATCGGCGTTTGGAAGGACATAACCGAGCAAAAACGGGCAGAAGAGGCCTTGCGGAGGAGCGAGGAACGTTCGGATGCACTCTACCGGGTCTCCAACCTGCTTGCTGGTGCACATGATACCGATAAAGTGCTGGACCTGATCGTCAATGAGGCCGCCCGGCTGGTCGGCGCACATGCCGCCGTAATCCGGCTGTTGGTGGATGGTGCTTTGGCCCCCAGCGCTGCCACGCCTACTGCTGCCGGGTTCCTTGCCGATTCTACAAAGATCCATCCAACCATAAGAATCGAAGAGGGCGGCAATCCTATGGGTCACGTGATGGCCACCAAGAAACCTTATGTGATGGAGAACGTCACGGAAGATGAGTTGCTGTCTCCGGAAGATAAGATCAGGATTAAAAACAATGGGTTCCACAGTGCAGTTGCGGTCCCTCTGCTGGGCAATGACCAGTCCATCGGTGTGCTCAACGTTTTCGACACCCGCACCCGCCAATATACCGACGACGAAATCTCCCTGCTGTCCGCCTTCGCCGACCAAGCGTCCCTCGCCTTGGAGAAAGCCCGACTCTTGAACGAGGCGGAGACCGAGAAGGTGCGCGCGGAGACAGAGCGAGAACGTGCGGATTCCTTATATCGAGTTTCTAACCTCCTGGCAAGCGCCCACGACACAGACGAAGTGCTGGACCTGATCGTGAACGAAGCAGCCCGGCTCCTAGACTTGACGACCGTCTTGATTCGCATTTTGGAAGGAGACTCATTAGTTCTTAGAGCTACCGCGAATTCTGTTGTGGGCTACGAGCCGCAACCGAAGCACCTAGTGGAGGAAGGGACGAGTGTGCCGGGTCATGCAATGGCTACCAAGAAGCCTGTATACGGAGATGATGCCGTACCTCTGCTTCTTCCTACCACACTGCGGTTATTTGAAGAACAAGGAATCGACCCTGCGACAACGGGTGCAATTCCCCTATTGGCCAATGATCAGTCCATCGGCACCATCACCATAGGGGATTATGCCCACCATGGACGCCGGTTCAAAGAAGATGAAATCTCCCTCCTATGCGCCTTCGCAGACCAGGCCGCCCTAGCCCTGGAGAAAGCCCGGCTCTTGAATGAGGCTGAAACAGAGCGAGAACGCTCCGACTCCCTTTACCGGGTTTCTAACCTGCTTGCGGGTGCCCATGACACGGATGCAGTACTGGACCTGATCGTGAATGAAGCTGCCCGGCTAGTTGGTACACCTGCCGCATTTATCCGGTTGTTAAAGGACGACATGCTAGTGGTAGGACCGTCAACCGAGGCCGCGGCTGAGTATGCTGCTGAGACCGCTCAACTGATGCCCGGCCTTCCAGTTGGTGAAGGGAGTGCTCAAGGGAGAGTACTGGAAGGAAAGCAACCTAGAACCATTCCTGATGTTTCACAGCTTGATGATTATTCCATTCCAGGGCAACGAGCTCTGTTCCAAAAATATGGGTTCCATGGGTTAGTCGGAGTCCCATTAGTGGCCAATGACAGGTCCATCGGCACGCTCACCCTGTTGGACCAACAAATCAGACAATACAATACTGCTGAAGTCTCCCTTCTGTCCGCCTTCGCAGACCAAGCGGCGTTGGCCCTAGAGAAAGCCCGGCTGTTGAACGAGGCGGAGACTGAGCGAGAACGCTCGGACTCCCTCTATCAAATATCCAATCGGCTGGCTGGAGTCCATGATACTGACGAGGTCCTGGACCTGATCGTGAATGAGGCTGCCCGTCTTGTCGGTGCGACCGCCGCCTGGATTCATTTGTTGCATGGGGACGTATTGATACCCAGTGCCTCCACGGAATCAGCTGCCGAATTTCTAGCACAGGACTCCCGAAGAAGGCCAGCGGTAGCGGTGGAGGAAGGGTCCACCGTACTCGGACACGTCATGGCTACAAAAAAACCTTACATTGTTGAGGACGCCACCGAAGACGAAATGGTGCCCACAGAAGCGCGCGCCAATTCCCAGAGGTTTGGTTTCCACGGGCATGCTGCTGTCCCTCTGTTGGCGAATGACCGTTCCATCGGCGTACTCGTTGTGGCGGACAAGCGCATCCGCCGCTTTACTGAAGATGAAGTTTCGCTCCTCACCGCCTTCGCCGACCAAGCATCTTTAGCTCTTGAGAAAGCGCGGCTGTTGAAGGCGGCAGAGACTGAGAGAGAACGCTCGGACGCGCTCTACCGAGTCTCCAACCTCCTAGCCGGAGCCCACGACACTGAGGAAGTGCTGGACCTGATCGTGAATGAAGCTGCCCGGCTCCTGGGTGCCAATAAATCCTGGATCCGACTGTTGCAACATGACGGATTGGTGGTCGCAGCGGCAACAGAGACCGCAGCTGGCTACGTCACGGCGATTGCCGAGTTCACACCAGCCTTCGCGGTAGAAGAAGGAGCAAATAACGCGGGCCATGCGATGGCCACCAAAGAACCTTTGATTATGGAGGACGCAGTAGCAGATGGGTTCGCGAGTTCAGACGACCGTCGTAGGAACCAAGAATACGAGGTGCGTGGAAGTGTTGTAGTTCCTCTGGTTGCCAATGATCGGTCGATAGGTGTGCTAATGATCGCTGATCGTAAACCACGCCGGTTCACCGACGATGAGGTGTCCCTCCTAACCGCATTCGCCGACCAAGCCGCTCTGGCCATCGAGAAGGCCCGGCTCCTGAGCGAGGCGGAGCGGGAGAAGGAACGGTTGGTGGCGCTTAATGATGTGGTCAACGACCTGGCTACTACATTGGACTTTGAGGCGGTTTCGCAAAAGATTGCCGACAGCGCCCGGTCTCTCATCGGCGCACGGATAGCTATCATCTTTGAGTTGGACCAGTCCACGGAAATCCTCAAACTGATCAGCCTTTCCGGGGACTCTTATCCCAGGTTCACCCAAGAGTTCCCACTTTCCGATTTGGGGGCAGTGCGCGCCTACGCCGCCCGCGAACGCCAGACGATAATTACCCGCGATTTTTTGATGGACGATCGGTTGACCCACACCCCTGAACAAGCCACATTGCTCGAGGAATTGGAGTTGCGGGCATTTATCGGAGTGCCGTTCATCGTCCAAGACCGGGTGACTGGGAC